>DASXOM010000001.1:0-3047 GCA_036494245.1 Gaiellaceae bacterium
GACCGCACGGGCTGGTGGAACCTCTACCGCGAGGGGGAACAGCTGACGTCGCTCGCCGACGCCGAGATCGGCGGGCCCGCCTGGGTCTTCGGGATGACGCGGTACGCGTTCCTCGGCGACGGACGGGTCGTCTGCGTCGTCACGCGCGGCGCGGCCGACGCGCTGCACGTGCTCGAGGACGGCGCGTTGCGCGACCTCGGGCTCGACTGGACCTCGTACTCGAGCACGGCGCTCGCCGCCGACGGCGCGCGCGTCGTCTTCGCCGCCGGCTCCCCGACGCAGCCGTCGACGCTCGTGTCGTACGACGTCGACAGCGGCCGGGAGGAGATTCTGCGCCGGTCGCTCGAGGTCGAGCTCGATCCGGCCGCGATCTCCGTCCCGCGCGCGATCGAGTTCCCGACCGCCGACGGCGTGAACGCGCACGCGTTCTACTACCCGCCCGCGAGCTCCGATTTCGAAGGTCCCGCCGACGAGGCCCCGCCGCTCCAGGTCACGTGCCACGGCGGCCCGACCGCGCACGTCGACCCGCATCTCGGGCTCGACACGCAGTACTTCACGCAGCGGGGTATCGGGGTCGTCGACGTCAACTACCGCGGCAGCACCGGCTACGGCCGCGAGTACCGTCGCCTGCTCAACGGACGCTGGGGCGAGATCGACTGGGCGGACTGCGTCTCGGCGGCGAAGCACCTCGCCGAGACCGGCGACGCCGATCCCGAGCGCACGTGGGTGGAGGGCGGAAGCGCCGGCGGGTACGTCGTCTTCTGCGCACTCGTCTTCGACCCCGAGGCGTTCGCCGCCGGGGTCAGCTATTTCGGCGTTGCCGACGCGGAGGCGCTCGCGCTGCACACGCACAAGTTCGAGTCGCGCTACCTCGATTCGATGATTGGCCCGTATCCCGAGCGCGCGGATCTCTACCGTGCGCGCTCGCCCGTGCACTTCGCCGACCGGCTCGAGCGCCCGCTGCTGCTGCTCCAGGGGCTCGACGACAAGGTCGTGCTGCCGAGCCAGGCCGAGATGATGGTCGACGTGCTCGAGCAGAAGGGGATTCCGTACGCGTACCTCCCGTTCGAGGGAGAAGGGCACGGCTTCCGCAAGGAGGAGAACGTCGTGCGCGCGCTCGAGGCGACGCTGTCGTTCGTCGGCCAGGTCTTCGGGTTCGAGCCGGCCGACGACATCGAGCCGGTCGCGCTCTCGGTTGCGCTTCCATGAGCATCGCCGACCTCACCCGGAACGCGGTCGACGTCCTCCCGGCGGGCGGGCTCGAGCAGAAGCTGAAGCTCGGGCGCCCGCTGCGCGTCAAGCTCGGCATCGACGTCACCTCGCCCGACATCCACATCGGGCGGGCGATTCCGCTGCAGCGGATGCGCGCCTTCCAGGACGAGGGGCACACCGGCGTCCTCATCATCGGCGACTACACGACGCGGATCGGCGATCCTTCGGGTCGTTCGGCGGAGCGGCCCGTGCTCTCCGACGAGGAGATCGACCGCAACGCGAAGACGTACCTCGAGCAGGCGATGGCGATCCTCGATCCCGATCGCACCGAGGTGCGGTACAACGGCGAGTGGCTGTCGAAGCTGAGCTACGCCGAGGTCGTGCGCCTCGCGCGCGTCATCACCGTCGCGCGGATGCTCGAGCGCGACGACTTCGCGAAGCGGATGGCCGCGCGCGAGCCGATCTCGATCTCCGAGCTGCTGTACCCGCTCATGCAGGCGTACGACTCGGTCGCCGTCGAGGCGGACGTCGAGCTCGGCGGGACCGACCAGACGTACAACCTGCTCGCCGGCCGCGACGTGATGGAGGCGTACGGGCTCGAGCCGCAGGTGGCGCTGACGACGCCGCTGCTCCTCTCGTGGGACGGCGAGAAGATGAGCTCGTCGGTCGGCAACAACATCCCGCTGCTTGCTGCTCCCGAGGAGATGTTCGGGCGCACGATGCGGATCCCGGACGAGCAGATCACGGAGTGGTGGAACCTCGTCGCGGAGCAGCCTGTGCCGGCGGGCGACCCGATGGAGGCGAAGCTCGCGCTCGCGCGGTTCATCGTCGCGCGCTCGCACGGGGAGGAGGCGGCGCGCGCGGCCGAGGAGCACTTCACGCGGGTCGTGCGCCGGCACGAGGCGCCCGCGGAGGTGGAGGAGGCCCGGCTCGAGGGCTCTGACCCACTGCATCTGCCGGCATTCCTGGCCGCGACCCTGGGGGAGTCGACGAGCCACTGGCGGCGGACGATCGACCAGGGCGGGGTCAAGCTCGACGGGCAGCCGGTCGCGGGGTACGACCACCCCTGGGCCGAGCTGGACGGGCGCACGCTGCAGGCAGGGAAACGCCGCTTCTTGCGGCTTGTTTCAAGTTGACGCAGGGCTCCCCCTTGCTACAATCCACCGGCTGCCCGAGCGGGCGGTGTAGGAAAGTCCCTGCAAACGACGAAAACGGAGCGCCTTCGGACGATTCGGGGTACTATTTCCGAGCTTCCTTGGGCCTCTGGCGCGAGTCGGGGCCTTTTTTACGCCGTCACGACGGCCTGGTCTTTGAAAACTCAACAGCGTGCGTTTTACGTCGAGACCGGACGGCTTCGGCCGTTCGGCTTAGATGAACCCTGTCTCCATCCTTCGGGATGGGACTTTGAGCACAAGCTCAAGGTGAAAAGACTGTCGGCCTTCGGGCCGGCAATTATCTTCACGGAGAGTTTGATCCTGGCTCAGGACGAACGCTGGCGGCGCGCTTAACACATGCAAGTCGAGCGAGAACCGGACCTTCGGGTCCGGGGACAGCGGCGAACGGGTGAGTAACACGTGAGTAATCCACCCTTGGCACCGGAATAGCCCGGGGAAACTCGGATTAATGCCGGATGGCCCGACAGCCTCTCGGGGCGGTCGGAAAAGATAGCTTCGGCCTTCGGCCAAGGACGAGCTCGCGGCGGATTAGCTTGTTGGCGGGGTAACGGCCCACCAAGGCGACGATCCGTAGCTGGTCTGAGAGGACGATCAGCCACACTGGGACTGAGACACGGCCCAGACTCCTACGGGAGGCAGCAGTGGGGAATCTTGCGCAAT
>DASXOM010000002.1:0-20534 GCA_036494245.1 Gaiellaceae bacterium
CGGGCTCGAGCCGCCCGGCGCCGAGCGCGAGGTTCACTCCGAGGCCGAGCTGCGCATGCTCGTCTCCCGCTCCACGCAGCAGGGACAGATCGAGGAGGGCGAGCGGGAGATGATCGACAAGGTCTTCGTCTTCGGGGACAAGGACGTCGCCGACGTGATGGTGGCGAAGCCCGACGTGGCCGCCGTCTCGGTCGACATGCCTCCGGAGGAGGCTCTTGCGGTCGTCCTCGACTCGCCGTACACGCGCTATCCGGTCTTCCGCGAATCGCTCGACGACATCGTCGGCGTCCTGCACGTGCGCGACCTCTTCAAGGCGATTCACGACCGCGGGCTCGGCGGCCTCGACCTCGAGTCGTTGCTGCGGCCTGCGTACGTCGTCCCCGAGACGAAGGATCTCGCCTCCCTGCTGCAGGAGTTCCGGCGCACGAACAGCCATTTCGCGGTGGTGATCGACGAGTACGGCGCAATGGTCGGGATCGCGACGCTCGAGGACCTGCTCGAAGAGATCGTGGGGGAGATCGAGGACGAGTTCGACGTGCCCGAGGAGCCGGTCGAACAGATCGACGACGACTCGTACCGGGTCGACGGGATGTTCTCGATCGACGACTTCAACGAGCGCTTCGGCACCGACTTGCCGGACGAGGACTTCCATACGGTCGGCGGCTTCGTCTTCGGCCAGCTCGGGCGTGCGCCCGAGCGCGGCGACGACGTCGCCCACGACGGCATGCGCTTCGACGTGATCGAGGTGGAAGGCAACCGGATCGAGAAGATCGCCGTCACGTTCGAGGAGCGGCCGCAGCGTCCCCGCGAGCCGGGCGACCTCGAGCCGGTCGACGACGAGGACGAGCTCGAGTAGACGTCTGGTTCAGCCGAGATCCAGCGGCTCGATCGAGCCGTCGGCGATCGTCCACGCCGCCAGCTCGTCCCGCGCGACGCAGTAGATGAGATACGGCCGGCCCTGCCACAGGCCGACGTTCTCGACGTCGGTACGCGAAGGACGGGGCGGGGCCGAGACGTGCGAGTGGACGACCGCGAGCTCGTAGCCCTCGTCCTCGAGGAACCAGAGGTCGGGAGCGACCTCGAGCTCGAAGCGGTACGGCGACTCGGCGGCGTTGCGGCCCGGCTCGTAGCGGTCGGCGACTCGGTCGCGCAGGACGAGTAGCCCGCAGCTCTCGTTAGGCAGCTCCTGTCGCGCGTGGTCGGCGAGCGCCTCGCGGACGGGCGGCGGGACTACCACCACAGCTTGCTCTCGTCGATCTCCTCGCCTTGCCAGAAGCCGGCGGAGAGGTACTTCCAGCCGCCGTCGGCGAGGACGCAGACGACGGTGCCCTCCTCCAACTCGTCCGCGAGCCGCCGTGCGACGTGGAGGACGGCGCCGCTCGAAACGCCGGCGAAGACGCCCTCGCGGTCGAGGAGCGCGTGCACCCCGGCGACGGCGTCATCGTTCGAGACGAGCAGCTTCCGGTCGAGCTTCGCCACGTCGAGGATCGGCGGCACGTAGCCGTCGTCGAGGGAGCGCAGTCCCATCACGGGGTCGCCGGGGAGCGGCTCGGCGGCCGCGACCACCACGTCGGGGAAGCTCTGCCGCAGGCGCTCGCCGGCGCCCATCAGCGTCCCGCCGGTGCCGAGCCCCGCGACGAGGACGTCGACGCGGTCGAGCGCCTCTGCGATCTCGGCGCCGGTGCCTTCGTAGTGGGCGCGTGGGTTCGCCTCGTTCGCGTACTGGAACGGCATGAAGTAGCGCGGCTCGCGCTCGGCGAGCTCGAGCGCGAGCCGCACCGCGCCGTTCGATCCTTGTTCCCCGGGCGACTCGACGATCGTCGCGCCGTAGAGGCGCAGGAGCCGTCGCCGTTCCTCGGTCGCGTTCTCGGGGAGGACGCACGTCAAGGAGTAGCCCTTCAGCTTGGCGACGAGCGCGAGCGCGATACCGGTGTTCCCGGAGGTCGGCTCGAGCAGCTCGCGGCCGGGCGCGAGCTCGCCCGCGGCCTCGGCCGCCTCGATCATGGCCAGGGCGACGCGGTCCTTGATCGAGCCGGTCGGGTTCTGGCCCTCGAGCTTCGCGTACAGCCGCACCGACGGCTTCGGCGCCAGGCCAGGCAGCTCGACGAGCGGGGTCTTGCCGACGAGGTCGAGAAGGGAGCCGGCTGTGCGGAGGCTAGAGCCCACCGGCCATGGCGGGGAGGAGGATGACCGTGGAGCCGTGGTCCACCGACGTGTCGAGGCCGTCGAGCGTCCGGACGTCCTCTCCCTCGACGTAGACGTTCACGAAGGGCGCGATCTCGTCGTCCTCGACGAGCTGCGGCCGGAGCGACGGGAACCGGTCCATCAGGTCGTCGAGCAGCTCGCGTACCGTGCCGCCCTCGGCGGGAACCTCGCGCGCACCACCGACCTCGCTGCGCAACTGTGGGGGGATCCGGACGCGACTCATGCGTGCGCCGGCCTTCCCGAGCAGAACTCGACGTAATCCACGTACTCGGTGATGGTGGGCGAGTCGCCGCAGACGGGGCAGCTCGGGTCGCGGCGCAGCCTGACCTCGCTGAACTCGGTCGCGAGCGCGTCGAAGAGGAGGAGCCGGCCTATGAGCGGCTCGCCGATGCCGAGGCAGAGCTTGAGCGCCTCGCTCGCCTGCAGAGAGCCGATGATGCCGGGCAGCACGCCCAGCACGCCGCCCTCGGCGCAGCTCGGAGCAAGCTCCGGCGGCGGCGGCTGCGGGAAGAGGCAGCGGTAACAGGGACCGGCGCCCGGCTTGAACACCGTGGCCTGGCCCTCGAAGCGGTAGATCGAGCCGTGCACGAGCGGGATGTCGTGCCAGACGGCAGCGTCGTTGATCAGGTAGCGCGTCGGGAAGTTGTCGGCGCCGTCCACGATCACGTCCCAGCCGTCGGCGAGGATCCGCTCGACGTTCTCCGAGGTGAGCCGCTCGATGTACGGCACGACCTCGACGTCTGGGTTGAGCTCTTCGAGCGTGCGCTTTGCCGACTCCGCCTTCCAGTCGCCGAGGCGCCCGGTCGAGTGCAGCACCTGCCGCTGCAGGTTGGAGGCGTCGACGCGGTCGTCGTCCACGATCCCGAGCCGCCCGACGCCCGCCGCCGCGAGGTACAGCGCCGCCGGCGAGCCGAGCCCGCCCGCGCCGAGTAGCAGCACGCGCGAGTCGAGCAGCTTGAGCTGTCCCTCCTCGCCGACCTCGGGGATCAGCACGTGCCGGCTGTAGCGCTGCCGCTTCTCCCCGTCGAGCGTGCGCGGCAGCTCGGTCGGGAAGCCGCTCCGCTTCCAGTCGGTGTAGCCGCCGGCGAGCGAGACGACGTTCTTGTAGCCGAGCTCCTCGAGGGACTTCGCGGCGAAGGCCGAGCGGTTGCCGGCGGCGCAGTAGAGAAAGATCGGTTGAGCGCGATCGGGGGCCGCCTGCTCGATGCGCGACTCGAGGTTGCCGCGCGGGATGTGGATCGCGCCCGGGATCCGCCCCTCGGTCCACTCGTCCAGCTCGCGCACGTCGACGACGAGCGGGCGCTCGGGCGCGTCGAGCACCTCGCGCGCCTGCGTAACGTCGATCTCTTCGATCTCCGACTTGACCTGCTGGAGGTATTCGCGGTAGTTCGGCATCGCTTTCGGAAATATAGCGACCCCGTTCGTGGCTACGCTCGGAGCGTGGCGACGGAAGCTCGCCCTCTCGTGGGAATACGGAATCGGCGCGTCGTCGTCATCGTCGCGCTGGCGGCCCTGGTCGCCGCGGCCGCCGTCGTCGGTGTGACGCTGCTGCAGACCCGCGGTGAACGGACGACTGTCCCGGGCGCGGTGACCAGTCCGCAGCCTGGGAACCCTCCGCTGCGGCTCGACTTCGGGCTCGACGCGAGCCCCGAGGCGCGCGCGCTGACCCGCGCGCAGACGCTCTACGACTCCAACCACGTCGCTGAAGCTGCCGCGATCTTCGCCCGCTACCACTCCCTCGAGGCGCAGATCGGCTCGGCCTACGCAGCGTGGAACACGAACGGGCTCGCGACGGTGCAGAGCCTCGCTGCCGCGCACCCGGCGAGCAGCATCGCCCTGCTTCACCTCGGCATCGCCGACTACTGGGCCGGCCAGAACGCAGACGCCGTCGTCGCGTGGGAAAAGGCCGCGAAGATCGGCGCCGACTCGCCCTACGGAGTCAGGGCGGAGGACTACCTGCACGCGACCCTGACGATCCCAGGCCTGCCGTACCTCGTGCTCGATTTTGGGACTTCGCCCGCAATCCACAAGCTGCCGCCCGCGCAGCAGCTCGCCGCGCTCGCGCGCGCCGCTGCGAAGCGGAACGCTCGGGCGAAACTCCTGTACGGCTCCGCGCTCTGGGGACTCGAGCGGCCGGTCTCGGCCGAGCGGCAGCTCGCGGCTGCCGCCAGGCTCGCTCCGCACGACCCGGTCGCGCGCACGGCGGCGGCCGTCGGCCTGTTCACGAAGGCGAATCCAGTGCGCGCGTTCTCTCGTCTCGGGCCGCTCACGGGCGTCTTCCCGCGTGCCGCCGTCGTCCGCTTCCACCTCGGCCTGCTCCTGCTCTGGAGCGGCGAGCGGAAGAAGGCGGTCGAGCAGCTCCGGTTGGCTGCGGCCGAGCAGCCGGGCTCGTCATACGCAGAAGACGCACGAGCACTGCTTTCGCGTCTGCCTGGTACTAGGTCTAAGTAAAGAAAATATGAGCCGAACGGCCCATGGCGCCGGGGTGAGCTCGCATGGCACATTGCAGCATCGCCAGCGAGGGGGATGGGGAGATGGCTGCAACAGCTACGGAGGAAGGATCCTCGGTCGAGGTACTGGAGACGGAGGAAGCACGGAACCTGCTGGAGGCGGCACAGGCCGCCGGGCGGGTGAGCGCAGAAGAGATCGCACTTTCGCTCGACGAGCTCGAGCTCGAGCCGGCTCAGATCGAGGACGTCTACAGGGCGCTCGAGGAGCTGCAGGTCGAGATCGTCGACGCGCCGGCGGCCGCGGCGGATCCGAAGGAGGAAGCGAAGCTCGACCAGACCGTCCGTGAGGTCTCGACCGACGCGTTGCAGCTCTTCCTCAAGGACATCGGCAAGGTCGAGCTGCTGACCGCCGCCGAGGAGGTCGAGCTCGCGAAGCGGATCGAGCGCGGCGACCATCGCGCGAAGCAGGAGATGGTGGAGGCGAACCTCCGCCTCGTCGTCTCGATCGCGAAGCGCTATCGCAACCAGGGGCTGCCGTTCCTCGACCTGATCCAGGAGGGGACGATCGGCCTCGTGCGCGCCGCCGAGAAGTTCGACTGGCGCAAGGGCTACAAGTTCTCGACGTACGCGACCTGGTGGATCCGCCAGGCGGTCGCTCGCGCGCTCGCCGACAAGGGACGCACGATCCGGATGCCCGTCCACGTGGTCGAGAAGCTGAACAAGATCGTCCGCTCCGAGCGCAAGCTGCGCGGCGAGCTCTGCCGCGAGCCGCTGGCCTTCGAGATTGCGAGGGACGTCGACCTGCCGCTCGACGAGGTCGAGCAGATCCTACGCACGTCGCAGGCGCCCGTCTCGCTCGAGAAGCCGGTCGGCGACGAGGAGGAGTCGGAGTTCGGCCACTTCCTCACCGACGAGAACGCCCCACTGCCCGACGAGGCGGCCGACACGACGTTGCGCCAGGAGCTCCTGCGCAACATCCTCGGCACGCTCTCACACCGGGAGCGGCGCGTGCTCGAGCTTCGCTACGGGCTCGACGGCGAGCAGCCGCGGACACTCGACGAGGTCGGGCGCGCGTTCAACGTGACGCGCGAGCGGATCCGCCAGATCGAGAACCAGAGCCTGAAGAAGCTACGGGCGCTCGGGGTCACGGACTCGCTCAGAGACGTCGCGTAGTCAGGTCGCAGCGGGCGTAGACTCGCCCGATGCGCAAGCTCGGCCCCGCTGAGCTCGGCGATCTGCTCGAGCAGCCGCTAGTCGCCGTCCTGGCCACGTACCGCAAGGACGGCGGCGTCCTCCTCTCGCCGGTCTGGCACCAATGGCGCGAGGACGGCTTCGACGTCGTCGTCGGGCCGAACGACGTCAAGCTCCAGCACCTGCGCCGCGACCCGCGGGCAAGCGTCGTCGTCTACGAGCATCACGCTCCGTACCGGGGCCTAGAGGTCCGGGGTGAGGCGCAACTCGTCCAGGAGGGTGCGGCCGAAGCCATCGCCTCGATGGCTGTCCGCTACCTCGGCCCGGAGGACGGTCCGGCGTACGCCGCCTCGGTCGGAGACGGCGTGGTGCTCGTCCGCCTCGAGCCGACTCAGATCCGCGGCTGGGACTTCGCGGACGACTGGGCGACGAGCTAGCCGGCTCCGAGGAAGCCGTCGAGCGAGCGCGCGATGCCGGCGGCGTCGAGCCCGTGTGCGGTGCGGTGCTCCGCTCCCTTGCCGTAGTGCCGGAACTCCGCGTTCGGGACGCCGAGCGCGAGCAGGCGGTGCGGCCGGTCGCGCAGCGCGACGGCGATCTCGGCTGCCGAGGTGCCGGCGAGGTACGGCTCGACGAGGACGACGTCGGTGCCGTCCGCGAGCGCGTCGCGAAGCTCCTCGTGTGGGAACGGGCGCACGGTCGCGACGTAGGCGACCGTGACGTCACGGTCGGAGGTCGCCTCGAGCACGAGGGTGAGTGTCGGGCCGACGGCGACGACGAGCGGCGTGCCGGGGGAACCGTGCCGGAGCACGGTGAGCCAGCCGGGATCGACCCGGGCGTGGTTCGTCTCCTCGCTCAACCGGACGTAGCTGCGGCCGTCGCCCCCGAGTGCCTGGCGGAGCAGCCTGTCGGCCTCGTCGACGTGCCCCGGTACGTGGATCGTCCAGCCCGGAAGTGCGGCCACGAGCGCCACGTCCTCCGGCGCCTGGTGTGTGCGTCCTTCGTGCGCCGCGTCGTAGGAGGCGCCGATGCTGACGAGCACGGCGCCGAGGTCGTTGTGGCCGAGGTCGAGCTTCAGCATCTCGTACGGCCGCTCGACGAGGAACGGCGTGTAGGAGTGAGCCACGGGCCGGTAGCCCTCGAGCGCGAGCCCTGCGGTCACACCGATCATCAGCTGCTCACGGATGCCGACGTCGAAGTGCCGCGGATGCTCCCCGATCGAGTCGTTGCCGATCTGCGCGGTCACGACGGCCACCCGCTCGTCCTCGTCGAGCGCCTCGCGGGCGAGCTCGTAGAACCGTTCGCGCATGGCCGTCATTTCCTCTCCACCTCCGCTACGACGCAGCGAGGCGGGGTCGCGCCCGATACGGGAGTCAGCGCCGCCTCGAGCGCGTCGTGGTCGCGGCCGTCGACCCGCTGCGCGATCCAGCCCTCGAGCATGAAGCGCCGCTCGATGCCTCCGGGCCATCCGTGCTCGGATGAGTCGTTGTCGACGACGATTGCGGTCAGGGCGCCAAGGCCGACCCGGCCGGCGTATTGCGCGGCTTCCCAGTTCGAGCCTTCGTCGAGCTCCGCGTCGCCGACGAGACAGAAGATCCGGCGCCCGGTCAGGGCGGCCCCGACGGCGACGCCGAGCCCGTGGCCCAGCGAGCCGCTCGAGATCTCGACTCCCGGCGCCAGCTTGCGATCCGGGTGGTAGCCGAGCGGCGAGTCGAACGATCCGAACTCGTCGAGCGTGTCCGCAGGAACGATCCCCTTTGCGGCGAGCACCGCGTAGAACGCCGCCGGCCCGTGCCCCTTGGAGAGCAGGAAGCGGTCCTCGTCTCGGAGGACACGGTCGTACAGGACCCAGAGCACATCGAGGGTCGAGAACGCGCTGCGGTCGTGCTTCTCGTCGCCGGTCAGCCGCGTCAGCAGCGCCGGCAGGTCGTCGTAGCCGAGTGTCGTTGTAGTCGCCATGCGCACACCGTAAAACCTCAACTATGGTTCAAGTCAAGTGGTGAGAGAATTGACCATCGGCGAGCTCTCGGAGCGGAGCGGCGTCTCGCAGTCGGCCCTTCGCTTCTACGAGCGCGAAGGGCTCATCTCGGCGCGGCGCACGGACGGCAACCAGCGGCGCTACGCGAGCGTGACCCTGCGCCGCGTCGCGCTCGTGCAGGCAGGGAAGGCGGCCGGCGTCCCGCTCGAGCGGATCCGTGCCGCGCTCGACGAGCTGCCCGCGGACAAGACGCCGACGAAGCGCGACTGGGAGCGCCTCTCGCGCAGCTGGCGGCAGGAGCTCGACGAGCGCATCGCGACGCTCGAGGCGGTCCGCGGCCGGCTGACGACGTGCATCGGCTGCGGCTGTCTCTCGCTCCGCACCTGCGCGCTACTCAACCCGGAAGACGAGGCGGGTTCGCTCGGCGGTGGCGCGCACTATCTCCGTAAAGTCTCTCCCCGTGGATGAGGCCTGGCGCGCCGAGCTGGCGGAGCTGATCGCGATCCCGAGCGTGAGCGCCGACCCGGCCCACCGGGAGGACGTGAAGCGCGCCGGCGAGTGGGTCTGCGAGCTCGTTCGCCGCATCGGCGGCACCGCGGAGCTCACGCCGTTCGGGGAACGCGAGCTCGCCCTCGGGGAGATCCCCGCGTCGAACGGCGGGGGCGACGCGCCGACCGTCCTCGTCTACAACCATTTCGACGTCCAGCCGCCCGCGCCGCTCGAGCTCTGGGAGTCCGACCCGTTCGAGCTCGACATCCGCGGCGAATGGGCGTACGGACGGGGAGTCGCCGACGACAAGGGCCAGCTCTGGCTCGTCCTGAAGGCCGCGCAGCGGCTCGTCGAGGCGGGCGCGCTGCCGGTCAACCTCCGCATCGCGTACGACGGCGAGGAGGAGATCGGCGGCCACACGATCGCCGACTGGGTCACGGAGGACGAGCGCGGAGCCGACGCCTGCGTGATCTTCGACGGCGGGATGCTCCGCCGCGACGTCCCCACGATCGAGCTCGCGACCCGCGGCCTCGTCGGCGTCGACGTCAAGGTACGGACCGGCGAGCGCGACCTGCACTCCGGGATGTACGGCGGCGTCGCCCTCAACGCGATCCACGTCCTCTCCCGCTGCCTCGATGCGGTGCTCGCCGGTCCGGATGGCCGGCTGCCGGAGCCGCTGCGGGAGGGAATCGCGCAGCCGACCGCGGAGGAGCTCGACGCCTGGTCGCAGCTGCCGCCGGGCGCCGAGGCGATCGCGGAATCCGGCGCGCAGCCGCTCGACGCGAAGGCCGGCGAGGAGTTCTACCTACGCACGTGGGCGGAGCCATCCACCGACGTGAACGGGATCATCGGCGGCAAGCCCGGCGTCCGCAACACGACGCTCAGCGTCGAGGCGTCTGCCGAGCTCTCGATCCGGCTCGCGCCTGGTCAGGACGCCGAGACGATCGGCGACGCCGCCGTGCGGCTGCTGCTCGACGCCGCTCCGAAAGGGGCCGAGCTGGAGATCGTCGTCAAGGGCTCGAATCCGGGTCTCGTCCGCGCCGACGCTCCCGCGGTCCAGCTCGCTGTCGAGGCGTTCGAGCAGGCGCTCGGGACGCGTCCGCTGCTTACCCGCGTTGGCGGCTCGATCCCGCTCATGCCCGCGCTGACCGAGAAGGGGATCGACACGATCCTCAGCGGCTTCGCCCTGCCGGAGTCGAACGTCCACTCGCCGAACGAGCGTTTCCTCGTCCCGTACTTCGCCGCCGGGATCGACACGGTCGCCGCGCTCTTCACAGCGCTTGGTCGGTTGAACGATTAGCTAGAGCGCGTGCGGATGCTGGCGCCCGCAGGGGAGCCAGTCGTGCCCGAACTCGCGCATCGCGTCGATGATCGGGAGCAGTGACTGTCCCTTCGCGGTCAGCGAATACTCGACCCGCGGCGGCGTCTCGGGGTAGCTCTCGCGCGCGAGGATCCCGTCGGCCTCGAGGGCGCGCAGCCGCTCGGCGAGCGTGCGCGGGCTGATGCCCTGGCACGAGCGCTCGAGCTCCGAGAAGCGTCGCGGGCCTTCCGAGAGGTCGTGGACGAGCAGCGCCGTCCACTTCGCGCCGATGATCTCGGCCGTGGCGGCAACCGCGCAGGTTCCTGCGAGGTGGACCGGGTTCATGGTGCGAACGGCCATGCGTCCGATTGTACGTCGCGTGTCTAGATGGTGAACGGCGCCGGGCAGGCGTCGATCTTCGGGATCGAGAAGCGCGCGATCGTTCCGAAGCCCTCGCACGGCTTGCACGCCTGCGCGACGCCGGCGTCGCAGGCGACCGAGAGGAAGATGAACGCGTCCTCCATGGTGAAGCCGTGCTCGTCGACGAGCAGGCGGGCGGCCTCCTCCGCCACGAGGGCGAGCGCCTCCGCGTACTCGGGCGCCGTCGCGTGTGGGAGCCAGCGATCTGCGAGCTCCGTCACCGGCCACCTTGCCTGCTTCCTCTTGAGCACGTCGAAGCGGATGTCCACCTCCCCGGCGATCTCGACGCCGGTGAAGCAGATCTCGCCGTCGCCCATCGCTGCGTGCATGTCGCCGACGGCGAACATGCCGCCGGGCTGCCGGACGGGGAAGAAGATCCGCGCGCCTGCGCCGTGCCAGTGGTCGTCGAGGTTGCCGCCGTGGCGGCCCGCGAGCCCGTTCGAGAGCTCCTCGCCATCGGTCGCGACGCCGACGACGCCGACCATCGGCATGGCGGGGAAGGAGACGCGGTCGTTCATCTTCACGACGCCGTTCCGAACCTCGAACAGCCGCGTGAGCGGCGACTGGACTTGCTCGATGAGCTGGCCGAAGCCTGGAATGAGAGTGGCGACGCCCCACTCGATGGGCCGCACGTCGAGGATCTCGGCCACGAGCGAGTCGCCCGGCTCGGCGCCCTTGATCGCGACGGGGCCGGTCGCGCCGTTGATCCGCGACATGTCGATCTCGGTGACGAGGTCGTCCTCGCTCCGGATCTGACCAGTGAAGCAGTCGTTCGTCTCGAAGGTGACGACGTCGCCGGGCTCGACCTCCAACACCGGCCGGAGGTCGGGCCCGAACGACCAGACGACGTCGCTACGCGGGACTCGGTGCTGCATCACCGGGCTCCGAGTCGTCCTCGACGTACACGTGCTGCATGTCGGCGATCTTGTCAGGCCGTGCGAGGGCCAGGAAGATCGTCAGCACAACCCCGAGGCCGAGCCACCCGATGTCCACCCAGTTGCCGTACTTCTCGGGATAGATCGGCGGGTACTTCCAGAACTGGTAGTAGAGCGGGAAGAAGAAGAGGACGATGCCGCTAATCGGCAGGATGAGGTGCAGCAGCAGGTTGAACTCGTGTCGCCGCGGGCCGAGGTAGTAGACCATCGAGCCCACCGAGACGAGCATGTAGACGAGGATCACGGGCGGCACCGCCATCGTGGCGATCGTGAAGAAGCCGTCCAGCGGTCCCCACTTCCAGCCGAACAGCAGGGCGAGCCCCAGGGCGAAGACGCTCATGCCGATGATCGCGTTCGTCGGTGTCTTGAATCTCGGATGGACGTGCCCAAGCTGCCGCGGCGCGAGCTTGTTCCTCGCGAGGGCGTAGAAGACGCGCGTCGCCGCGTTGACCCCGGCGTTCGAGTTCGCAGCGATCGAGTTGACGATCGCGAGGAAAACGAGGACCCAGCCGCCGGCCCAGAACACCTTCCCGAGGGAGCGCCACGGGTCGGGGTTGGTCGTCGCCTGGTTGACGAAGTTGTCGAAGCCTGCTCCGAAGACCCACGCGTACGAGCAGAGGACGTAGAAGAGCCCGATCAGCACCGCGGATCCCACAACCGCGATCGGCACAGTCCTGCGTGGCTTCTTCGCCTCCTCGCCGAGCGGCGCCGCAGCCTCGAACCCGATGAAAGCGAGGATCGCGAACACCATCCCCTTGAAGACGCCGCTCCACTCGTTGGCGGCGTGATGTGGGTTGAAGGGCTGGAGGTTCAGCCGGCCCGTGTTCGAGAAGATCATCCAGAGGGCGAGGGCGCCGAAGATCGCGATCTCGAACGTTCCCAGGATGACGCCGGCCGTCGTCGAGATGCGGATGTCGCGATACGTGAGCAGGAAGACGAAGACCGTCATGACCACGACCCAGACCCACCACTGGCCGGAGTAGTGCCAGCCGACCTCGTTCTCGAAGACGTCGCTCATAGCCCAGCCGAACTCGAGGTAGAGGAATGGGGCGACGAGCGGCTCGAAGAGGATGAAGAGCCACGCGACGAGGAAGCCGGCCCAAGGCCCAAGCGAGCGCGCGGCGTACGTGTACATCCCGCCTGCGGACGGGAAGCGCTTGGCGAGCTGCCCGATCGCGGTCGCGGCGCAGATACATGCGATCAGCGCAAGCCCGACCGACAGCGGCAGCGCCTGCTGTGAGTACGGCACCGAGATGAAGATCGAGTAGGCGACCGCCGCAGCGGGCGCCATGTGCGTGATCGACTGGAACAGGACCTGCGGCAGCCCGATCGAGTGCTCGCGCAGATGCTCGAATCGGCCGCCGCTTGGGGTTGCAGCCTCCATCGTTTCTCCCTGGACGGGAACGGGTCAGGTGCGATCTCTTCCCGACCCGATTCTGATCAATCCCAGGGCGGCGGGTTGTGCGTCCAACGGCCGCCGAGCATCGTCGCGACGACCTGCACCTCGCGCAGCTCCTCCGGCTCGCACTCGAATGGGTCGCGGTCGAGAACGACGAGGTCCGCGTAGCGGCCGGGGACGAGCGTGCCGCGGACGCGCTCGTCGTGCGAGAGCCAGGCCGGCGCGACGCAGATCGCGTGGAGCGCCTGCTCGAGGGTCAGGCGCTGGTCCTCGCGCCAGTGGTCGAGGACGGCGGCGACCACACCGGCCCACGGCTCGAGCTCCTCGACCGGCGCGTCCGAGCCGTTCGCAAGTAGCGCTCCCGACTCGAGCAGCGAGCGGAACGAGTACGTCCCGTCGAGGCGGTCCGCCCAGAAGCGCTTCGCCAGCTGCTCGTCGGACGGCGCGTGCGTGAACTGGAGGGAGACCGCGATCCCGAGCTCCGCGAACCGGCCCACGTCCTCGGGAGCAAGGCACTGCGCGTGCTCGATCCGCTGGCGAAGGCCGCGCGGCTGCCACGCCTCGCGCGAGCGCTCGAAGGCGTCGAGGGCCGCTTCGTTCGCGGCATCGCCGATCGCGTGCACCCCGACGGGCCAGCCCGCGTCGGCGCCCTCGCGCACGATCTGCTCCAGCTCGTCGCTCGACGTGATCACGACGCCGCTCCCGTCGGTCATCGACGCGGTCTGCGAGCCGAGCGTCCCGTCCATGAACGTCTTGAGGTAGCCGAGCCGGAGGAGGGGAGAGCCGGCGCCGCTGCGCAGCCCGATCTCGCGCAGGTCGCCGAGCCGCTCGGCCGGTGTCGACTGCCAGACGCGGAGCGGGAGCCCGCCCTGCTGCTCGAGCCGCTGCCAGAGGCCGATCGCGCCGAGCCAACCGTCCTTGTCGTGGAGGGCGGTGACGCCGCGCGACGCCGCGACCCGCACGCCTTCGCGCATCGCCTCGACGTACTCGGCGTCGGGCACCTGGACGAACCTGCCCTTGAAGGCCCACGCCGCCTCCTCGTAGAGCACGCCGGTCGGCTCGCCGCTCTCGTCCCGCACGACGACGCCTCCCTCGACCTCGAGGTCGCCGCCCGCGAGCGAGACCGCGGCGGAGTTGAGCCAGAGCGCGTGGTAGTCCTTCGAGATCAACATCGCCGGACGCTCGGGCTCGATCTCGTCGAGTGCCTGGCGAGTCGGCGGGCCGTCGGGCCAGTCGGCGTCGCGCCAGCCCTGGCCGCGAAGCCAACTCCCGGTACGTGGCGCCGCGCGCACCCGATCGAGCGCTTCGGCGAGCGAGCCGCAGTCGTGCAGCCCGACGTCGTGCCGCGCCAGCGCCCAGGTCGGAAAATGGACGTGCGAGTCGGTGAAACCGGGCAACACGCACCGTCCGCCGAGATCCACCGTCTCCGGGCTCGGCAGCGAGGTCTCGTGCGCGCCGACGCCGCCGGCGATCCGCTCGTCCGCGATCCAGAGGGAGGAAACGGACGGCAGCGACGGGTCGAGTGTGCGGATCGTCCCGTTGCGCAGGATCACGGCGTCGAGCCTAGCTCCGGTCGAGCGTCAGGCCGGTGCCTCGAGCCGGGCCTCGGCCCGCCGTCGCCACAGCTCCGCCAGGACGATGACCACGAGCGAGGCCATTAGCACGACGACAGCGACGGCGATCACCTGGGGCAGCTGGCTGGGGAAGCGCAGCGCCGCGTAGAGGTAGACCGGGAACGTCTGTCGTGGTCCTACGAGGAACGATGCGACGGCGTACTCGTCGAACGAGGTTGTGAAGGCGATCATGAACGCGGAGACGACGGCGGGCAGGATCAGCGGCAGCGTCACCCGGCGAAACGTCGCCAGCGGACCGGCGCCGAGGTCGTAGGCCGCCTCTCCGAGGGAGGCGTCGATCTGCCCCAACCGTGGCCGGATCACGAGGATCGTGTAAGGGACGGTGATCACGATGTGACCGATCATCACGGTGTAGATCGAGCGTTGCATCCCGAGCTCGTGGAAGAGGAGCGCCAGCGAGACCCCGAGCACGAGGAGTGGGATCACGAGTGGGCTGAGCAGGAGTGCCGTCACGCCCAGCTGGCCGCGGAAACGGCGCCGCGTGAGGCCGATCGCCGCAAGGATCCCGAGCACGACGGCGCCGACGCTCGAGACCGCCGCAATGATCGCGCTCGTCTCGAGGGAGCCCCGTATGTCCACGTTCGTGAGGAAGTCGTGGTACCAACGGAGGGTGAAGCCGCTGAGCGGGAAGACCGGCACCGGCGAGCTGTTGAAGGAGAAGACGAGGAGAATCGCGATCGGCGCGTAGAGGAACACGACCACGAGCGCGAAGAAGACGCGCATCAGGCGCCTGCCGTTGGGAGAAAGCGCGACGTCCATCAGGCGGTCCGCGTCTCGCCGGCCCGGAGGAAGCGCACGAAGACCAGGGTCAGAATCGCGATCACCGCGAGCAAGAAGAGCGCGAGCACCGACCCTGTTTCCCAGTCGGGGAAGCCCGTGCCGAAGAGGTCGACGATCTGGTTCCCGTACATGTAGCCGCCCGTGCCGCCTACGAGGGACGGCGTGATGAACTCGCCCACTGTCGGGATGAAGACGAAGAGAAACGCTGCGACGAGTCCCGGCGCGCTGAGCGGCAGCGTCACCCGCACGAACGCCTGCAACCGGCTCGCGTAGAGGTCGCTCGCCGCCTCGAGCAGTCCGCGGTCGAGCGTTTCGAGCGTGACGAAGATCGGCAGGGCGACGAACGGCAGCCAGACATAGCCGAGCACGAGCATGACGGCGAAGCGGCTGTAGAGGAGGAACGTGAGCGGGTGCTCGGGTGAGCGCAGACCCGTCCAGAACAGGAACGTGTTGATAACGCCCTGATCGCCGAGGATGACCTTCCAGGCGAGCACGCGCAGGAGGTAGCTCGTGAGGAACGGAGCGATGAGGACGAGCAGGAGGATGTACTTGCGCTTGGTTCCGCTGAGCGCGAGGAAGTACGCGAGCGGGTAGGCGACGAGGACGACGATCGCCGAGACGATGAGCGACATCTCCACGGACTTCGCGAACAGGTGGAGATAGGGCGTGCCCGAGAAGAGCGAGCGCCAGGCGGCGATCGTGAAGCCGTGCGGGCCGGGGAAGAGGACGAGAACGTCGACGCTGTAGGCGGCGACGATCGCGATCGGGACTAGAAAGAAGACCGCCAGCCAGGCGACCGGCAGCCCGAGCAGCGCAGGGGTTGTTAGGCGAAGCCGGCGGCGGCGTCTGGGGGCCACCGCCGCCGGCTTCGGGGTCGCAGCTTCGACCGTCAGGCCGCCTTCACCTGCTCCCACAGGTGGGCATAGGTCGCACGGTTCGGGATGTCGCGGTCGAGGTAGGCGTTCGGCAGCGTCACCGCCTTCGGGTTGGTGAGCTGGAGTGCTTTGAGCAGTGCGCTCGAGGACGGCTTCGCCTCGAGATTCGCGTGCCCGTAGCCGTAGTTGTCCTCGAGCCACTGCCCCGACGCCTTCGAGCTCCAGGCGTTGACGTAGGCGTGAGCGAGGTGTGGCCGAGGCGTGCCCTTCAGGAGCATGAACATGCCGACCCACGCGATCGGCTTCTCCTTCGGGTGCATGTAGACGACGGGGTGCTTCTTCCTCATCTGCACCCAGTCGTTCGGCCACGCGTAGGCGATCCAGACCTCGCCCGAACCGAACGCTTGCCACAGGTCGGTCTCGGACGACCAGCTCATGCGGGCGAGATGCTTCTTCTGCTTGAGGAAGCTCACCGACCGGCTGAGCTCGGCCTGACTCTGGTTCCAGGGGTTCTTCGCATGGGTGACGAGCCCCGCGATCGTGATCATCTCGAGGTCGTCGAACCAGGCGATCTTGCCCTTGTACCGCTCGTCGAAGAGGAGGTTCCAGGAGCGCGCCTTTGGGTGGACCTTGTCCTTGCGGTAGAGGATCGCGTCGAAGCCCCAGTCGTCGGGGATCCCGTACTGGTGCCCCTGGTACTGGCCCGCCTTGACCATGAACGGGTTGAGGTGCTTGAGGTTCGGGATCAGCTTCGGGTTCCACGGCTGGACAAGCCCGCTCTGTGCGAAGTACTTCAGCCAGCCGACGTATGGGCGGAACAGGTCGGGGTGGGCGCCGGCCTGGATCTTCGCCAGCGCATCCGACTCGTTCGCCATTTCCGTGAACTGCGGCTTGTTCTGCGGGTACTTGTGCACGTAGGCCTTGAACATGGCCTGGCCGCCGTCGTTGCCGTAACCGGCCCAGTCCAGCACCTGCAACCGGCCGCTCTCTTGCGTCAGGCGCGCGACTGCGGCATCCGCCGCAGCAGTCGGCCCGGCTACGAGCCCAACTCCGGCCGCGAGCCCCGCGAGGCGGAGCATGTCGGCTCGTGAGAGCCGGCGGTCGAACGGTTCACCCTCCACGTCCATTACGCCTCCTTTGGCGTTGGCGTTAGTAGCTGGGCGGACTGATCACGAACAGAACCTCGGCAGGCTCGGCACCCGGATTGCTCACGCGGTGGGCCGTCGAGCTCCGGTAGTTGACGCTGTCACCGGTCGAGAGGTCGAGCAGCTCACTGCCGAGCTGCAGGTGGACACGGCCCGCGAGGACGAGCAAGAGCTCCTCGGAGTCGCCGTGGGTGTACGGCTCGTCCCCCGTCGAGCCGCCAGGGTCGAAGGCGGCGGCCACGACCTCGAGCGAATGGAACGGCTTCGGCGTGAGCAGTGCCTTGCGGCCGAGGTGCCCCCACTCGAGCTGCTGCCGCTCCTCGCGACGCAGGACGCGCGGGCCGGCGTGCGGCTCGGCTGCGAACAGGTCTGAGATCTCGATCCCGAGTGCAGCCGCGAGGCGTTGCAGCGTGGCCACGCTTGCGCTCGAGCGGCCGCGCTCGAGCTGGCTGACGAAGCTCTCGCTGACGCCCGCCGCTGCGGCGACCTCCCGCAGCGTCAGCCGCCGTAGCAGCCGGATCGCCCGCAGCCGCTCGCCGAGCTCGAGCCTGCCGTTCGTCTCCTGCGCCGCCGCAAGTGTCGATTCAGTCAACTGAACTCAAGGTTCAGAGGCATGAAGCGACCCTACGCCGCTTGGGCGCAAGGGTCAAGCGACTCGGCTCAGAGGAGCTCGTTCGCCATCTTTTGCAGGTGGGCGACGACCTGCCGCCGGGAAAGCTTGGCGCGGCGCCGTAGCTCCCGGTACGTCTCGAAGCTCGTCAGGACCCCGAGGACCGAGACCTTCGAGGGGTCGACCCATTGGGGGAGGGTTGCGTAGCGGTCGCGGGTCTGCCGCTCGACGAACTCGCGGGCGGCGGGGTCGACGGCCGCGGCGTCGTAGAGCTGGCTCAGGAGCGTCTCCTCGTGCGCCCAGAACTCGGTCGTCCGCTGGAGGAGCGTCGCGACGTCCGGCGCTGCCTTGATCGCGACCAGGTCGAGGCTGTCGCAGATGGCGTCGACCAGGCCGAGGCGCGAGCCGAACTGCTGGTAGACGGTCGCCCTGGAGACTCCCGCTCGAGCCGCAACCTGCTCGACTGTCGACTCGTGGAAGGCCCCTTCGCGGAGGAGCTCACGCACGGCCTCCATGACCCGCTGCCGGCTCTCAGGCGCCTGTCGCTTCCTCGGCACATACATCTGACACAGAGTCTAGACAGAGTGTCAAGAATGCTGTAGGGTCAGACACGTTGTCAATACAACGCGTATAGGAGGAGGCAACCGATGCCCAAGCTCTCCAAGTCCACAGCGCCGCACACCGACGAGAACCCGGCGCTCGTCAGCCACCACGGCCCGCTCGGGGACTACACCGTCGTCTTCGAGACCTATCGCGTCGATGCGGACGGCGCGCCGTTCTTTCGCGGGCTGCCCGACGACCGCTGCCAGAGCCCGCACTGGGGCTACGTGATCAGCGGTGCGCTGACCCTCCGCTACGCCGATCACGAGGAAACGTACGAAGCCGGCGACGCGTACTACGCGCCTCCCGGCCACACGCCCGCGGTCACCGAGGGCACCGAGGTCGTCGAGTTCAGCCCGACCGAAGCGCTTGCACAGACGATGGAAGTCGTCGGTCGCAACCTCGCTGCTCAGATGGCCTCGTCGAGCTGAACCGGGAGATCGCGGCAGGCCGCGTCCCGTACGATCGGTTCTGTTGACGCTCCAGGACGTCCTGAGGGACAAGTAATCACGACGAAGGGGGCTTCCTTGTCGAAGAGACTGATCGTCGCGGGCATCGCCGCGGCAGCACTCGTGGTGGCCGGCTCGGCGTACGCGACCACCAACGGCCAGCACGACGGAGACGCGCATCCGAACGTCGGCGCGATGATGGCGTTCGACGACCCGTCGCAGCCCAACACGCTGCAGGAGGTGTGCAGCGGCACGCTCGTGGCGCCGACGGTCTTCCTCACCGCCGCGCACTGCACCGACTTCCTGCTGAACGACCTCCACACCACGACCGTGTTCGTCACGTTCAACACCAACAGCGCACTAGGTCCTTACATCCAGGGCAACATGGTCCAGGATCCGCTCTACAACCCGAAGCCCGCGCAGAATGGGAACGACATCGCGGTGATCCTGCTCAAGAGCGCCCCGCAGGGGATCACGCCGGCGACGCTTCCGCCGGTCGGGGTCCTCGACTCTATGAAGGCGAACAAGACCCTCACGCAGTCGTCGGCGTTCACTGCAGTCGGCTACGGCGACGGAGACCGGCAGGTGGGCGGCGGGCAGCCGACCTTCGCGTTCGACGGCTTCCGCGGGAACGCCACGTCCTTCTTCAACGCCCTCACGGGCAGCTGGCTGCGCCTGACGCAGAACGCGTCGGTCGGTGCCGGCGGCACGTGCTTCGGCGACTCGGGCGGGCCGAACTTCATCGGCGCGTCGGACACGATCGCGGCGACCACCATCTCCGGCGACTCCGCGTGCAGGTCGACCAACGTCGACCTGCGCATGGACACGCAGAGCGCGCAGGACTTCCTCGCGCAATTCGACGTCCCGCGCGGCTGACCGAGCCGAGGGGGCGCCCGCCTCGGGGCAGGCGCCCCCTCCCGGATACACTCGCCGCCGTGCCCTGGGACGTCCTGAACGACGAGCAACGGGAGCTCCGCGACATCGTTCGGCGGCTCGCGCGCGAGCGGATCGCGCCGCGCGCGCCCGAGATCGACTCTTCGCACGAGTTCCCCTGGGACGTCGTCGAGCTGTTCCGGGAGAACGACATCTTCGGCCTCTTCTTCACCGAGGAGCATGGCGGCCTCGGCACCGGCACGCTCCTCTCGCTGGTCGCGATCGAGGAGGTAGGCAAGGTCTGCGCGACCTCGGCCCTGATCCTCGCGGTGCAGGAGCTCGGCTCGCTCGGCCTCAAGCTCGCCGGCAGCGCCGAGCAGAAGGAGCGCTTTCTCCCGAGGTTCGCCTCGGGCGAATGGCTGCCGGCGTACGCGCTGACCGAGTCCGGCTCCGGCTCAGACTCGGCCGCGATGCGGACGACGGCGCGGCGCGAAGGCGACGAGTACGTCCTCGACGGCTCCAAGCGCTTCATCACGAACGCCGGCGTCGCGAACCTCTACACGGTCTTCGCCAAGACCGACCCGAACGAGGGGCACAGCGGGATCTCGGCCTTCGTGGTCGAGTCCGACGCGCCCGGCTTCGCGGTCGCGCGGCTCGAGCCGAAGATGGGCATCTCCGGGTCGACGACCGGCGAGCTGACGTTCGACGGCTGCCGCATTCCCGCTGCGAACCTGCTCGGGGAGGTGGGCGAAGGCTTCCGGATCGCGATGCGCATCCTCGACCGCTCCCGGCCCGGCGTCGCGGCGCAGGCACTCGGCATCGCGCAGGGCGCCACCGACTACGCGCTCGAGTACGCGAAGACGCGCGAGACGATGGGGAAGCCGATCGGCCAGCATCAATTGATCCAGGCGAAGCTCGCCGACATGGAGACTGAGTGCGAGGCCGCGCGCGGCCTCCTCTATCGCTTCGGGCGCATGGCCGACGAGGGCGTCGACGAGACGGAGCTGACGAAAGCGTCGGCGATGGCGAAGCTCAAGTGTGGCGATGTCGCGATGGCCGTCACGACCGATGCGGTGCAGATCCTCGGCGGCTACGGCTACATCAAGGAGTACCCGGTCGAGCGGTTCATGCGCGACGCGAAGATCACGCAGATCTACGAGGGCACCCAGGAGATCCAGCGGCTCGTGATCGCCCGCGAGATGCT
>DASXOM010000003.1:0-4675 GCA_036494245.1 Gaiellaceae bacterium
TCGCCCCACGAGCCCTCGAACCAGATCGTCTCGCTGTTTCCCTCGAAGGCGAGGATGTGGGTCGCGACGCGGTCGAGGAACCAGCGATCGTGCGTGATCACGACCGCGCAGCCGGCGAACTCGAGCAGCGCCTCCTCGAGCGCGCGCAGCGTGTCGACGTCGAGGTCGTTCGTCGGCTCGTCGAGGAGCAGGACGTTGCCGCCCGAGCGCAGGAGCTTCGCGAGGTGGACGCGGTTCCGCTCGCCGCCCGACAAGTCGCTGACGCGTTTCTGCTGGTCGCCGCTCTTGAAGTTGAACCACGAGACGTACTGGCGCGAGTTCACCTCGCGCTTGCCGAGCTCGATGGTGTCGTGTCCGCCCGAGATCTCCTTCCAGACGTTGTTCGCCGGATCGAGGTCGGCGCGCGCCTGGTCGACGTAGGCGAGCTCGACCGTGTCGCCGACCCGAAGCGCGCCGTCGTCGGGCTGTTCCTCGCCCGCGATCATCCGGAACAGCGTCGTCTTGCCGGCGCCGTTCGGGCCGACGACGCCGACGATGCCGGCGGGCGGGAGCGAGAAGGTGAGGTCGTCCACGAGCAGCCGCTCGCCGAAGCCCTTGCGCACGCCCTCGGCCTCGATCACGACGTCGCCGAGCCGTGGGCCGGGCGGGATGTGGATCTCGACGCCGTCGAGCTTGACGCTCTGCTCCTCGGTGAGCAGGCGCTCATACGCGCCGAGCCGCGCCTTCGCCTTCGCGTGGCGCGCCCGCGGGCTGGCGCGCACCCACTCGAGCTCGCGCGCGAGCGTGCGGCGGCGCGCCGACTCCGTCTTCTCCTCGTGCGCGAGCCGGTCCTGCTTCTGCTCGAGCCAGGACGAGTAGTTGCCCTGGAACGGGATCCCGCGGCCGCGGTCGAGCTCGAGGATCCAGCCGGCAACGTTGTCGAGGAAGTAGCGGTCGTGCGTGACGGCCATGACCGTGCCCTTGTACTCCGCGAGGAAGCGCTCGAGCCAGAGCACCGACTCCGCGTCGAGGTGGTTCGTCGGCTCGTCGAGGAGGAGCAGGTCCGGCGAGGAGAGGAGCAACCGGCAGAGCGCGACTCGGCGGCGCTCTCCGCCCGACAGGGTCTCGACGTCGCGGTCGCCCTCCGGCACGCGGAGCGCGTCCATCGCGTGGTCGAGCTTGTCGTCGAGCTGCCAGAGGTCGGCGCGATCGATAGCGTCCTGCACTTTCGCCTGCTCGGCGAGCAGCGTGTCGAAGTCGGCGTCGGGCTCGGCGAAGGCGGCGCTGATCTCGTTGAAGCGGTCGAGCAGGTCGCGCAGCGGGCGGACGCCGTCCTCGACGTTGCCGCGCACGTCCTTGGCCGGATCGAGCTCCGGCTCCTGCTCGAGCAGACCGACGCTTGCGCCGGGCGCGAGCTCGGCGACGCCGGAGGAGGGCTCGTCCTTGCCGGCCATGATCCGCAGGAGCGTCGACTTGCCGGCGCCGTTCGGGCCGAGCACGCCGATCTTCGCTCCCGGCAGGAACGACAGCGAGATGTTCGCCAGCACCTGGCGGTCGGGGCCGTAGAACTTGTCGGCCCGGTACATGGTGTAGATGTAGTCCGCCATTCCCGGCGAGCGACGATAGCGACGGAGATGACCCGACCGAGGGCTTGACCGTTTCGGGTCGCAGTGCGATGGTCAGGCGTATGCGTCGCATCGTCCTGGCGGCTCTCGCATTCGCGGGAGTGCTTCTCGCTGCCCCCTCCGCCTTTGCGTGGACCACGCTCGCGACCGGCGTCGGGAACACCGTGATCCCGTCGATGATCGTGACCAGCGCCGGGACGGAGCTCGTCTCGTTCGAGTCGCCGATCCCCGGCACGATCTCGGTCGCGAGGGCCGGTGGCGCCCCGCAAGCCGTCGTGACCGGCGACCCGATCGCCGGCCAGACGCAGCTCGTCCAGCTGCCGGACGGCTCGATCCAGCTCTACTTCCCGAACGGCTCCGGCATTGGGCGCATGACGTCGACCAACGACGGCGTCAGCTGGACGGGACCGATCCAGACGCAGTCGCACGACGTCGGCGGCGTCGTCGGGGCGACGGTCGGTCCCGATGGCACGCCGTACTTCGTCCAGGACGGAACCGGCTTCGTGAACGTCTTCAAGGGTCTCAACGGCGAGACCGTGCGGAACGTCTTCCCGCAATGCTGCGGCTACGGCGCGTCGATCGCCGTCGACAGCACCGGTGTCGTGCGCGTCGCCTTCTACTCGAACGCCGATACCTCCGGAAGCTTCGTCGTCGAGCAGCTCGGGAGCGATCTCGTGCCGGGGCAAACGTACGGGTTCGCTCCAACCGCCCCGCGCGACGACCGCGTGCCGCTCGTCTCCGATTCGGCCGGCTTCACGTACCTCGGCTGGGCGCCCGGTTACCCAGACGCAAGCGCGTTCTCCGTCCAGCGCTTCCAGGGCGCTGCGACGCCGAAGAACGAGATGCCCGTCGGCGGCAAGTTCACGGGCGGCGATCCGCACATGGCGCTTTCGGTCGACCCGTCCGAACGGCTCTGGGCGGCCTGGTCCGGGCAGGGGCGCGTCCACGTCACGCGCTCGCGCACGCACGCCGCGCACACCGGCGCGCTTGTCTCCACGAGGCTCAACGGGACGGCCTACGACCTCTCGGCCGTCGGGCTTCCCGGGAAAGTCGGCGCAGTCGACGTGATCGTCAACACGGGCTCGTCCCTCGTCGAGCAACAGCTCGAGCCGGGGCTCAGCGTGCGCGCCTACCGCAAGGTGGAAACGGCCGGCACGGGCAAGAAGAAGAGGAAGGTCGTGCTGCACTACGTCCAGGCGCTGGACGACCTCACCCCCGTGGGCGGAGCGACTTTCAAGATCGCCGGCCACACGTATCACGCGAACGCGAAGGGCATCGCCAAGGTCAAGGCGGGCCAGGGCAAGGCCGCTGCTGCCGGCTACGTCGGCGCCTCGTTCCGCACGCGTTAGGGGCCGCCAGAGCCCCACAGGGCCGCCGGTACGATGGCTTCATGGCCGTGAAGACCGTGTCCAAGCTCGATGCCCGCACCTTGCGCGCTGACTTCCCGATCTTCGAGCAGGAGATCCACGGCAAGCCGCTCGCGTTCCTCGACTCGGCGGCGAGCTCGCAGAAGCCGCGGCAGGTGCTCGACGCGATGACGGAGTTCTACGAGACCTCGTACGCGAACGTTCACCGCGGGGTCTACGTGCTGGCCGAGCGCGCGACCGAGGCGCTCGAGCACTCGCGGGAGCGGGTGCGCGCGTTCCTCAACGCGCCTGACGCCCGCGAGGTGATCTTCACCCGCAACGCGACCGAGGGGATCAACCTCGTCGCGTACGCGTGGGGCCTGTGGAATCTCGGCCCCGGCGATCTTGTCGTCGTCACCGAGCTCGAGCACCACTCGAACTTCGTGCCCTGGCAGTTCATCGCCGGCAAGACCGGCGCCGAGCTGCGGATGATCCCGCTCGACGACCAAGGGGAGCTCGACCTCTCCACGCTCGACGAGGTCGCGCAGGGCGGCCGCGTCAAGGTCGTCGCGACGAACCTGATCTCGAACTCGCTCGGCACGATCAACCCGGTCGCGAAGCTCGCCGAGTGGGCGCACGCGCAGGGCGCGATCTACGTCTGCGACGCCGCCCAGGGAGCGCCGCACACGAAGGTCGACGTGCAGGCGCTCGGCGTCGACTTCCTCGCGATCTCGGGCCACAAGATGTGCGGCCCGAGCGGCGCGAGCGCGCTCTGGGGACGGGCCGAGCTGCTGCAGGCGATGGATCCGTTCATGACCGGCGGTCACATGATCAGCTCGGTGCGCCTCGAGAAGACGACGTGGGGCGAGCTGCCGCACAAGTTCGAGGCGGGCACGGCGCCGATGGCGGAGGCCGTTGGGCTCGGCGCGGCGATCGACTATCTCGAGGCTGTCGGCCTCGAGGCGATCGAGGCGCACGAGCACGAGCTCGCGGCCTACGCGCTCGGCCGCCTGGCGGATGTGCCCGGCATCAGGCTCTACGGCCCTGCCGCGGATCGCCGCGCGGGCATCGTCTCCTTCAACCTCGAGGACATCCACCCGCACGACGTCGCGCAGATCCTCGACCTGCAGGGCGTCGCGATTCGCGCCGGCCACCACTGCTGCCAGCCGCTGATGCAGAAGCTCGGCGTCGCGGCGACCAACCGGGCGAGCTTCTACCTCTACACGATCCCCGAGGAGATCGACCAGCTCGTCGACGGCCTCTATGCCGTCCGTAAGGTGTTTGCATGAGCACGGATCCAGGCCTCGAGAGCCTGTACCGCGAGGTCATCCTCGACCACTACAAGAACCCGCGCGGGCACGGGGTGATCGAGGACGCTGACGCCGAGGCCGAGGGCCAGAACCCGCTCTGCGGCGACGAAGTCTCGGTCTACGTCGCGTTCGACGAGGACGGCGAGACGATCGAGGACGTGAAGTTCTCGGGCCGCGGCTGCGCGATCTCGCAGGCCGCCACGTCGATGCTGATGGAGATGACCAAGGGCCGCACCGCCCAGGAGGTCGCCGTGCTCGACAAGGACGAGCTGCTCGCCGAGATCGGCGTCCCGCTCACTCCGGTGCGGCTCAAGTGCGCGATGCTCGGCCTCACGACGCTCAAGGTCGCGCTGCACAAGGCGAAGGGGACGCCGCTCCCCGACGGTCTCGCCGGCTTCGACGAGCTCGACCTGAG
>DASXOM010000004.1:0-10619 GCA_036494245.1 Gaiellaceae bacterium
CGACCTGGACAACGGCCGGATGGTCAAGATCGAGCAGGCCGTCGGAGGCCCCACCCATTAGCGCCGTCGCGGCGCGCGCGACCGCGCCGGCACGCAGGCTCAGCGCCGACGGACGGGCCAGTACGGCCCTGTCCGTCGGCGTCATCTCGACGTACCTGCTCGTCATCGTCGTCCTGCCGATCGCGGCACTCATCTGGGAAGCGAAGAAGGGCGGAGGCCACGCCTTCTGGCAGGTCGTCTCGAGCCCCGAGGCAGTCGGAGCGCTGAAGCTCACCTTCGCGGCGGCCTTCGTCGTCGTCCTGATCAACGCGGTGCTCGGCACGATCACGGCGTGGGTGCTCGTCCGCGACGACTTCCCTGGCAAGTCGCTCGTCAACTCCGTGATCGACCTGCCGTTCGCCCTGCCGACGATCGTCGCCGGCCTGACGCTGCTCACGCTCTACGGCCCGAATTCGCCGGTCGGGATCGACATCGCCTTCACTCGCGCCGCGATCATGCTCGCGCTCTCCTTCGTCACGCTCCCGTTCGTCATCCGGACGGTGCAGCCCGTCCTGATCGAGCTCGACGTGGAGATGGAGGAGGCGGCTCGCTCGCTCGGCGCCAGCCAGTTCACCGTCTTCCGGCGGATCGTCTTGCCGAACATCCTGCCGGGGATCCTCTCCGGCTCCGTCCTCGCGCTCGCCCGCGCACTCGGCGAGATCGGCGCCATCGTCCTGGTCGCGGGGAGCACCCTCCACACCGAGGTCGCGTCGGTCTTCATCTTCAACGTGATCCAGGACGGCGAGCCCGCCCAGGCAGCGGCCGTCGCGATCGTGCTGCTTGGTGCAGCCTTCGTGCTGCTCCTCGCCGTCGGCGCCCTGCGCTTCTACGCCACGAGGCACGAACGTGCCTAGGCGGCTCGGCCTGCGCGTGGTGGCCCTCGGCTACCTGACCGTCATCCTGCTCGCTCCGCTCGCGATGGTCTTCTACCGCACGTTCGAGCACGGGCTGGAACCGGTCTGGCAGGCGCTGTCGGACCCCTACACGCTCCACGCGTTCCAGGTGACGCTGATCGCTGCAGCCATCGCGGTCCCCCTCAACACCGTCTTCGGCGTGCTCTGCGCGCTCGCGATCGTGCGCCGCCGTTTCCGCGGCAAGGGGCTGCTGAACGCCTTCATCGACCTACCCCTCGCCGTTTCGCCGGTCGTCATCGGCCTCGCCCTGTTTCTCCTCTATGCGCCGCGCGGCGGCTGGTTCGGCGACTGGCTATCCAACCACGGGTTCCAGGTCCTGTTCGCCCTGCCGGCGATCGTGCTCGCGACGATCTTCGTCTCGGTGCCGTTCGTCGCGCGCGAGGTCATCCCAATGCTCCGCGAGCTAGGCAACGAGCAGGAGCAGGCCGCCGGCACCCTCGGCGCGAACCGCTGGCAGCGGTTCCGGCTGATCACGCTGCCCTCGATCCGCTGGGCGGTGATCTACGGCGTGATCCTGACGACGGCGCGCTGCCTCGGCGAGTACGGAGCAGTGGCGGTCGTGTCGGGCCGGATCGAGGGCAAGACCGAGACGGCCACGACGCGCATCGACGACCTGATCCAGAACTTCCAGACGAGTGGCAGCTACGCGATTGCCGTGGTGCTTGCCGTCATCGCGGTGCTCGTGCTCGTCCTGATGACCATGACCAAGCCGAAAGAGGGAGCCGTATAGATGTCGATCGAGATTCGCAGCGTCAGCAAGCGCTTCGGCACCTTCACCGCCCTCGACGACATCTCGCTCGAGATCCCCGACGGCTCGCTCACGGCCGTGCTCGGCCCGAGCGGCTCGGGGAAGTCGACCCTGCTGCGCATCGTCGCCGGCCTCGAGCGCCCCGACTCCGGCGAGGTCCTGCTCGCGGGTGAGGACGCAACCCGGCTCACGCCGCAGCGGCGCAACGTCGGCTTCGTCTTCCAGCACTACGCGGCGTTCAAGCACATGACGGTCCGCGACAACGTCGCCTTCGCGCTCACGATCCGGAAGCGGCCCAAGCAGGAGATCCGCGACCGCGTCGACGAGCTGCTCGATCTCGTCCAGCTCTCGGGTTTCGCAGACCGGTATCCCTCGAAGCTGTCGGGCGGGCAGCGCCAGCGCATGGCTCTCGCGCGCGCGCTGGCAGCGAAGCCGCGTGTCCTGCTCCTCGACGAGCCGTTCGGCGCCCTGGACGCCCGCGTGCGGGCCGAGCTGCGCGACTGGCTGCGCCGCCTGCACGAGGAGGTGCACGTGACGACGGTGTTCGTGACGCACGACCAGGAAGAGGCGATGGAGGTCGCCGACCGGGTCGCCGTGCTCGACCACGGGCAGCTCGAGCAGGTCGGCGCGCCGGCCGAGCTCTACGACTCACCGGCTTCCGAGTTCGTCCTGCGCTTCGTCGGCGATGCCGTGCGCCTTGGCGAGCGTCTCGTGCGGCCGCACGAGGTCGTCCTTCGCCGCTGGCCAAGCGACGGAGCCGTGGAGGTCGAGATCGAGCGGATCGCGGTGCTCGGCGCGGACGCCCGCGTCGATCTCGCAGAGGGCGGCGGGGCGCGTCTCACGGCTCGCCTGCGCCGGGACGATCTCGAGGACCTGGACCTCGCGCGCGGCGAGATCGTCTGGGCGAGCGCCGAGCCGTTCCGCGGGCTGGCCTCAGCCGGCGACGCGGAAGCCGGCCAGGCCCTCGGGTGATTCCTCCTCGGCCTCAACGCGCTGGACGTCGGCGCCGCGCGGCCCGCGGCGGCAGAAGTCGACGAGCGCCTCGACGTCCCGCGGGTCGCCCTCGAAGACGGCCTCCACCGCTCCGTCGGGCCGGTTCCGCACCCACCCCGACACGTCCCGCGAGCTCGCAGCCCGCTCGACCGCGAAGCGAAAACCGACACCCTGGACGAAGCCGTAGATAAGGACATGCCTGCGCTGCACACCGTCATTCGAGCAGGCGTCACCCGTCGCGGGCCGAAATCAGCGCGCGTGACCGAGAAGTCCGATCCAGCCGTCGAGGGGTTTCTCGCCCTCTCCTCGGCGCGCCTCGCGCCTCGCACCGTCGAGGCGTACCGGCGCGATCTCGCTCACCTCACCAGCTGGCTGGGCCGCTCGCCGGCGGACGCAAGCACCGACGACCTCGCCGCCTATGTCGCGCAGCTTCGTGCGGACGGGCTGGCGCCGACCACGGTCGCGCGCCGGCTCGCGGCCGTCCGCTCCTTCTTCCGGCACCAGGTGCTCCTCGGAGCCCGGGAGGACAACCCGGCGGCGAACGTCGAGCTTCCGAGGCGCCGCCGAACGCTGCCGCGCACGCTCTCGCCCGCGGAGGTCGAGCGCCTTCTCGACGCGGCAGCAGGGACGACGCCGAGGCACCTTCGCGACCGTGCCCTCGGCGAGCTCCTCTACGGCGCCGGGCTACGTGTGAGCGAAGCGGTCGCGCTCGACCGTCAGTCCGTGGATCTCGAAAACCGGCTCGTTCGCGCCTTCGGCAAGGGAAGCAAGGAACGGGTCGTACCGATCGGGCGCGAGGCAGCGGACGCCCTCCGCCGCTACCTCGCGCGCGGGCGCCCATACCTCGACCGGCGACACCGGCAGGAGTTGTTCCTGAACGCGCACGGCGGCCCGCTCACCCGCGCCGGCGCATTCCTCATCCTGCGGCGCCTCGCCGACAAGGCAGGGCTCGAGCCCGAGCGCATCCACCCCCACCTCCTGCGCCACTCGTTCGCAACCCACCTGCTGGAAGGAGGCGCCGACCTGCGGGCAGTCCAGGAGATGCTCGGGCATGCCGATCTCGCGACGACGGAGCTCTACACGCACGTATCCGATCGCCGGCGGCGCGAGTTGTATTTCCAGGCGCACCCGCATGCGCGCCGTTTGAAGCAGGCGAAACAAGCAAGGAAGTAGGCATGCACCTCGACCCGCACGTCGCATTCGCCGCCGTGAGCACCCTCGGAGCCGGCTGGCTGATGATCAAGGCCGGCCTCCAGAAGAGCGCGCTCGAGCACCGCCGGCAGAAGCGCGTCTGCCCGTCCTGCGGTCGCCAGATTCAGGCTCGCGTCTGCACGACCTGCACTTCTTCCTAGCGCTTGTCCTGACCTTTCCGCTTCAGCGCCTGGGCGACCGTGCCGGCTGCCTTGCGCAGCTCGCCGTCCGCACGTTCGTCGACGGCCAGCCCCTCGAGTAGCACGACCGTGTCGCGCTGCGCCGAACCGTTCTTCAGCACCAGCACCGCGAGGCGGCGGACGGCAGGGTTCTCGTCCTCGTCCGCCAGCATCTTGTGCAGCAGCGGCCGTACGGAGTTGACCGTGCTGGGATGGTCGCGGGAGAGAAGCTCGAGCGACAACAGAGCCGAGCCCCGTGCCGCCGGGCTGCCGTCGTCGAGACCGCGGCGCAGCAGCTCCTCCTTCGCCCGCCAGCGGAACATGCCGACCGCACGAAAGGCCAGCGCCCGCTCGCGGAAGTCCGCGCTCCGAGCCGCCGCCTCGAGCTCGTCGTCCCATTCGCTCCGGAGCGTCGCCAGCTCCTGCGCCGAGCCGTTCTCGGCCAGCTCGTCGGCCTGCGCCGCTGCTTCTGCGAGGTTCACCGCCCGAGCCTAACGACCGCTCCGCTACGCTCGCCCGCGATGCCGCACAGGGTCGTCCTCATCCCCGGCGACGGCACGGGGCCAGAGCTGACAGAGGCGACGCGGCGCGTTCTCGAGGCGACCGGGGTCGAGCTCGAGTGGGACGTGCGCGAGGCCGGCGCGGATGTGATGGAGAAGCACGGCGGCAACCCGCTGCCTCCCGAGGTCCTCGACGCGATCCGCGAGACCGGCGTCGCGCTGAAAGGCCCGATCACCACGCCCGTCGGCGGCGGCTTCCGGTCGGTCAACGTCGCGCTCCGCAAGGAGCTGGACATGTACGCACAGGTGCGGCCGTGCAAGAGCTATCCCGGCGTCCGCAGCCGCTTCGACGACGTCGACCTGATCATCGTGCGCGAGAACACGGAGGATCTCTACGCCGGCATCGAGTATGAGCAGGGCACGCCGGAGGCTGCGGAGCTGATCCAGTGGATCGAGGGCCGCGGCGGCCGGCTCCGCCACAAGGACGCGGGCATCTCGATCAAGCCGATCTCCATCACCGGCACGCGCCGCATCTTCGAGTTCGCGTTCGACTACGCGCGCACCAACAGCCGCCGCAAGGTCACGGCCGTGCACAAGGCGAACATCATGAAATTCACCGACGGGCTCTGGCTGCAGGTCGCCCGCGAGGTCGCTGCCGAGAACGTGGACGTCGAGTTCGACGATCGGATCGTGGACAACATGTGCATGCAGCTCGTGCAGAGGCCGGAGGAGTACGACGTGCTCGTGCTGCCAAACCTCTACGGCGACGTCCTCTCCGACCTCGCCGCGGGGATGATCGGCGGCCTCGGCGTCGCCCCCGGCGGGAACTACGGCGAGACCGTCGCGGTCTTCGAGCCCACGCACGGCTCTGCGCCGAAGTACGCCGGCCAGAACAAGGTCAACCCGATCGCGCAGATGCTGTCGGGCGTCCTCATGCTCCGCCACCTCGACGAGCGCAGCGCTGCTGACCGGCTCGAAAGCGCGATCGCCGGCGTGATCGCCGAGGGCGAGAGCGTCACCTACGACATGAAGCCGAACCGCGACGACCCGACCGCCGTAGGAACGAGCGAGGTCGCGGACGCGGTCATCGAGAAGCTGGAGGCTGAGGTAGCCGCATGATGAGAAGGAAGATCACGATCGTCGGCGCGGGTGCGACGGGCGCGACCGCCGCGCACATCCTCGCGGCGCGCGACTACGCGGACGTCGTCCTCACGGACATCAAGGAGGGCCTGCCGCAGGGCAAGGCTCTCGACCTGAACCAGATGGGCCCGGTCCTCGGCTTCGAGCCGAACATCACCGGCACGAACGACTACGAGCAGACGGCCGGCTCCGACGTCGTCGTGATCACCGCCGGTCTCCCGCGCTCGCCGGGCATGTCGCGCGACGACCTCGTGACGACGAACGAGAAGATCGTCGGCTCGGTGACCGAGCAGATCGTCGCCCAGAGCCCCGACTGCATCCTCGTCATCCTCTCGAACCCCCTCGACGCGATGTGCCACGTTGCGAAGAGCGCTTCGGGCTTCCCCAAGGAGCGTGTCTTCGGCCAGGCCGGCATCCTCGACACCGCGCGCTTCCGCACTTTCATCGCTTGGGAGACCGGCGCCTCCGTGCGAGACGTGCAGGCGCTCGTGCTCGGCGGCCACGGCGACCAGATGGTTCCCGTCGTCTCTGCGACGACCGTTGGCGGCGTTCCCCTGCGGGAGCTCGTCTCCGAGGAGCGGATCCGGGAGATGGTCGAGCGCACCGCGAAGGGCGGCGGCGAGATCGTGCAGCTGCTCGGGACCTCCGCCTGGTACGCGCCGGGAGCGGCGATCGCGGAGATGGTCGATGCGATCCTCCTCGACCAGAAGCGCGTCCTGCCCTGCACGGCGCTGCTCGAGGGCGAATACGGGATCGACGGCCTCTACATCGGCGTGCCGGTGAAGCTCGGCGCCGGCGGCATCGAGGAGATCGTGGAGCTCGAGCTATCCGACGACGAGCGCGAGGCGCTCGGGCAGAGCGCCGAGGCGGTTCGGGACGTCGTCGGCGTACTCTCCACCTGAGCCACGTTGCTCGAGACGATCGAGAACCGGTTCCGAGAGCGCGACTACCTCGTCGAGCTCGGCGCGCCGGAGTTCACCTCGATCTGCCCACTCACCGACGCGCCCGACTTCGGCGAGCTCACGATCCGCTACGTCCCTGACGAGAAGCTCTTCGAGCTCAAGTCGCTCCGCGACTACCTGACCTCCTTCCGCGAGCGGAAGATCTTCCAGGAGGAGGTCGTGAACGAGGTGCTCGAGCGGCTCGTCGCAGAGGGCGCGCCGCGCTTCGTCGAGGTCGAGGGCGAGTTCGCCGCCCGCGGCGGCATGACGACGCGAGTCGTCGCAAGCTCCGGACAACTGCCGGAGTCATGGATCTCGGGCTGAGCGGACGCACGGCGCTCGTCTGCGGTGCATCCTCGGGCCTCGGTCTCGCGAGCGCCGAGGCGCTGGCCGAGGAGGGTGCCAACGTCGTCCTGTTCGCCCGCCGCGCGGAACAGCTCTCCGAGCACGCTGCGCGGCTCGGCGGAGTCGCGGTCGGGGGTGACGTGAACGAGGACGGCGACCTCGAGCAGGCCGTGGCGACGGCAGTGGAGCGGTTCGGCGGCCTCGACGTCCTCGTCTGGAACGGCGGCGGCCCGCCGCCGGGGACGGCCCGGGACGCCGACGAGACGTCCCTCGAGTCGGCCTACCGGCTCCTCCTGCGGCCCGCGGTCACGCTCGTACGGCTCTGCCTCGGGCACCTCGAGCGCAGCTCTGCCGGGCGGATCGTCGCAGTCACGTCGCTCGCGGCCCAGGAGCCCACCACACACCTCGCGCTCTCCAACACCTTCCGGCCGGCACTCACCGGCTGGCTGAAGACGCTCAGCCGGGAGGTCGGGCCAAAGGGGATCACCGTCAACTGCGTCGCGCCCGGCCGGATCGCGACGGCGAGGCTCGACGAGCTCTACCCCGGCGGGCCGAGCGACGAGCAGCTCGAGGAGATCGCGCTCCGGCGGTGGGGAACTCCGCGCGAGTTCGGCGACGTCGTCTGCTTCCTCGCCTCCGACCGCGCTCGCTACGTCACCGGGCAGACTCTCGTCGTCGACGGCGGACTAAAGCGGTTCCTGTTTTGAGACGCCACCTCTCACCCTGGCGCGCGCTGGGCGGTGTAGTCGTCCTCGTCTTCGCCGTGCTCGCCATCCTCTACCTGGTCCCCTCCGGAGACTTCCCCGGCCAAGCGCAGAAGTACATCCTGCTCCCCGACGTCGCCCATCCCGTCTCCCCGCTCGTCAACGTGCAGGGAGCCCGCCCCGCCAAGCCCGGCAGCCTTTATTTCGTCGATGTGATCGAGCGCCGGGCGAGCACGCTCGAGGCGCTCTTTCCTTCCCTTCGCCCACGCGCGACGCTCGTGCCGGCCGGCGCGATCGTCCCTCCCTGCGCCTCTCCGGCGCAGGCCGAAGCGGCAGCGCTGCAGGAGATGTCGTTCTCCCAGCGCGTCGCGGCGGCCGTCGCGCTGCGCAAGCTCGGCTACAACGTCGTGGTCAGGCCGACCGGGGTCGTCGTCTCGCAACTGATCGCCGACACGGACGCTCCGTGCCACCTGCAGCCGATGGACGTGGTCGTCTCCGTCGACGGCAAGCCGACCCCTACCGAGGCCTCCCTGCACGAGGAGCTGGGACACGTGCAGCCTGGAGCCGTGGTCAAGCTGAGTGTCCTGCGAGGCGGGCGCACCTTGACGGTGCCCGTCCGGACGATCGGCGTAGGGGGGCGGGCGCTGGTGGGCTTCGTTCCGGACCAGTCCGCGACGATCAAGCTGCCGATCAAGGTCGCGATCGACACCAGCGGCATCGGCGGACCGTCGGCAGGGCTCGCCTTCACGCTCGAGGTGATGCAGAAACTGGGGCGCAACGTCCTCCACGGGCACAAGGTGGCGGCGACCGGCGAGATGGAGCTGGACGGTCAGGTCGGCCCGATCGGCGGCATCAAGCAGAAGACGTATGGAGTGAGGCAGGCCGGGGCCGACGTCTTTCTCGTGCCGGCCGGGCAGAACGCGAGAGACGCGCGCCGCTATGCCGGGCCGGTTCGCATCATTCCGGTCCGCAACATCGACCAGGCGTTGCGCGCCCTGGCAACGTTGCCGCGGGCGTAGGACAAACCATCGTTTTCTTGCCGGTCGAAACTGCCGGAAATTCGTCAGTTTTCGTCTGCGGCAACGCTTGCTTTAGCGGAATCTGCACCTATCATCGCACCTCGAGAGCGGCCCGTACTTCCTTAGAGCAAATACTTAGATGAGCAAACGTCCCACACCAACGTGTGCAGATTGCTATTTCCGCCGCGCGGGCCTCTGTGCCCTTCCCGGAGAGACGATCTGCCCGACGTTCCGCGTCCAGTCCGTGGGTCGGCTGACGCCGCCGCCGCAGCCGCGCCTCGTACCGCGGCCCGTGGCCGTGCACGCTGTCGCCTAGTTCATAGGATTCAGGCGTGCGCCTGCGCCGCCCCAAGATCGATACCGACGAGGTTGCCGACCGCTGGCAGCCGCGGCTCTATGTCCGGCTGATCGTCCTCGGCCTCCTCGTCGCCTACGCGATCGGCTTCGTCCTCGAGAACCGGGGGCAGGTGCACGTCCACTTCGTGCTCACCTCGGCGCATGTCTCGCTCGTCTGGCTGATCCTGCTCGCCCTCGGCGTCGGTCTGCTCGGCGGGATCCTGCTCGGGCAGCTAGAGCGCCGCCGGCGCCGCCGCTCGCACGAGCCCGCCGAGCACTGACACGCCGTTGGCGATCTCGTCGGGCGAGACGAAGCTGAAGGCCAGCCGCAGCGCGTGCAGGCCGCTCTGCCCACCCGGGAAGAAGTCGCTTCCCTTGACGAACGTTACCCCCGCCTCCTCAGCCGCCGCGAGCAGCTCGCTCCCGGGAGGTCCGGACGGAAGCTCGACCCAGACGAAGTAGCCGCCTTCCGGCCGCGTCCAGGTCGCGTCCTCGGGCAACTCGCGCCCGAGCGCGTCGAGCATGGCGTCGCGCCGCTCGCGGAGCAGCCCGTTCACCCGCTCGAGGTTCGGCTCGAAGCTGCCTCGCTGCAGGAACTCGAGCACCGTCGCCTGCGAGAGGTACGGCGGCGAGATGTAGGTCGAGACGGCGAGCGCCTCGATCTGGGCCGCAAGCTGGGGCGGCAGGACGTACCAGCCGACGCGCACGCCGGGAGCGATCGTCTTCGAGAATGACGAGCAGTACGCGATCTGTCGCCCGCTCAGCTCGAACACGCTCGGGAGCGGCTCGCCGTCGTAGCGCACGAGCCCGTAGGGATCGTCCTCGAGCACGAGCAGGTTCCGCTCGGCCGCGAGCTCGGCAAGCCTGTGCCGGCGCTCGACGGACAGCGTGCGCCCGCTCGGGTTCTGGAAGGTCGGGATCGTGTAGAGAAACGCGAACTCACCCTCGGGGAGCTCGTCGGGGATGAGCCCCTCTTCGTCCATCGGGACGGTCACGATCTCCGCCCCGAGCCGCGTAAGGATCTTCAGTGGCCGGTCGTACGTCGGCGCCTCCACCAAAACGCGGCTGCCGGGCCGGATGAGCTGCTCGGCGAGAAACACGAAGCCCTGGAGGGAGCCGCTCGTGATCACGACGCGCGACGGCTCGACGCCGTGCCGTTCGGCGAGCAGCTCGCGCAGCGGGCCGTAGCCACCGCCGGGGCCGTAGCTGAGGATCGTCCGGCCGTCGCGCTCGAGCGCTGCGCGCGCGCAGTCCGCGAGCTCGTCGACCGCGAGACACTCGGGGGCCGGAACACCGCGGGCGAAGGAGATCACGCTCGGAGCGTATCGCCGCTTCCGGCCGGCCGACCGCTACTTCACCCGCTCGGCCACCATCTGCGCGACCTCGGTCGGAGTCGTGCCGACCGCGATCCCGCAGGCCTCGAGCGCCTCCTTCTTGCCCTGCGCCGTCCCCGAGGAGCCGGAGATGATCGCCCCCGCGTGGCCCATCGTCTTGCCGGGCGGCGCGGAGAAGCCGGCGATGTAGGCAAGCACAGGCTTCGTGACGTGCTCGGCGACGAACGCCGCGGCCT
>DASXOM010000005.1:0-2270 GCA_036494245.1 Gaiellaceae bacterium
CGGCGCCGACGCTCTCTGGATGGCGGAGGCCCACGACTACGACGCGGTGCTGCTCGACGTGATGCTCCCCGACATCGACGGCTTCGAGGTCTGCCGCCGCCTCCGCGCGGCCGGCGTGTGGGCGCCGGTGCTGATGCTCACGGCGCGCGACTCCGTCGAGGACCGCGTCGCGGGACTCGACAGCGGCGCCGACGACTACCTCGTGAAGCCGTTCTCGTTCGCGGAGCTGCTCGCTCGCCTGCGGGCGCTCGCGCGTCGCGGCGACGGTGAGCGCCCCGCGGTTCTCATCGTCGACGATCTTCGCCTCGATCCGGCGACGCGAGATGTGACGCGCGGGTCGACACCCATCCAGCTCACGGCCAAGGAGTTCGCCTTGCTGGAGACGTTCATGCGAAGGGCGGGAGAGGTGCTTTCGCGGCTGCACCTGCTCGAGCACGCCTGGGACTTCGCCTACGACAACCGCTCGAACATCGTCGACGTCTACGTACGGCGCCTGCGGCGCAAGATCGACGAGCCCTTCAAGCGCCGCTCGCTCGAGACCGTCCGGGGCGCCGGTTACCGCCTCCGCCGTGAGGACAGCGCGTGAGTCGGCTACCGATCCGGCTTCGCGTCACGATCGCGTTCGCGCTCGCGATGGCCGTCGTGCTCGCCGGCACAGGCCTTTTTCTCTATCTCCGCCTGTCCTCTCACCTCGCGCTCGCTCTCGATCGTGAGCTGCAGCAGCGCGCCCAGGATCTCGCCGCGCTCGTGAGCCAGCCGCAACCGGTGCTCGGGAAGGACAACGGGGGACGGTTCGTCGAGCGAGGCGAGAGCTACGTGGAGCTCCTCGCACCGAACGGTCTTGTCCTGGACGCGACGAAGCCCCTCGGACGGGTGTCGCTCCTGTCCCGGGCCGAGCTGCGTCGTGCCGGGAGCCACCCGATCTACGTCGACAAGCCGTCGGTTCCCGGCCTGAACGAAGGATCGCGCTTGCTGGCGACGGCGGTGACGCGCGGCGGCGAACGCGCTGTGCTCGTGGTGGGCGCGACCAAGCAGAACGACGTCGAGACGCTCTCGAGCTTCCGCGACGAGCTGTTGATCGCCGGGCCGATTGCTCTGCTCCTCGCGTCGGGCGCCGGCTACCTGCTGGCGGGTGTCTCGCTCCGGCAGGTCGAGTCGATGCGCCGACGTGCCGCGGCGGTCTCGGCCGACAGACCGGGTGAGCGGCTCCCCGTTCCGCCCACCGGTGACGAGCTGCAGCGCCTGGGCGAGACGTTGAACGAGATGCTCGACCGGCTCGAGGCCGCGCTCGCGCGGGAGCGCGAGTTCGTCGCGGACGCCGGCCACGAGCTCCGTACGCCCCTTGCGCTCCTCCGCACCGAGCTCGAGCTCGCTCTGCGGCAGGCGACGACCGTGGAAGAGCTTCGAGATGCCGTGCGCCGGTCTTCGCATGAAGCCGAGCGCCTCTCCCAGCTGGCCGAGGACCTGCTCCTACTGGCTCGCGCCGATCGCGGGCAGCTGCCGCTCCGAATCGAGTCGGTCGCAGTGAATGATCTCTTCGCCTCGGTCGCGGCCCGCTTCGAATGGCGGGCACAGGAGCTCGGCAAGACGTTGCGGCGCCCGGGGTCCCACGAAGTCCGGGTCAGTGGGGATCGGCTCAGGCTCGAGCAGGCGCTGGGCAACTTGGTCGACAACGCCCTTCGGTATGGCGGCGACGAGATCCGCCTCGAGGCGAGCGCCTCCGACGGACAGGTCGAGCTCCACGTGCGCGACAACGGCCGGGGCTTCGATCCGGAGTTCGTCCCGCATGCTTTCGAGCGCTTCTCCCGGGTCGATCAGGCGAGGACGGGCAACGGCGCCGGCCTCGGTCTCTCGATCGCGAAGACGATCGCCGAGTCGCATGGTGGAACCGCACACATCGGCAACCACCGCTCCTCGGGCGCCGATGTCTGGCTCACGCTTCGAGTCTGAGCTTCTGCAGCGCCGCGTCGATGCGCGCAAAGCCGCTCTTCGCGCCCTCCTCGACGCCGTACTGCATCGTCGTATCCCGCTGCTCGGTCGTCTCGAAGCGCATCGTCTGGGTCAACTTCGTCCGCCCGCCGAGATCCTCGAACTCGAGTGTCTGGAGGTGGTTCTGGAACGTCTGGACGAGCCGTTCCGGCGCCTCGACCTCGCGGAACTCGCCCTCGACGACGCCGTGCGGCGTGCGGAAACGCCAGCGGCCGCCCGGCCGGACGTCCATCTCCTCGACGATCGTCGTGTCCCCCCACCACGCGGGGATGAGCGCCGGA
>DASXOM010000006.1:0-3420 GCA_036494245.1 Gaiellaceae bacterium
GAGCGAGTACCTGCTCCAGTACACGTCGCAGGCCGGCCCGGACAAGGCGGTCGCCGTCAAGGTGCAGGTGAACGGCGTCGGGACGCAGGTCACGGGTTACCGGACCCCCGCGCTGACGGTTTCGACCGCGGCGCCTCCGCCTTACAAGCCTTCGATCGGCGACCGCGTCTGGAGCTCGTCGATCACGATGATCGTGCTCGCCCTCCTCGCAGCCGCGGTGATCGCCTTCCTCGTGATCGCGTTCCTGCAGCCGAAGCGGAGCGGCCTGCCTGCGCGGATGGCCGAGTTCGTCTCGATCCGCGGCCTGCAGAAGGACAAGGGACAGGCCGCCCCGACGGTCACCGAGGACGAGGCCGCCGAGCAGGAGACGTGGTGGACGCGATTCGAGGAAACGCTCGAGATCGCCAACATCAACGCGGCACCCGAGATGATCATCGCCGGCACCTTCGCAGGGACCGCGCTCACGTTCCTCCTCATCTATGCGGGAACGGGCTCGTGGTTGTGGGCCCTCTTCGCACTGGGCGTCCCGTACCTGGTACGCGAGTGGGTGAATCGCACGCTGGCCCGCCGCCGCAACCGCTTCGCCGAGCAGCTTCCCGACGCGCTGCAGGTCGTCGCGTCAGCGCTCCGCTCCGGCCACAGCTTTGCCGGCGCTCTGTCGGTCGTCGTGGAGAGCGCGTCCGAGCCGATGAAGAGCGAGATGCAGCGAGTCGTCGCCGACGAGCAGCTGGGCATCCCGATGCAGCAGTCGCTCCTCGTCGTGGCCGACCGGATGGCAAGCGCGGACGTCGAGCAGCTCGCGCTGGTCGCCGAGCTGCAGAGCGAGGCGGGAGGCAACGCCGCCGAGGTCGTCGACCGGGTGGCCGAGACCGTGCGTGAGCGCTTCGACCTGAAGCGACTGATTCAGACGCTGACGATGCAAGGGCGGATGTCGCGCTGGATCGTCTCGGCGCTGCCGATCGGAATCATCCTCATCCTCCAGATCGAGAACCCGCACTACCTCCACCCGCTGCTTGCATCGACGGCCGGCAAGGTGGTCTTCGGGCTCACCGCGGCTTGGGCAGTCGCGGGATCGTTCGTGATCAAGCGAATCGTCGAGATCGAAGTCTGAGGTGATGACGTGATCGTTCTGCTCCTACTCGGCCTCGTGCTCCTCGCAACGGCAGTCATCCTCATCTCGAGGGGCGCGAACGTCGCGCGATTCCGTACCGCGGACAACCTGGCACAGATCGGGCACTACGGGTTTACGGGCGCCATCGACCTCGAGCCTAACCCGGGCCTCCGCGGGTTCTTCAACTCGGCGGCCTCCGGGCTCGGCGAATTGCTCACCGAGCGGCTCAAGCTCGTCAACGAGGAACGGCTGCGGAAGAACCTGATCGCCGCCGGCAGGTACCAGACGACGCCCCGGGAGATCATCGGCTACTCGCTGCTCTGCGCGCTCCTGTTCCCCGCGCTCGTCATCTGGCTGGCCGTCGCGACGGGTGCCTCGGCCAAGTTGGCGATCCTCGCCGCGATCTTCCTCGCGGTGATCGGCTGGGTGGGACCGGGCTTCCTCGTGCAGCAGCAGGCTGAGACCCGCCTGTATCGGATCGACCGCGCGATGCCCGAGCTGATCGATCTGCTCGTGGTCACGGTCGAGGCTGGGCTCAGCCTCAGCGCCGCGCTCCAGCTCGCGGGCGAGCGAATGAAGGGCCCGCTCGGCGAAGAGTTGCGGATCGTGCTCCAGGAGCAGCGCATGGGCCTCACACCGGTCCAGGCGCTCGAGAACATGACCACTCGCGCCCCCACGCCGGCGGTCGAGTCGTTCGCCCGCGCGATGATGCAGGGCCAGCTGCTCGGCGTGTCGGTCGGCGCGATCCTCCGCAGCCTTGCGATCGAAATGCGGAAGCGCCGCCGCGCGGCGGCCGAACAGCAGGCGCAGAAGGCGCCGATCAAGATGCTGTTCCCGCTCGTCTTCATGATCTTCCCGGCTCTGTTCGTGGTCATCCTCGGGCCGGCCGTCGTGTCCGTCTTCAACGCGCTCCACAGCTGATGAGCAGCGTCCCGACGCCCGTGTCCGAACCCCCCACCCAGCCCGAGCCGGCCGCCGAGCCGGCCGAGGTCGAGCGGCAACCGCTCGCCGAGCTCCTGCCGACCGGCACGCTCCGAGTCGCCGTCGTCACGGCAACGATCGGCCTCGCGGTGGCGAGCTTCGTCTCCTTCGGCTTCGGCGGCAAGGCGCTGCTCGGGGCGGTCTTCTGCCCCACACTCGCCCTGCTCGCCGCGATCGACGCGAGGCACAGGCTGCTGCCGAACGCGATCATCCTGCCGGCGACTCTCGCCATCGGCCTGATCGTCGCCGCGTACGCGCCCGGCTCGTTCCTCACGCACCTCGCAGCGGCTGCCGCCCTTGGCGGCTTCTTCTTCCTCTTCGGAACGATCTTCGCCGGCAGCCTCGGGATGGGAGACGCAAAGCTCGGCTTCATGATCGGGCTCGCCCTCGGGGCGCAGACCCTGGGCGCCGCGCTCATCGCGTTCGCCGGCCTGCTCGTCGCCGCGCTCTACGTGCTGGCCACCCGCGGAACCTCGGCGCGCAAAGACGCGATCCCCTTCGGGCCGTTCCTCGCCCTCGGCGGGATCCTGGCCTTCTTCCTCAGCTAAGGAGTACCGATGACAGACGTGATCGCCGAAGCACCCGATCTCATCCAGGAGGAGGATGCGGCCGAGCGGCTCAGCGAGCTGCTGGCCCGCGCGCGCGTAGAAGTCTCAAAGGCCGTCGTCGGCTACGAGGAGGCCGTCGACCTGATGCTGGTATCCGCCCTCGCCCGCGGCCATGTGCTTCTCGAGGGGCCGCCCGGCACGGCGAAGACGCTGCTCGCGCAGGCGATGGCGCGCGTGCTCGGCGCGAACTTCCAGCGCGTGCAGTTCACCCCAGACACGACGCCCAACGAGCTGATCGGGACGATGGAGATGAAAGGCGGCGAGCTGGTGCTCGAGCGCGGCGCGATCTTCACCAACGTCCTGCTCGCCGACGAGATCAACCGCACGCCGCCGCGCGTGCAGGCCGGCCTGCTCGAGGCCATGCAAGAGCGGCACGTGACGCTGCGCGGGCGCACGTACTTCATCGACCCGCCGTTCTTCGTCATGGCGACGCAGAACCCGTACGAGCACGAGGGCGTCTTCCCGATCACGGAGTCGCAGCTCGACCGCTTCCTCGTGAAGCTCGAGCTCGAGTACGGCGACGAGGACGCAGAGCTGCGGACGCTCGACTTGCCGCACCGCGGCGTTATCCCGGACATGCTCGGCGACATCTCCCCGCTCCTGGGCGAGCGCGCCTTCCTCGTCGCGCAGGAGGTCGTCGACGAGGTGCGCGTGCCCGAGGAGGTCGCGCGTCTCTGCGTCCGCATCGTCCGCCAGACCCGCACGACCGAGGGCATCGAG
>DASXOM010000007.1:0-2521 GCA_036494245.1 Gaiellaceae bacterium
CGCGCCGAAGCCCGCGATGCCCACCTCACACACCGCCGCTTCGGTACCGCCGCAAAGCATCACGTCGGCGCGACCCAGCCGGATCGCGTCCGCTCCATCACCGATCGCCATGTTCGAGGCAGCACATGCCGTGCACTCCGAAAGCAGCGGGCCGCGCGTGCCGAGCTCGATCGAGACCCAGCCGGCACCGAGGTTCGGGATGATCGCCGGGATCGAGAACGGGTTGACCCGGTCCGGGCCGCGCTCGACGAGCACGGCGTGGCACTCCTGGAACGACCGCAGGCCTCCGATGCCGGTCGCGATCGCGGCGCCGATCCGGTCGGCCTCTTTCTCGATCTCGAGCCCGGAGTCGGCGACCCCTTGCCGCGCCGCCGCAAGGATCAGGTGCGTGAAGCGGTCCATCCGCCGCGCCTGCTTGCGGTCGATCCAGTCCGTCGGGTCGAAGTCTTTGACCTCGCAGGCGAAGTGCACGGGATAGTCGGTGTGGTCGAACTGCGTGATCTCACCGGCTCCCGTCTCGCCCGCGAGCAGGCTCGACCACGTGGACTCGACGTCGAGCCCAAGCGGAGACACCGCGCCCAGCCCGGTGACGACGACGCGCCTGCGTCCGTTGAGAGAACCGTTCCCCGTAGTCACTACATCCCAAGTCCGCCGTCGACGAGCAGCACGTCCCCCGTTATGAAGGCGGCCTCGTCTGAGCAGAGGAAGCGTACCGCGCCTGCCACATCGTTCGGCTCTCCAAGCCTCCCGAGCGGCGTGTTGACGAGCATCGCGGACGTCGCCTCCTCCGGCAGGACGTCGGTGAGCTGCGTGCGCACGTACCCCGGCGCGACGACGTTCGCCCGCACCCCGCGGCTGCCAAGCTCGCGCGCGAGCGACTTCGTGAAGCCGATGATCCCGGCCTTCGACGCGGCGTAATTCGTCTGGCCCCAGTTGCCGTGCACTCCTACGATCGACGAGACGTTGACGATCGAACCCCCGCGCCTCTTCATCATGGGCCGGCAGACCGCTCGGCAGGTGTAAAAGACCGAGGAGAGGTTCGTCTCGATCACCGTGCGCCAGTCGTCGTCCGGCATCCGCGCCAGGAGGCCGTCGCGCGTAATGCCGGCGTTGTTGACCAGGACGTCGAGATCGCCCGCCTCCTCCACGAGCCGTGCTGCCTCCTCGGCGCTCGAGACGTCTGCCTGGACGGCACGACCCTTGATCTCGCTCGCGAGCGCCTCGGCTTCGGCGGCCCCGCTGCGGTAACCGACGACGACCTCCGCCCCGGCGCGGGCGAGCTCCTCCGCGATCGCGCGTCCTATTCCCTTCGACGCGCCGGTGACGAGAGCACGCTTACCCTCGAGACTCGCGAAGCTCACGAGCTGTCGGCGAGCAGCTCGGGGAGCCGCTCGAGCGCCTCGATGCTGTTGACCGAGACTGCCTTGACGCTGCGATCGATCCGCTTGACCAGGCCGCTGAGCACGTTTCCCGGCCCGACCTCGACGAACGTGCGGACGCCGTCGCGCATGAGCTCCGTCGCCGACTGCGTGAAGCGCACCGGCGCCGTGAGCTGGTCGACGAGGAGCGGGCCCATCCGGTGCGCCGACTCGACGCGGGCGGTGACAGTCGACATGAACGGCGCCACCGGCTCCGCGAAGTGCACTTTCTCGATCGCAGGCCGCAGCCGGTCGGCGGCGCGTGCGACGAGGGGAGAGTGAAAGGCGCCCGAGACCTTGAGCTTGACCGCGCGGCGAGCCCCTTCGCTCTGCGCCTGCTCGATGCATTCGTCGACGGCGGGGTTCTCGCCGGAGACGACGATCTGCCCGGGGCAGTTGTAGTTCGCGGGCCAGACCCCGAGGATCTTGCGGCAAAGACCCTCCACCACGTCGTCCGCAAGGCCGAGGATGGCGGCCATCGAGCCGGGGTTGCGCGCCGCGGCCTCGGCCATCGCCAGGCCGCGCTCGCGCACGAGCGCCATCGCCTCCTCCAGGGTCATCGCCTCGGCCGCTGCCAGCGCCGCGAACTCGCCGACCGAGTGGCCGATCACGAAGTCGGCCTTGATGCCGCGATCCTGGAGAGCCGCGAGCACCGCCAGGGAGGTCGCGACGAGCGCGGGCTGCTGCACGGCGGTGTCGACAAGCTCCTCGGCGTCGGCGTGGAAGCAGAGGCGCTCCAGGTCCAGCCCGGTCGCCGCACTCCCGCGCTTGAAGACGTCCATCGCGGCCGGCACCGCTTCCGCGAAGTCGCGGCCCATGCCGGCCTCGATCGATCCCTGGCCCGGGAAGCAGAAGGCGATCTTGTTCATGCCGGGGATCCTTCCAGCTCTTGAGTCCAGCGCATCAGTGCGCTTCCCCAGGTGAGACCGGCGCCCATTCCCGTCATGAGTACGAGACTGCCCGGCCGAAGCCTTCCGTCGGCCTGCGCTTCCGCAAGTGCGAGCGGAATCGAGCCGGAGGACGTGTTGCCATAGCGGTCGACATTGATCACCACACGGTCGGACGGCATGCCGAGCTTCTTGGTTGCGTGATCGATGATGCGG
>DASXOM010000008.1:0-6144 GCA_036494245.1 Gaiellaceae bacterium
GGCATAGCAGAGTCGCTATGCTCCGCACATGACGGCGCGAGCGCGCGCGGAGGCAAAGGGGCCGGTCGAGAGGCTCCACGAGCGGATCGTCGCGGGCGACCGCGGCTGGTTCTTCGCGCGGATCGCCGACCAGGTCGCCGAGCGCCGCAACGCGATGGGCCTCTCGCAACGCCAGCTCGCCGAGCTCTGCGGCACGACGCAGTCGGCAATCGCCCGGCTCGAGCGCGGCGGCCGCCCCCCGCGGATCGACACGCTGCTCCGCATCGCGGAGGCGCTCGACTGCGAGCTCGTGGTCGAGCTCGAACCGCGCAAGTAACAGACTGTTACTAAGTTGGACGTGTCCCGGATCCTGGTGGCGGTCGCGGGCGACTCGATCTCGGCCGGATCTCCGCTCTGGGATCCGGATCCCGCGGTTCGCGCGCGGATTCCGGCGCCCGACGAGCGCAGCCAGTGGCAGTGGTGGGCGGCGGAGGCCGACCCGCGGCTCGAGTTCCGCACGACGGCGGTCTACGGCGAGCGCACGGACGAGATCGCGCGACGGCTCGACCTCGTCCTGGACGGTGCCGACGCCCTCGTCGTCCAGGGCGGGATCAACGACGTCGTGCAGGGGCGCCCGGTCGAGGAGGCCGCCGGGAACCTCGAGGCGATGCTCGAGCGAGGTCGCACCGCCGGGCTCGCCGTGGCGGTGACGGACGTGCTCCCGTGGAACAACGGCGACGACCGAACGGCGGCGGACATCGAACGGCTCAACGCGTTGATCCGGCGGGTCGACGCGCCGCTCCTGCCGTTCCACGACACCCTCGCCGATCAGGCCGATGCGAGCCGCATGGGCGACGGCTTGACCGACGATGGCGATCATCCCTCGGTGGAGGGCCACCGCCTCCTCGGCCAGCGCGCCTTCCGGCTAGACGTCTAGCTCGAGCCCGTCGTAAGCACGCTCGACTCCGTCCGGGAGCGGGAGCTCGTCGGGCCTGTGGATGACGACGAACCGGCGAGCGCCGGACGACTTGTGGGCGTCGAGTGCCTCATCGGCCGTGAGGTGGCCGCGGATGCCCTGCTCGGGCTGGGCGAGAGTCGCTTCGCAGAGGAAGAGGTCTGCGTCGCGGGCGAGCTCGACGAGCCCGTCGCACGGGGCGGAGTCGGCGCTGTAGGCGAGGGTCCGGTCGCCGTCCGACACGCGCAGGCCGTAGCTCTCGAGCGCGTAGTGGAGCATCCGGTAGGCGACGAGCTCGAAGCCGGCGGCTGTGAACGGCGTCTCCTCCTCGTACTCGTGCACCTCGAAGAGCTCGAGGATCGCGTTCGCATAGAGAACCGGATCGAGCCCGTGCAGCGTCTCGCGGCCCCCGTGCGGCAGCCAGAGCTCGGGCGGATCCACCTGGTTGCCTGCACCGAACAGGCCGCCGAAGGCCCACGGCACGAGGTCGCCCCAGTGGTCGAGATGGAAGTGGGTGATGACGATCGCGTCCAGTCGCGGCCACCCTTCGAGCCGCCGCAGGCGGGGTAGTACGCCCGGGCCGCAGTCGAGCAGGAGCCGCCGGCCGTCCTCCTCGACGAGATAGCCCGACTGGGCGCCGCCCGGATTGGGCCAGGCCGGAGAGCAGCCGACGACGTGGACGTGCACGCGCCTATCCTTGCTGGAACGGGCGGGTACTCGCACGGAGAAGCGCAGCTGTGTATAACTGCGCCGTGGCCGGAGCCTCTCCCGACATGCTGAAGCGGGTCCCGCTCTTCTCGGGTCTCGACCAGAAGGAGCTCCTGGAAGTCGCGAGCAGCATGCGGGAGCGCAAGTTCAAGGCCGGCGACACCGTGACGCAGGAGGGTGCCGGCGGCGTCGGCTTCTTCGTCGTCGAGTCGGGTGAGGCGGACGTGAACGTCGGTGGCGAGGCGAAGGGCTCGGTCGGTCCCGGCGACTACTTCGGCGAGATCGCGCTCATCAACGAATCACCGCGCACGGCGACCCTGACGGCCCGCACCGACATGGTCTGCTACGGCATGACGCCGTGGGACTTCCGGCCACTCGTCGAGAGCAACTCGGCGATCGCCTGGAAGCTGCTCACGGCCATGGCCGAGAAGATGCGCTAGCTCCGCTAGCTCGCGCGGAAGCGCCGCGCGCCGTAGTACCCGGAGTACGCACCCATCGTCGAGACGCGAACGCGCGCTCCCGTGTGCGGAGCGTCGATGAAGCGGCCGTGACCCACGTAGATGCCGACGTGGCCGGCGCCGTAGAAGAAGACGAGGTCGCCCGGCCGGAGGGACCGGCGCGAGATGCGGTGGCCGTACGAGAGATCGCCCCAGCTCGAGTGCGGCAGCCGGATGCCGAAGCGGCGGTAGACGAACCGGACGAGCCCCGAGCAGTCGAAGCCGGTGCGCGGCGTCGAGCCGCCCCAGCTGTACGGGACGCCGACGAAGTGCCGCGCATACGCGGCGACGTGATCGCCGAACGCGTGCGCCGCGTGAGTTCGGCGGTGCTTCAGCAGGTGGCGCCTCGGCTCGGGCCTCTGAACGAGCCTCGGAGCATGCGCCGCGTGCTTTCTCGCGGCGCGGGTGGCGCGGCCCTGCAGTGCAAGCACCAGGGCAAGGGAAACGGCGAGCAGCAGTATGAGAAGGCGGATTGGCCGCATGGAAAGTGGTGAGCTCCCGTCGATGGGCGCGACCGTCGCAGAGTGCGGCCGCTCGCTTTCGGCGTGGACGGCACTTCAGCACAGGAGCGCGGGCCCTGTGTCACCCGTATGGGTCAGGCCCGACAGGTTTCGGCAATTTGGCGCAGTTTCGCCGCAAAGTCTTTACTTCGTCCGCCCGAGTAGGAGACGCGATTCAGGTTCCTTGGTGTCCGCCTCGGCGGCGGTCAGTCCGAAACGAGTTCTAAGCGGCGAGGTCGTCCGAGAGAGGTGCCGCGAACGAATAGAGGACGGCTTCTTCGGTCGGGCGACCGAGCGTGTGCGGGAGCCACATGGTCGCGGCGACAGCAAGGACGGCGCCGAGATCAAGGATGGCGTTGAGAAGGATGGCCGTGTGCAGAGACATGATGCGCTCCTGGCTGGTCGTGGTCTGGTAGCTCCACACTCGCTGGGCGACCTGTGCTCTCCCTTGGCCGGAGATGTGAAGACGCTAGGAGTCGACCACGGGCTGACCAACAGGGAGGCTGATGAGGGTCCGCTAAGAGCCGGCTCGTGCGGTGGCGATGTTCGCTTCGCTCTGCGATGCTGAAGCCGTGCTAGAAGCAGCTGTCGTGGCCCTTGCCCTGGCGGCGAAGGCGCCTCCGGCGCCGGGCAAGTTCCTGGCTGTGGATGCCCACCGGCATCGCGTCACGATCACGTTGATCGCCTCCTACGACGACGCCAACGGCGGCTTCAACTTTGACGGCTACTCGCGCTACCTGATGTGGACAGTGCCGCGCGGCTGGACGGTGCGAGTCGTATGCAAGAACCGTGGACCGCTGCGGCACTCGTGCGCGGTCGTCCACGGCCCGAGCTCCGTGACGCCGGCGTTCCGTGGAGCCGAGATTCCGCAGCCGCAGATCGGCCTCGAGGCGGGGCGCACTGCGCGCTTCACTTTCCGTGCAAGCAGGAAGGGCGTCTACCGCTTCGCGTGTCTCGTACCCGGGCACGAGACAGCACGCATGTGGGACGTGCTCAAGATCACGCGAGGCGGCAAGCCGTCGGTGGTCGACCTGAGGGCGAAGTGACGGCCGACCTAGTCGTCCCGATCGCCGCGAAACCAGACGAGTCCCACCCACCAGATCGTGACGATGATCAGCAGGGCGAGCGGCAGCGCCCAGCTGAGGATGGCGCCTTCGAGGAACGACGCGGTCAGGTCCATGAGAGCTCCTCGGGTCGGGGCTCGACGGACGTCGGCACATCAGATGGGCCGGGCTCGAGCCAGCGGTAGAAGAAGACAAACGCGGCGACGAAGTACGTGAGTGATCCCGGCACCCACATCACACCTGCGGCGAGCTGCTGGTCCGTCATCGACGGATACGCGGCATAGATCGGCGTCGGGGCGAATGCGAGCACGATCGCGAGGATCCACATCGGAATCATCGCGGCGGCGAAGCAGAGGGAGCGATGCAGATTGTCGATGCGTGCACGCAACGGCGGCGCGTCGAGCAAGGCTCCCCAGAAGACGAGCGCGGGTGCGACGAAGCACACATGCTCCAGGACGTGGATCCACTCGCTGCGCGCAGCTGCGTCATACAGCTGCGGCACGTGCCAGAGGGCGACCATCGCCGACTGCACGGCGAGCGCGACCAACGGGCGTCTCAGGAGGCGGGCGCTGCGGCGGAATGAGGGCGAGCGCGACAGCGCGCCTCCGACGGCACGCCGCGCGGACAGCGGAAACGGCAGCCATACTCGGGGCCACGGGCGGCCGAGCACGACGAGCGGCGGGATGACCATCATGAGCAGGATGTGCTGCCCCATGTGCGCCGAGAGCCATTTGTCCGCCCAGTCGTCGAACGGTGGCTCGAGGACGACGAACGCGAGCGCCACCCCGCTGTAGAAGCTCACCTCGCGCCAGGCGCGCACCCTCCCTCGCCGTCCCAGGGCGTACAGCGCAGCCGCCGCTCCGCACACGACGAGAGGCAGCGGGTCCATCTCAGATCAAGTAGAGGACGATCCAGGTTACGACCGCGATGGCCGCAAGGAACGTCCAGTAGAAGCTGAGCCCGACAAGCTCCGCGCGGACGAGCGAGAGTGGGTCGCGGATGTCGTGCGCCATCCGATGTGGGTCGCCCGACGCATGGCCGGGGGCGGGCGCGCCGCCCGGGATCTTGCGGTAGCGGAACGACGTCGCGAGGTTCATCTCCAACCAGAGCAGAGTCCCGAGCACGAACAGGAAGATGAAGGCCGTCCAGCCGAAGTACACGCTCGCGAAGCCGCCGTCCGCAGGGCCGAAGCCCTCGTGCGTCCAGGCGACCACCTGGAGCACGAGCCCGACGATGCCGAGGAGGAGCGCGGCGAGGCCGGCCAGCCGCCACCGTTCGCGGCGCAGCGCCCGATGATGCATGAGCCCGAAGCGCACGAGCAGCGCGCTCGCCGCGTAGCACGCGACGACCGCAGTGCCCCAGCCGACCGAGGCGTCGACACCCTTCGGCTTCCACATCCCGCCGTTGTCGAGTGAGCGGAGGTAGAAGTAGGCGAAGAGGAAAGCGACGAAGAAGAATGCGGTCGCACCGGCGAGCAGGTAGCTCGACGCGACGAGATTCCGGCCGAGAAGCTCGGGAGGCTCTTCCTCGACCACCTCGTAGCCGGTGCTTTCGTATGCGAGCGGCTCGGCCATTCCTCAGTCCCGCCCTCCCGGCGCTCCGGCCGGCAGCAAGTTCGGCACCGGCCCTTCGCCGTAGCCGTAGGGATCGCTCGAGAAGACCGGAATACGGTCGAAGTCGTGGACCGGCACCGGCGACGGGAGCTGGAACTCGATCGAGCGGGATCCCCAGGGATTCGCCTTCGCCGGGACCTTCCGGAACGCCAGCGACCAGATGAGGTTGAACAGGAAGATCAGCATCGAGATCCCGAGGCAGAACGCTGACACCGAGACCCAGTCGTTGAGGAACTGCAGGCCGTTCGGATAGGTGACGACACGCCGCGGCTGGCCGAGGAAGCCGGCCGCGAACAAAGGCGCGAACGTCGAGTTGAAGAAGATGAACATCGTCCAGAAGTGGATCTTCCCGAGCCGCTCGTTCAGCTCCCAGCCGGTCATCTTCGGCAGCCAATAGTAGATCGCCGCGAAGAACGTGAACACGAGGCCACCCATGATCGTGTAGTGGAAGTGCGCCATCGAGAAGAAACTGCCGTGCGTGGTCACGTCGCTCGGGGTGTCCGACAGGAACACGCCGGAGAGCCCGCCGATCAGGAAGTTGAAGTACCAGGCGAGGCAGAAGAGCATCGGCACCGCGAAGCGGATATGGCCGCGCCAGAGAGTCATCATCCCGCAGAGGAACGTGAACCCGGTGGGGATCGAGATGAGCTCGGTCGAGAGCATGTAGAAGGGGCGGAGATCGCCGTTGATGCCGCTCACGAACAGGTGGTGTTGCCACACGAACCACGAGAGGAGCGAGACGCCGAGCATGCCGGCCACCGCGAGCCGGTAGCCCCAGAGCGGCTTGCGCGCGAAGACGGGCAGCAGCTCGAGGACGACCCCGAAGCC
>DASXOM010000009.1:0-4568 GCA_036494245.1 Gaiellaceae bacterium
GACCAGTCGATGTCGAGGTCGTCGTCGGAGATGAGCGTGTGCTGGCGCTCGCCGGTCTCCTCCTCGAGCTTCTCGAGCTCCTCGAGCTTGCGCTCGCGCGCCTCGTCGAGCAGGCGCTCCTCGATGTCGGCCGGCAGCTCGACCGAGAAGACGCGGAAGTCGCCGGTCTCGTCGTCCATCTCGACGGTCGCGTGGCGCGATGCGCCCGGCGTCTTCTTGTAGGCGGCGAGGAGCGCGTCCTCGAGCGCGGAGACGAGCGCGCCCTCTTCGATTCCCTTGTCGCGCTCGATCTCGCGGACGGCCTCGATGATCTCCTGGCTCATGTCACGCTCCCTCATCAATCAGATTTGCTCGCACGATGTCCTGGTACGGAATCTCGGTCTCGGAGCCGTCGGAGGCGGCCACGGTCACGGCTTGGCCGCCGGCGGAGAGGACCTCCCCGCGCAGCTTGCGCCGCCCGGCCGTGCGGAGCTGGACCCGACGGCCGAGGGCCGCCTCGAAGTGCTCCTGCCGGCGCAGCGGGCGGTCGAGGCCCGGCGAGGACACCTCGACGCTGTACTCGCGCAGGTAGTCGCGCAGGACGCCGGTCACCCGCTCGCAGAGAGCGTGGTCGACGCCGTCGGCGTGGTCGACGTAGACGCGGAAGCGCGACGGCGTCAGGAGCTCGACCGCGAGGACGTCAACGCCCGGCAAATCGTGCTCGACCTGCGATGCGATCTCTCCCTGCAGCTGGCGCTCCTTCTCGAGTGTCGTCGGCATCTTTCGGCGTCCCTGTCATAAAAAATGGGCCCGCAGGCCCATTTCTCCGATCCGGTGAAATGTGGTCTGGCGAGTGTAGCAGCGGGGCTTTGTGAGCCCGCCGTTAGGAGTCGAGCACGAGCGTCACCGGGCCGTCGTTCACGAGCTCGACGTCCATCCTCGTACCGAAGACGCCCGTCTCGACCCGAACGCCAAGCGAGCGGAGCTCGGAACAGAACAGCTCGTAGAGCGCCTCCGCCTGGTCGGGCGGCGCCGCCTCGGAGAAGCTCGGCCGGTTGCCCTTCGTGGTGTTCGCGATCAGCGTGAACTGCGAGACGACGAGCACCGCCCCGGCGACGTCCTCGACCGAGCGGTCGAAGCGGCCGTCGGCGTCGGAGAAGATCCGCAGCCGGGCGACCTTGCCCGCGAGCCGCGCCGCCTGCTCCTCCCCATCGCCCCGGGCGACTCCGAGTAGGACGCAGAGACCGCGTCCGATCTCGCTGCCGGGTGTGACCCGGGCGCGCGCGACGCGCTGCACCACGGCTCGCACTAGTCGAGCTCGCGAATGCGCGCGCGGTATTGCTCCGACTCCGGCCGCAGCGAGCTCGCCAGCTTGTAGTGCCCGTTCGCCTCGTGATCCCGCCCCTGCTTCTCGAGGCAGCGGCCGAGCGCATAGTGCGCGTAGTCGTTGACCGGCGAGAGCTCCAGCAGTTTGCGGAACTCCGCCTCGGCCTCGCTCCAGCGCCGGATCCGGAAGTACGCGATCCCGAGGGCCTCGCGGATCGAAGCCTTGTCCGGTTCGCGCCGCTTGGCCTTCTCGAGCGAGACGGTCGCCTGCGCGGCCATGCCCGCCCGCAGGTGGCGGCGGCCGCGCTGGAAGAGGCTGTACGTCGACTCGCTCATCCCTACCCGATTCCGCTACCCAGAGAAGTCGCCGCGCCAACCGCCACGGGACGCGTGAGCGAGCGGAGCGAGAGCAGCCCGCGGGCCCGGTCACGCCACGTGAGGCTGCGGCGCGCGATCTCGAGGAGGGCTCGCAGCTCGCGCTTCGCCGTACGGGCCGCGGCGGCTGCCTCCTCGGGGGGGCCGAAGCGGGCAGCCGTCGCCGCCGCCACGAACGCGTCCGCTCCGATACCGAACTCCCGTTTCACGATCACGCCGAGCTCGCCGAGGGTCGCGGTGCGGGGCGCCTCGATCCGTTGGTCCACGAGGAAGGAGGCGAGCTCTTGCCGGCAGGCAGAGGCGGCACCACGCGGATCGCGGCGGGCGCGTCGCCTGACCCGGAAGCCGACCTTGGTCAGCACGATTCCTCCCACCACCGCGGCGAAACCGGCGAGCAGAAGCAGTACCGGCCGCCTGCGATCGTTGCCACCGCCGCCAGGACCTGCGGCAGGGGCCGCACCCCCGTACCGGCGGGGGCCGAACCCGTTGGCGTCCCTCAGCTTTTGCTCGACCGCCGACGCGGCCCGGACGCCCGGCGACTTTCCATCGGTCGGTAGCCGGCTCGCATCCCCGACGCCTTTCCCGCGGAACGGCGGCAGCCCCGCCTGGATCTCGCGCGGCGCGGCACCGGCCGCGGCGGGCGTCGGATCGAACGGGAGCCAGCCGTAGCCCTTGAACCAGACCTCGACCCAGGCATGGGCCTCGCGGTCGCTGATGTTCCAGACGTGCTGCTTCGAGTCGTAGGTTCCGCCGGCGAAGCCGACCGCGACTCGGGCGGGGATGCCCAGATAGCGGAGCATGAGCGCCATCGCGCCGGCGAAGTACTGGCAGTAGCCCGCGTGGGTCTGGGTCACGAAGCCCACGAGCGGCGGTGAGAGGACGTGCGGGTGGTTCGAGTAGCGGAAGTCGATGGACAGGAACCACTGCTGGAGCCGCTCGACGGCGTCGTACGGGGTTCGGGCGCGGCCGGCCACGTGCTCGGCGAGGCGTGCGAGCGGCAGGTACGAGTAGAGGTCGGGCTCCCGGGCCACGAACGAAAGCACCTCGTCGGCCCGGTCCGGCGCACCGAACGAGGGCAGGGTCACGCCGTTATCGGCGTCCAGTAGGCCTTCGTCGGTCAGGTCCGACGGGTAGTCCGGCGGCGACCCGCGCAGCGCCGCCGCGCTCGGCCGCGGCGTGAAGCTCCAGACCGTGTAGCGGAAGCCCTGCGGGAGGTTCTGATCGAGAGTGGCGAACCCCGGCTCCGGAGTGATGAGCGGCGCTCCGCCGTCTGGGACGAACTGGATCGGGACGCTCCCGCCCACGAGGTGCGAGTCGGCCAGGGCGGCGACGGTCACGATCTCGCGTGTCTGGTTGTGCCGCTGTCGGGCGGCGGCGGGCTCGAGCGAGTCGGCCCGACGCGGCAGGCCGATTGCCCACGCGTCGTCTCTGAAGTCGTCGAGCACCGCCGCGCGGAGGTAGGTGGGCGGCCGCTCGGACTGCACCTGAAGGACGGTCGTGGGATGCCCCGAGAACCTGAGGCCTCCGTACTGCGCGTTCCAGACGAATCCCACGTCCGTCGGCCCGCTGGCGACGTGTGCCAGATTCCACGTCTGCCAGCGCACGAGGCCGTGGCGCGCGGCTGTCGCGGAGCCGACCACGACGGCGGCCACGGCCACGACCACGGCGGCCGGAAGCGCGAGCGCCGGTACGCGCCGCGAGCCGAGGCCCGCGAGCAGGACGAGCACGCCCCCGAGGATCGCGGCCCCCATGGCGATCCCGCGCGACGGGCCGAGGAGCGTTGCCGGCCAGCCGGCTCCCACGAGGAGGACAAGCGCCGCAGCGACCGGCTTCCGCGACGCCACGAGGAGCGTCAGCCCCAGCGCGAAGACGAAGATGCCCGACAGCACGAGCTCGTGCATCGCCGCGTGCACGCGAGGGTCGAACGGGAGGTGCGTGCTGTAGAAGTCGTCGAAGCCGTTTCCGAAGCGGGTCCCGAGGGCTGAGAACGCGTGCGAGAGGCCGAAGGCCGAGCCAGGACGGTCGAGGCGCCACGGAGCGAGGTCGACCCCGACCGCGACGCGGGCCGCGGCGAGGGTGGCGACCACGGCAGCAGCGCAGCGCGTCCAGAGGCCGGGAGCGAGAGCGGCCGCGAGAGCGAGCAGAAGGAGCACGAGCACGCGCCACAGCGACCCGACCGGCTGCTCGAGACGCAGCCACGCCACCGCGACCACGACGAGGGCAGGAGCGCTGACCGCGATCGTCCGCCCAGCCTTACGCATGTGCAGCTTCCGGCACGTTCGCACCGCGCAGCGCGGCGGCGAGATCGTCCCCCCGGCGCACGACGGCGATCGGCACGCCTGCCGCCTGCAGACGCAGTAGGTCGGGAACCGGCCGTCGCGGGCGTCCGACGAAGCTCTCGGCCTCGACGTGGACGAGCGCCACGGGACGACGCGTGAGGGCGCGCTCGAGCAGCCGGTCGACGAGCGCCGCCTCGACCCGGCAGGTGACGACGACGAGCTCGAGCGAGCGCGAGGCCGGAGCGTCGGGCGACCGCAGCAGCGTCGCCGCCGGGCTCTTCGCATCGGGCTCAGCAGCGGCGAGAAGCTCGAGCGCGCGCTGCCAGTCCGGCCCGTCCGACGAGACGCTCTGGGTGTCCCTGCCGCCGTTGTTCAGCGCGAGCATGCAGCGACGGCCGCGCCGTACCTGCGCGAGCAGAATCGAGCCGGCCACCCGCACCGCGGCGTCGAAGGAGGAGTCCGGCGGCGAGCCGGTCACCGACGCGGGATCCCCGTCGAGCAGCACCGCGACCTCGTCACGGGGCGAGTCCTCGAGCTCCTTCACCATCAGCGCGCCGCGCCGGGCGGTCGACGGCCAGTGGACGCGACGCAGCGACTCTCCCTGCTGGT
>DASXOM010000010.1:0-1825 GCA_036494245.1 Gaiellaceae bacterium
TGGTTGCGATCGCGGTGCCGTCCTACCTCAGCTTCCGCGGCAACGCGCAGGATGCTGCGGCGCAGTCCAACGTCCGCTCGGCGATCCCGGCCGCTGAGGCCTGGTATCAGGACACCGCCGGCGGCAACAGCACCTACACCAACCTCAGCAACGCCAACCTCGCCAAGGAGGCCCCCGGCGTCTCGCCGAAGGTGGGCGTGAAGGTGCTCGGCTCCGGCGCTGCGTACTGCCTGTACGACGACGAGGCGACCGGTCACGGCGCGTTCTACGTCGGCGGCGACAGCACCCAGATCACGCAGACCAGCCCCGTCACGGCAGTCGCGACCGTCACCAAGGTCAACACCGCCGGCTCGGCAACGGGCGCGCAGACGAAGTGCAACGCCCTCAGCTAGTCCTCTAGGCACACACGGGCTCGACAGAGAGGCGCGGGAGACCGCGCCTCTCTGGTGTTGCAATGCGGTGACCGGGAAACGGTGCCCTCGCCATGGCCCGCACGCGCGCACGCAAGCTCGTCGACCTCTGGAGCGGGCTCATCCGCGAGCACGAGCTGATCACGTACGCGAGCGCGATCGCATTCCGCGCGCTCGTCGCCCTCGTCGCGCTCGTGCTCCTCGCGGTCGCGGTGCTGGGCGAGATCGGGCGAACCGACGTCTGGACGAGGCAGATCGGACCGCACATCCGCGGGAAGGTGCTCCCCGACGTCTACGCCGGCATCAACGAGGTCGTCGAGAAGATCTTCCACACGAGCTCGGTCGGGCTCATCGTCCTCGCGACGGTGATCGCCATCCTCCAGATCGCCGGCGTCGTCAGCACGTGCACCGCCGCCATCTCGCGCATCTACGGACAGAAGGACGACCGCTCGTGGAAGGACCGCTCGCCGATCTCGTTCGGGATCTCGGTCGTCCTCACGGCCGCGCTCCTCGGCGCCATCCTGCTCGGGACGGCCGCGCGCACGGCAGTGCACGGCGGTTGGAGCATCCCGTTCACGATCCTCCGCTGGCTCGTCGCGGCAATCCTCATCGGGCTCGCCTTCGGCATGCTCGTCCGTTTCACGCCGCCGCGGCCCCGGTCGAAGCGCTGGGTCAGCGCCGGCGCCACGCTCGTCGTCGTCGGCTGGGTCGTCCAGTCGCTGATCTTCGCCGAGTACCTCAGTCTTGCGAGCTACCGCAGCGCGGCGTTGAGCCTGCTCGGCGCGTACTTCCTCATGACGTACCTGTTCGTCGGCGCGATCGTGCTGCTCGTCGGCATCGAGCTCGACGAGCTGGCGCGCAAGCCCTAGCCCGAAAGATCGGAGACGAGCGGGCCGGTGTCGAGCGGCTCGAAGCCGATCCGGCCCGCGATCTCCTCGCTCGACGGCTTCGTCCCCTCGGCGAACAGGTCGCGCAGGATGTCGCCCGTCTTCGTGCTGCGCCACCAGTCCTCGCCGACCTCGGAGACCAGGTGCGCCCGCAGCTGGGCCGAGCGGATCCACGCGCGCAGGTAGTCGGCCGAGTAGAACCCGCCGTCCATGTCGGAGAGGTAGTTGCGCTCGTCGTAGCGCACGCCCGTCGCCTGCGTCAGCAGCGGGGAGTAGTCGCGCGACGATTTTCCCCCCTCTTCCGCGAAGTTCGACCAGAAGCCGAGCTCGTAGCGCAGCTTGGCCGTGTAGCGCCGGTAGAGGAGCGCCTCGAGGAAGAGTGTCCCTTCGGCGTTCTCCTCCGCCTGCGTGTCGGACAGGCCGAAGTGGAGCGCGTGCCAGCCGGGCTCGCGCGTGATCGCCTCGAAGATGTACGAGTAGATCTCCGTCAGCGCGTGGTCGCGCGAGATCGCGCGGAAGGTGAACGGC
>DASXOM010000011.1:0-1782 GCA_036494245.1 Gaiellaceae bacterium
CGGGTCTACATCGTCGACCCGGCCGACTGGGAGGCGGTCGGGCGCGCGCACGGCGAGGTGTTCGGCGAGATTCGCCCCGCCTCGGCGATGCTCGTCATCACCGGCACGCTCGATCCGGCCTGGAAGGTCGAGATCGAGGCCGACGCCCTCCTGCCCGAATGAGACTCGCGAGTCTGGCGGGGCTGTACGTCGCCGTCGTCCTCTCGGCCCAGATCGGCGCGCAGAAGTTCATCCGTCTCCCGTTCACGCATCTCGTCGCGCCCGGCGGCGTCTATGCGATCGGAGTGGCGCTCGCGCTCGTCCAGCTCGCGCACTACTCTGGCGCGACGCGCCGCGACGGCGCGATCAACGCGCAGCTCTTGATCGTCCTGGGCTTCGTCGGCTCGGCGTTCTTCGCGGCGTACATCGCGATCCTCGTCCACTCGCATCCTGGAGTGCCGGGCCAGGAGTTCGACCGCGTGGTCGGATCGACTTGGCGCATCGTCGCCGCCAGCCTCGCGGCGTTCATCGTCTCGGAGACCGTGGACAACCTGGTCGGAGCGCCGCTGCGGGGCCGCGTGCACGACGGGGTTCGGGTCGCCGCCTCGGCGGGTGCGAGCGCACCGATCGACAGCTTCGTCTTCCTCGTGCTCGCGTTCGGCTGGTCGGGACTGCACTTCTTCGACGGCCAGCTCGTGGGCAAGATCGCATCTTCGGTCGTGATCGGGATCCCGCTCGTCTTGCTCGGTCGGCGCTTTCTTCCTGCAAAAACCGGAGATATCGTCCCCGCATGAGCGATTCGCTGATCCCGCCCTCGATCACCGGCAAGGGCTCGCAGTTCCCGCCCGGCGGCAGCGTGCTCGATCACCGCTTCGGCGCGAGCGACCCATACACGCTCGGTGTCGAAGAGGAGTACATGCTCCTCGACGCCGAGACGTTCGACCTCGTCCAGCACATCGACACCGTGCTCGCCGCGGTCGCGGGCCACGAGCTCGAGCCGCGCATCAACTCCGAGCTGATGCAGTCGGTGCTCGAGGTCGCCACGCCCGTTTGTCACACGCCCGCAGAAGTGCGGCGACAGCTCCTCCGCATCCGGAGTTACGTAACGGACGTGGCGCGGGAGAAGGGCCTGCGGGTCGGCTCGGCCGGCACGCATCCGTTCTCGCTCTTCGAGGCGCAGCGGATCACGGCCAAGGACCGCTACCGCGCGCTCGTCGACCAGATGCAGTACATCGCGCGGCGCGAGCTGATCTTCGGGATGCACGTGCACGTCGCGGTCGACGACCCGGAGAAGGCGATCCAGGTGGTCAACGCGCTCATTGCCCATCTCCACGAGCTCGTCGCGCTCTCGGCAAGCTCGCCGTTCTGGCGGGGCGAGGCGACCGGGCTCCGCTCCTCGCGCCACATGGTCTTCGCCGCCTTCCCGCGCTCGGGCCCGCCTCCGCGCTTCCGCGACTACGCCGACTACGCACAGGTCGTGAACCAGCTCGAGAAGACCGGCTGCATCCAGGACTACACGCACATCTGGTGGGACATTCGTCTCCACCCGCGTCTCGGCACGATCGAGATCCGGATCTGCGACGCGGTGACCCGGCTCGAGGACGTGATCGCCATCACCGCGTATTGCCAGGCGCTCGTCAAGCACTACGCGGAGCTCGTCGAGCGCGGCGAGGAGATCCCGTCCTTCCACCGCATCCTCACCACCGAGAACAAGTGGCTCGCCGCGCGCTACGGCCTCTCGGCGCCGGTGATGGACCTCCACACCGGCCGCCGCAACCGGCTGCCCGTGGCGGCGCTCGTGCG
>DASXOM010000012.1:0-18515 GCA_036494245.1 Gaiellaceae bacterium
GGACCCGATCGAGATCGTGCACGGCGACCACGGCTGCATCGTCAACCAGCGCGAAGTCGGCCTCGACACGGCGTCGTTCGCACAGGCGCTGCGGCGCGGCCTCCGCCAGGACCCGGACGTGATCCTCATCGGAGAGCTCCGAGACGCCGAGACCGCCGAGACGGCTCTCGCCGCTGCTGAGTCCGGCCACCTCGTCCTCTCCACGATGCACACCGTCGACGCCTCGGAGACGATCGGGCGCATGGTCGAGTTCTTCCCGGCCGTCAAGCAGCCGTTGATCCGGTCGATCCTCGCCGGCGTTCTCCGCGGTGTCATCAGCCAGCGCCTGCTCCCCCGCGTCGGCGGCGGGCGCATTCCTGCCGTCGAGGTCATGATCGGAAACGCCCGGATCGCTGACCTGATCCGCGACAACAAGCCGGAGGAGATCACCGAGGCGATCGCGGAGGGCGACTTCTTCCAGATGCAGACCTTCAGCGACGCGCTGGTCAACCTCGTGCTGGACGAGATGGTCGACCGGGAGGTTGCGGCCAACGCCTCGTCCAACCGTCACGACTTCCTTATCGCCCTCGAGCGGGCGCTCAAAGAGCAGGCCGTCAAGGCCGCCGAGCTCAATTCCGTCGTGGATCCCGAGGAAGCCTCAGACCCGGAGGCGCCCGAGGATGAGGCGGCCGACGACGCCGTCGCGGCCGACGAGCTGCCGAGACTCCGCGTCGCCGGCCAGCAGTAGCCATGAGGCGCCTCATCCCCCTTCTCGGGGCCGTGCTCGCGCTGGCTTTCTCGAGCACTGCAGCGGCGGACACGTTCCGCGTCGAGCGCCCGCATGGAAACGGGAGCACCGCAGGCACCATCGCCTTCGCACCGAACGCCTCGGTTCCGTTCACCGCAGCGCAGAACGGCGCGCTGTCCTTCGCGCAGCTGCGGGGCATCTGGCAGGCCGCTGGCAACGCCTACGGGATCCCGTGGGAGGTGCTCGCCGCCATCAACAAGGTCGAGACGAACTTCGGGCAGAACCTCGGGCCGAGCTCGGCCGGAGCCGTCGGGTGGATGCAGTTCATGCCCTCGACATGGCAACGGTGGGGCATCGACGCGAACGGCGACGGCGTCGCCGACCCCGACAACCCGACGGACGCGATCTTCAGCGCCGCCCACTACCTCGCCGGCTGCGGCGGGCAGTTCGACATCTCCGGCGCCGTCTACTGCTACAACCACGCGACCTGGTACGTGAACGAGGTGCTGGCGCTCGCCGCCATGTACGGCCGGGGCGGCGGCGGCAACAGCCTCTTCGCGGTCGACCAGCTGCAGCCCCGGATCGACTCCGCGAGCGCCCGCATCCACTCGACGCGCGCGCAGCTCGCCGACGCCCTCGCGCACGCCAGGGGGCTGGCGCACACCCAGCGGCCCTTCCTTCGCAGGGCGTCGTCGGCCCGGCTTCTCTCCGACCAGCTCGAAGCGCGCAAGCACGCCGTCCAGCTCGGTGCCCGCCGCGACGCGGCGGACGCGCGGGTCGCCCAACTACGCAAGCTTCTCGACACCGCCACCAAGCAGCTCGCCAGGCTGCGCGACCAGGAGAACGCCGCCTCCCTCGCATCGAGCGCGCTGCTCTCGACCCCGCTCACGAGTGGCGCCTACGGCGGCGTCGTCTCGATCGCGATGCAGTACCTCGGCGTCCCCTACCTGTGGGCGGGGGCGACTCCGAGCGGGTTCGACTGCTCCGGCCTCGTCCAGTATGCGTTCGGGCAGTTCGGCATCTCGTTGCCGCACAACACGGTGGCACAGTGGAACTACCCCGGCGCCGTCTCCGTGCCGCGCAACCAGCTCCAGCCCGGCGACCTCGTCTTCTTCAACAAGCTCGACCACGTCGGGATCTACGTCGGCAACGGTCAGTTCATCGACGCTCCGCATACCGGCGCGTTCGTCCGGGTCGACAACCTCGGCGGAGCCTGGTACACGGCCAACTACGACGGCGCGAAGCGGATCGTCGGCAGCTCATTCGGGGGCGCGACGACGGCATTCACCACCTCCGAGAGCACGAACACCGTCGCGTTCACGCCGGAAACCGTCTACTTCACCCATTAGAGGGTCATGGGCGCCTTCCGAGCTTCCGATCCCTCATTCGTGACCCGCCGCATCTTGACGCTTCCCCGTGTCACGGCCCTCGCCGCTGCTGTCCTTCTCGTCAGCGCGACGATCAGCCTCGCCGCCGACAAGCCTGCGATCCAGAAGCCGGCCGCGCAGGCACACGGCCAACGGCAGGTGATGATCACCCCGGACGTGACCCACCAGCTCTTCGTGTTCGCCTCGGGCATCCTCGAGGACGGCGGGTTCGGCTGGAAGGTCAGGGGATCCGTCGGTGGCTATCCGGCCAACGTCGTCGTCTCCCAGTCGCCGAAGCCGGGCACGAAGGTGATCGACACCGGCGCGCCCACCATCACGCTCTCGCTCATGCGCGGGCACGGCGCGCAGCTCGGCCAGCCCTTGAACCGGTCGCCGTACGGCGCCAGCTTGATCCGGCCGGCGAGGCACGCCAAGTCAGGCTGACGATGGCTGCGCGGATCCGGGCGCGGCTCACGCGGGAGGACGGCATGACGATTCCGGAGCTGCTCACCGCAATGACGATCCTGGCGTTCGTCGTGAGCGGCATCCTTGCCGTCTACGTCGGCGGAATCCACGCGACGAGCGACATGAACGAGCGCTTCCAGGCCCAGCAGAATGCGCGCCTCGCGCTCACCAGCTTGCGGAATGAGGTCAGTTCCGCCTGCTCGGCATCGGTGGCCACGGGCGGGGCGAGCGTCACCCTCGCAATCCCTGCGTCAACCACCGATGGCACCAACGGATGCGCCAGCTCGAGCCAGGTCACCTGGTGCGCCGCGTCGGCGAGCGGGGCGGCCCCCTTCGGCCTCTACCGCCAGTCGGGCGCGAGCTGCTCCTCGAGCACCGGGATCCAGAGGGCCGGCTCGCTCACGACGAACGCCGTCTTCACGGCGGTCAATGCAAGCGGGCAGCGGTCCCAGCTCCAGGTGAGCTTCCCGGTCGACGCGAACCTCTCGAGCACCAAGGGCACGTACACCCTTACCGACAGCATCACGCTCCTCAACGGCTCGGTGTCTTGATGAGCAACCGCCTCCGCCCCAGCCGCCTGCTCGCCGACGAGCGTGGCCAGTCGCTCGTCATGGCGCTGTTCGTCCTGACCTTCCTGGCGATCTCGCTCAGCACCGTCCTGATCTTCACCGCCAGCAACCAGCGGACCTCCAACTACTCGAAGTCGGGACAGGTCGCGAATTCGCTCGCAGAAGCAGGCGTCAACAACGCGATCTCGATCCTCGCCAATCCCAACAACTCCGCCTCCCTGGAGAGCAGCACGCTCCTGCCGAGCACCGAGGCGGCTGCGATCGCCGCGGGTGCCACGAAGACCGGCGCAACGGCCTACCAGACGGGAACGACGGTCACCTGGTGGGGGACGCTCCAGAACCCGACCGCCAACGGCAGCGTCGTCTGGACGGTGCACGGCAAGGCGACCGTCCCGAATCCCACCGGACCGAGCGGGGCGCCCATCGTGAAGCAGATGAGCGCGATGATGAACGTCAACCCGCCGGCATCGAACAACTTCCAGGTCGGCGTCTGGAACACCGTCTACTCGCCGTTCGGCCCCTCGGCGGGCTGCGACACGTCGATCGGCCAGGGCATCAACATCTCGGTCCCGCTCTACGTCGGCGGCAACCTCTGCATGGGCCAGAACGCCGTCGTCACCAAGCCGACTTACGTCGGCGGCTTCCTCTTCTTCCAGAACAAGCAGGGCTCGATCGGCTCGAACAACGCGACGATCAACTCTGCCCATGTCGGCGGCTACTGCCAGGTGAGCTCAGGCGGGCAGGTCAATCCATGCAAGAGCGAGCCGATCTCGGGCAACAATCCCAACACGAACATCTGGGTCACGGGCGCGCCGACGAACCTGACCGGGCCCGCGTCCGATTTCGCGAACATCCAGGCCCCGAAGATCTGCTGGAGCGGAGCTGCGTCCGAGGTGGCCTCGGGAGCGTGCACCAACCAGCCGCCCGGCGGCTGGTACACGTTCGCCTCGCCCGGGCCGTACCACCCGTGCGCGGCCGGAAGCTCCGGAACTACTCCGAACTTCGACGCCGACGCGAACGGTGTGGCCGGGGCGCAGCCCCCGAACGGAATGAACGACACCTACCAGAGCACGGTGTTCAACCTCACCCCCGCCGCGAGCTACACGTGCCAGACCGGGCAGGGTCTGCTCAAGTGGGACGCGACGAACCGAGTGCTCACCGTGTCGGGCACCATCTTCTTCGACGGCAGCATCACCATGACCACGTCGGGCAACCAGCCGATCACCTACACCGGCACGGGCAGCGGCGGCGCCTGCACGAACAACGGCGACTGCCAGTCGGTCATCTACGCCGACGGCGACATCTCCATCAACAGCGAGAAGCTCTGCGCGAAGCTCAACACGCAGGGCAACGACTGCGACTGGAGCAACTGGGACCCGAACAAGAAGATTCTCATCTTCGCGTCGAACGGCCCGACCGGCGTCACAGCCGGACCGTCGCAGACGGCCTTCGAGGGCGGCCTGTACGCCACCAACACGGTGGCCACGGGACAGAGCGCCGTGACGGAAGGGCCGCTGGTCTCCGGGACGAAGACGGTCGTCCTGGGGCAGCAGTTCGGGGGCACCTTCCCGCCGATCACCATCCTGCCCTTCTCGATCCAGCAGCAGCCGGGCGGCTTCTACGTCAGCCCGCCGTACAACTTCAACTACGGCAGCTGAAGCACGTAGCCCCGGGCGCTCAAGCGCCTTCGCACCGGTGTCGATAACAGAGTGATGGCCTTCGTCGCCCCGCTCGTGTTCGTGCCCGGACTCGCAATCGGGAGCTTCCTCGGCGTCGTCGCGGCGCGCGTGCCGCTGCGCCGGTCGGTCGTGCACCCTGGCTCCGCGTGCATGAGCTGCGAGGCGCCGATCCGCTGGTACGACAACCTTCCGGTCCTCTCCTACGCGCTCCTCCGTGGCCGCTGCCGCCGCTGCGGCATCCGGATTCCCCCGCGCGACCTTGCGATCGAGCTCGCGACGGCGCTCCTGCTCGTCGGGTGCGTACTCGCGTTCGGGCTCACGGCCAAGGCGGCGGCTGCCGGGATCGGTTGCGCCGCGCTCGTCGTCGTGACGGCGACCGACCTCGAGCGCCGCATCGTCCCCAACCGCGTCGTGCTGCCGGCTGCAGTGGCCGTGCTCGCGTTGCAGACGGTCTCGCATCCTTCGCCCCAGTGGGCGATCGGGGCCGCCGGGGCCGCGGCGTTCCTCTTCCTCGCGTTGCTCGCCTACCCGGGCGGCATGGGGATGGGCGACGTGAAGCTAGCGCTCCTGATCGGCGCGCTGCTCGGCCTGACGACGCCCGTAGGGATCATGCTCGGGCTTCTCCTGGCTCTCATCCCGAGCGTCGTCCTGCTCGCCCGGCACGGCACCGGGGCCCGCAAGCTCGGAATCCCCTTCGCGCCCTTTCTCGCAGCCGGCGCGGTGGTGGCACTCTTCGCCGGCGAGCCCATCCTCCACGCCTATCTCGGAGTCATGAAGTGAGGCGACTGCGGTGTCTGCTCAACCTGAGGTGAACCCCGGCGGCGCCTCGAAGGGGCCCGCCACACCCGCCCCCATCTCGCAGCTCATGGGCGAGCTGGTCATCGACCTGCTCGAGACGACGGGCCTGATCCCCGAGGCGAAGTTCGACGCCCTGCGCGAGAAGGCGAAGCACCAGCCGGTCGTGCAGGTGCTGATCGACGAGGGACTGGCCTCGAGCGAGGCAATCGCCCGCATCGTCGCCGCGCAGCACGGCCTTCCCGTGGTCGAGCTCGGCGCCGGCGGTATCGACGCGACCGCAACCGAAGCGGTCCCGCTGCACGTCCTCGAGCTGGTGCACGCGCTTCCGTACGCCTTCGAGGGCGACACCCTCTGCGTCGCGATCGCCGACCCCCAGAACATCCACGGCATCGATGCGCTGCGCCTCGCGAGCCGTCATCCAATCGCCCTGCGCGTGGCCGCGAGCGAGGAGATCGCGGCCGAGCTCGGCCGCCTCGCGCGGACCGCGGAAGCGTTTGGCACCCGATCGGGCCTGAGCGAGGTCGTCGAGCTCGAGGTGATCGACGAGGACGAGCTGGACGATCTCGAGGTCGACGACGGCATCTCCGACGCACCGCTCGTCCGCCTCGTCAACTCGATCATCTTCGAAGCGGCCGAGGACGGTGCGAGCGACATCCACTTCGAGCCGCAGAGCGACGCGCTCGTCGTCCGCGTCCGCATCGACGGCGTGCTCCACGAGACCCAGCGGATCCCGAAGCGGACTGCGATCGGCGTCACGACGCGCCTGAAGGTGCTCGCGAAGCTCGACATCGCCGAGCGCCGGAAGCCGCAGGACGGCCGCATCTCGCTCTCAGCGTCCGCGGCTGGCCGGATGCTCGACGTCCGCGTCGCGACCCTGCCGACGGTCGAGGGCGAGTCGGCTGTGATGCGCCTTCTCGACAAGTCGAAGAAGCCTCCGACGCTCGAGCAGGTCGGACTCGGCACCGCGATGCAGGAGCGCCTGAGAACCCTGATCGAGCGCCCGACCGGCGCGCTGCTCGTGACCGGGCCGACGGGCTCGGGCAAGTCGACCAGCTTGTTCGCCGCCATGACCGAGATCAACCGCCCGGAGATCAACGTGATCACGGTCGAGGACCCGGTCGAGTACCGGCTGGCAGGCCTGAACCAGGTGCAGATCAACCCCCGCGCCGGGCTCACGTTCGCCACGGTGCTGCGGTCCATCCTCCGTTCTGACCCCGACGTCGTGATGGTCGGCGAGATCCGCGACGTCGAGACCGCCAAGATCTCGATCGAGGCCGCCCTGACGGGCCACTTCGTCCTCTCCACCCTGCACACGAACGACGCGCCGAGCGCCCTGACACGCCTGAACGAGATGGGCGTCGAACCGTTCCTGACGGGGGCGGCCGTCACCGGTGTGCTCGCGCAGCGCCTCGCGCGCCGGCTCTGCGAGCACTGCAAGGAGCTCTACGTGGCGAGCGAGGAGGAGCTCGTCGCGGCGCACATCCCCGAGGAGCTCCTGCACGGCAAGACCGAGCTCTTCCGCCGCAACGGCTGCGTCCGCTGCCGCCAGACCGGCTACAGCGGCCGGCTGGGCATCTTCCAGCTGCTGACGATGGACGAGGAGCTTTCGGCGCTCGCGGCGCGCGGGGCGAGCCACGACGAGCTCGAGCGCACGGCAATGGACGGCGGCATGAGCACCCTCTGGGCCGACGGGGTCGAGAAGGTCCTCGCGGGCGTTACCTCGCTCGAAGAGCTCGCTCGCGTCACGACGATCTAGGCGCTCCCCAGCAGTCCGCTGCGATCATTCCGCCTGTGCCAAAAGAGGTTGGCTGGGGCGATGTGCGGGCGCGCCGCACGACCCGTTCCTCACTGAACCCGCGAGCGAGCGGCGATCGACTCGTCGAGGTCGTTCGCTCTCTCTGCGGCGTGCACGCGCAGGTGCAGGCGTCGGCCGAGCTGCAGATCGCCGCCCGGGTCGAAGGAATCGTGCGGGCCGATGTCCGCGCAGCATTGTGGGAGCGACGAGCACTGGTCAAGGCCTGGACGATCCGCGGGACTCTTCACCTCCATCCGGCCGACGAGTTGCCCCTCTGGTACGCCGCGAGGCGGGCAGTTCTCGGCTCTGCCGACACGGGAATGCCCGCCTGGCGCGATCCCGCAGGCGTTCTTCACGCCGCGGTCGGCCGCGACGAGGTCGAAGCGGTTCGAGCGGCGGTCTGGGAGGTGTTGGACGGTCGCTGCCTTCGGCGCGACGAGCTCGCCGACGAGGTCGTCGAGCGAGTAGGAGGCGCTGTGCGCGAGCGGCTGCGTTCGGGGTTCGCCTTCTTCATCGGCGAGCTGTGCCAGGGACCGCCGGAGGGATCGCGCATCACGCTGGCGCGGCCGGATCAGTGGCTCGAGGGCTGGCAGGACGTCCCCGACCAGGATGAGGCGCTACGCGAAGTCTGTCGCCGGTTCCTCCGCACGTACGGCCCCGCTCGCCCCGCCGACTTCTGCGAGTGGTTCTCCTCGGCCGCCTTCAAGACGGCGGACGCGCGGCTGCTGTTCGAGAGCCTCGCAGTCGATCTCGAGGAGATCAGCGTCGCCGGTCACGGCTGCTTCGTCCTCGCAGGCGACGGCTCGTTTCCTGTGCCGGGCGGACAGGTGCGGCTGCTGCCGGAGTACGACGTCTACGTGATGGGGTTTCGCGAGCGCGACCAGCTAGTGCAGGAGCCGGTGCGAGACCTGGTGGCAAAACACGGCCGCGGTCGCTACGAAGGGCCGGCCGGAGTTCGTTTCGTCCTGGTCGACGGCGTCGCCGCCGGGCTGTGGGAGCGCCGGAAGCGCGGCCGACGCATCGAGCTGGACGTCCGGCTCGTGCATCGCCTGGGCAAGGCGGCTCGCGTCGAGCTCCAGCAGGAAGCGGAGCGCATCGGGGCCTTCCTCGGGCTCGAGCCCGTGCTCAGCCTGGCTTTGGCCTGATCGCCGGTCTACTGGTTGTTCCGTATGCTGAAGCGCTTCGGCCGGCTCGCTGCCGCGAGATCCTCGAGCGAGCTCGGCGGCGGCGTGAAACCTGAACCGGTGTCCGGCTCTTCGGCGGGCTCGGGCTCGGCGGCAGCCGCCTCGGGCTGCGGCTCGGGCTCCGGCTCGTGCTGGACCTCGGGCGCGGCGTTTGCCTCGGCGATCGCCTGGGCCTGCAGCTCGTCGGAGGCGACGCGGGCGCTCTCGGCCGCGTGCGCAGCCTCCGCGCTCGCCCGGGAGAGCACGGCCTCCGCCTCGGTGCGCGCCGTTTCTACGACCGTCTGTGCTTCCGCACGAGCGGCGTCCAGAGCCCTCTGCGCCTCCGAGCGAATGCCCTCTGTCGCCGCATCCGCCTCGGCCCGGGCCGCGGCGAGGATCCCGTCGGCCTCGGTCCGTGCCTCGGCCTGCAGCGCCTCGGAGCGCTCGTTCGCGACTGCGAGAGTCGCCGCCGCCTCCTCCTCCACGCCGGCCAGGCGCTCCTGCGCCTCGCGCGCGGCCTCGGCGGCTTCGTCGCGCTTCTGGGTGAACTCCTGCTCGATCCGCGTCATCTCCTGGCGAGCGGCTTCGAGGTCGCGCCTGAAGTGGTCGAGCTGGGTCTCGCGCTCGTCGAGGGCGAGGCGGCGCAGCCGGACTTCCTCCTCGGTCCGCGCGAGCCGGTCCTTCGCCGTCTCCTGCGCGTCCTTCTCGATGCGGTCGGCCAGCTCGACGGCTGCCCGGACGAGCTCGAGCGCCTCGAGCCGCGCCGAGCGGTTGTCCGACGTGAAGCTGCCAGACCCTGTACCTGGATCGAGGAGGTCGGGATCGGCAGGGAGCCGCTCGAGCTGTGGCAGGGCGATGATGTCGGCGCCGGGCTCCGCGTCCGACTCGTGCCCCAGGACCTCCGCTTCGTTCCTCTGCACCGGGTCCATCTCCTGCTCGGGTCTTTAGGCGTGAATCTCGCAGCCGAGATAGACGAGCGCCTCGACCGCCTCGGTCACGAAGGTGCTCGCCTGCTGGGCGTCGGCGAAGCTGTACGACCGCGGCTCAGCCCCGTCCTCGCGGCCGTCGACCTCGATGTCGACGACGCACGCGTCTCCCAGGTCCCGCGCCCGCATCGTCACGACGGGGCGCCCGTGCCGGCTCGCGCTACGGACGAAGAGCTCCCGCGGCTCGGGCTCGGCTGCCTGAGGGCGGCCGCCCCGTCTCATCAGCGCGCGTCGGCGATGGCCTGCTCGACCACGCTGTGGTCGACGAAGCCCGGGAAGACGGAGTAGACGCCCACCCGCTTCACCACGAGGACATCCGGCGTCGTGAGGACGCCGAACTTGCGGAGGACGGCCGTGCCGGGCCGCTGATGGGCGACGTCGAGGTTGACGTAGCCGGCGTGCCCCGCGGCCGCTCCGGCCTTCGCCTCGGCTGCGGCGAGCTGGTCGACGTCAGCGCCGGGCTGGGAGAGCGAGACAACGACGACGGAATGCTTCTGGAGCGCCAGGGCGACCTTGACCGGCAGCCCGTGCGTGTCGAGCTTGACCTGCGGTGCCACGGCTTGGGCGTGCGCCTTGCTCGGCGCGGGAGTCGTGTGCATCGGGGTGCTGACGGGCGTCGTCGAGTGCGCCGTGCTCGGCTGGGTGGCCGTCTTGTGCTTCCCAACGACCATGTAGCCGGCAGCGGCGACGACGACCATTCCGAGGATGATGACGAGCCGAAGCTGGCGCGTGCTCAACGTCGCGTTCATGGCCCTCCTATCGGCAGCCCCGGCCACGGGGGCCTCCCTGGAACGGGGGATACGTGCCGGGACGGGACCAAAAAGAGAGGGCGCGGTCTCCCGCGCCCTCTGTGCAACACGTTCGGTCGGACGTTACGGACAGGCTGCGTAGCCCGGGTCCCGGTCCGACAGCGTGGTGCCGCCAGGGCCATGAATCGCGGCGCTGTGGCTGCCCACAGTCGCCTGGATGCAGTAGCCCGCGCCGGCGACGCCGGCGACGGTGACCGGCTCGGCGGTCCCGACGGCTGAGCTGAGACCGGAGTCGTACTTGGTGGTCAACACGCCGGGGGTCATGCCCGTGTACGTGTTGTTGTCCGAGAAGAACGCCTCCGCGGACGGGACCGCCTCGCGGACATCGGCGGCGGCGGACGTCGCCTGCGCCTTGTCCCTGAAGCCGAGATACGACGGAACGGCAATCGCAAGCAGGATGCCGATGATGATCAGGACGACGAGGAGCTCGATGAGCGTGAAGCCGCTCTCGTCCCGGGTGTTGATGCGCTGCCTGAGGGAATGCATGCAGTTCTCCTTTGATGGACGGGTACCCAGACCCGGCCTCTATCGGCAGCGAGCCCGGCGCCTTATCCCCCCGACCGAGTGATTCGTCCCGCCGGCGGCCTCACCCGCCGTGGGGGATGCCTGCGCCGTTCGGCTCCGGGTCTCCCTCGACCGAGTGATTCCCGGCGAGCTTCCTAAAGCGAGCGATATCCCCCGCCGATAGCTCGGTTCGCATGACGCCGCAGCCCTTCTCAATCGACACGCTTCTCGAGCGCGCCGCCGCCGAGAACGCCTCCGATCTCCACGTCACCGCGGGGTCGGCGCCGCTGCTGCGCGTGCGCGGCCGGCTCGCTCCGATCCCGGAGTTCGAGCCGTTCGAGCCGGAGGAGACGCGCGACCTTCTCTATCGCGTCCTCTCGACCGAGCAGCAGAAGCGGCTCGAGATCGACCGGCAGATCGACTTCTCCTATTCCGTCCCCGGCGTCGCCCGCTTCCGCGTCAACGTCTACTTCCAGCGCGACAGCCTCGCCGCTGCCTTCCGCCTCGTGCCGCAGATGATCAAGTCTGCCGCCGAGCTCGGGCTTCCGGAGGTGCTCCTCCAGCTCGCGCGTGAGCCTCGCGGCCTCGTCCTCGTGACGGGCCCGACGGGCTCCGGTAAGTCGACGACGCTCGCGACGATGATCGACTCGATCAACGAGAGCCGGCCCGAGCACATCGTCACGATCGAGGACCCGATCGAGTTCCTTCACCAGCACAAGACCTCGGTCGTGAACCAGCGCGAGGTCGGCGCCGACGCGAAGGGATTCGCCGAGGCGCTGCGCGGCGCACTGCGCCAGGACCCCGACGTGATCCTCGTCGGCGAGATGCGCGACCTCGAGACGATCTCGACCGCGTTGACCGCGGCCGAGACGGGTCACCTCGTGCTCGCGACCCTGCACACGCAGAGCGCGCCCAGCACGGTCGACCGCATCATCGACGTCTTCCCGTCGGCCCAGCAGGGACAGGTGCGGATGCAGCTCGCCGCCTCGCTCCAGGGGATCGTGACGCAGACGCTGCTCCCGACCGCCGACGGCCGCAAGCGCGTGCCTGCTCTCGAGGTGCTGCTGCCCGACGACGCGGTCCGGAACCTCGTCCGCCAGGGCAAGACCGAGCAGATCTACTCCGTCATGCAGACGAACACGTCGCGCGGGATGCAGACGATGGAGCAGTCCCTCGCCGAGCTGGTGCTGAGTCGCCAGATCAGCCGCGAGACCGCGTACGACGTGACCAGCCGGCGCGAAGAGTTCGACGCCCTACTCGCACGGAGCGGCCTCACACCGCGTACCGACGAGCACCTTCCCGAGGCCCTTCGCGGTCTCCGAGTCGCAGGAGCTAACCAGTGAGCGGGATCACCGACTTCTTGAAGAAAGACCTCTCCTTCAAGCGCACGCAGTCGGCCACGGCCGAGACCGCCGCGCCGACCGAGGAGGAAACGCCGAACAACGAGGCGCCGAAGACCAGCGTCTCCGCGCCGAAGCGCGCCCCGAAGCAGAAGAAAACTGCCTCCGCGCAGGGAGGCCGGCTCAAGCAGGTCGTCGGCCTCAGCGTCGGCGCATCCGAGCTCGCCGCTGCCGTCGTCGTGAACAACGGCAGCCCGAAGCTCGTCAAGGCTGCTAGGCACACGCTTCCGCCCGACGTCGTCGCGGGGGGCGAGGTACGGGACTCCGAGGCGCTTGCCAACGAGATCGCCGCCTTCTTCTCGGCCGCCGACCTTCCGCGCAAGAACGTGCGCCTCGGTGTCGGTAGCAGCCGCACCGGCGTCCGCGTCTTCGAGCGCCCTGCGGTCGACGACCCGCGCCAGCTGGCCAACGCAATCCGCTTCCGCGCCTACGAGACCCTCCCGATCCCGATCGAGGAGGCGATGCTCGACTACCACGTGTTCGAGGACGCGAGGACGGCTGACCGGGTCCTGCTCGCAGTTGCCTATCGCGATCTGGTCGACCGATTCGCGGCCACGTGCGCTCAGGCGAAGATCGACCTCGTTGGCATCGACATCGAGGCCTTTGCTCTGCTGCGTGCCGTCGGCGGCGATCCGCTTCCCGCCGGCGAGCGCGCCGAGGCCGCACGCGTGGCCGTGTCGATCGGACACGACCGCACCACGGTGGCCGTCTCCGACGGACGCGTGTGCGAGTTCACGAGGGTCCTCGACTGGGGCGGCGCCGGTGTCACGTCGGCGATCGAGCGCGCCCTCGAGGTCAGCCCCGAGGAGGCGGACAAGATCAAGCGGTCGCTCGACATCTCGAGCAAGGCTTCTGAGGACTCGAGCGACGAGCGCACGGCGCGCGCCGTCGAGGCAACGCGCCGCGAGGTGAGCGGCCTCGCCCGCGAGCTCGCCTCTTCCCTCCACTTCTATCAGGATCAGCCCGACTCCCTGGGCTTCGCCGAGATCACGATCACCGGCGGCGGCGCCCACCTCCAGGGGCTCGCCGAGCAGCTCGAGGAGCTGATCGGCATCAGCGTCCGTGTCGCCGACCCGTTCGCGCGCGTCGGCTCCGGACACGGCATCAGCACCGGTGGCCAGGACGGCTCGCTCGCCGTCGCAATCGGACTGGGAATCGAGGACTGATGCGCGCCGTCAACCTACTCCCCCGCCAGCAGGTCGAGCTGAAGAGCGAGCGGCGGAACACGCCCTCCCTCGTCGCCGGGATCGGTGGAGCAGTCCTCCTGCTCGTGCTCGTCGGGGGCTTCCTCCTCGCGAACCGCAGCGTCGACCGGCAGCGTCAGGCCCTTGCGACCGCCCGGGCCGTGCTCGCGACGACCCCGGCGCACCACGTGTCTGAGAAGACGAATGCTTTCCGCTCGGCCGTGCTCAGCCAGCGCGAGGAGCGCTCACTCGCCCTCGCCGCGGCGATCAGCAAGCGCGTCGCGTGGGATCGGATCCTGCGCCGCATGGCGCTCGTCTTGCCCGATGACGTCTGGGTCACGAGTGTGAGTGGGTCGGTGCCGCTCGTGTCGACCACTGCAGTCCCGGGAGCGGTTCCGACGGCCGCGGTGCCGACGAACAGTGCGCTCCCGGCGATGCCTACGGCCCTGACGCTCGAGGGTTACACCTACTCGCAGGCCGGGGTCGCGCGCCTGCTCGAGAGGCTCCAGGTTCTGCCGGATCTCAAGAACGTGCAGCTCCAGAGCAGCGTGAAAAAGGTCATCGGCAGCCAGAAGGTCGTCAACTTCACCATCGTCTCGGACATTCGCAAGGGAAGGGGAGCATCGTGACCGCCCGTTTCGCGAGCTTGTCGAAGAGGGCTCAGGTCGCACTCGTCGCGGCCGCGCTCCTCCTCGTCCTACTCGTCTACTGGTTTGCCCTGATCTCGCCGAAGCGCTCCAGCGCCGCCACGCTGAAGAAGCAGACGACTGCCGTGCAGGCGCAGATCGACCAGAACAGCTCGAGATCTTTCGTGAAGGCGCTGCCGGCGGTGCGCTCCGCGCCCGTCTTCAGCCTGGCGAAAGCGATGCCGAGCCAGCTCCAGACGCCCGACGTGATCCTCCAGCTCAACCAGCTCGCCGTCGACTCGGGGATCAGCTTCGACCAGATCGCGCCCGGAGCATCCAGTGCGACCCCCGATACGACGGACCCCTTCGCCGCCGAGCCCATCACGGTGCAGTTCAGCGGCAGCTTCTACAACCTCCTGACGTTCCTCCAGCGGCTGCGGAATCTCGTGCGCGTCGAGAACGGGAACCTGTTCGCGGTCGGCCGGCTCTTCGATGTCAGCGATCTCAGCTTCTGCTCCAACACCGGTCAGTGTTCAGCCACGTCCGGGGCGGCAGGCGCGGCCGCCGCAGGGGGCTCGGGGCAGACGGCGACGTCGGGAGAGATCACTGCGAACCTCACGATCAACGCCTTCGTCCCGCAGCAGCCCCTGTCCACCTCGACCACGCCGGGCAGCACGGATACCACCACGACGACCACCACCACGACCACGAATCCGACTTCAGCCGCCCCGAGCACGAGCGGAGGAACCTCATGAGCCGCAGGAGCAAGAGAATGAAGATCGTCAGGGAGGCCAAGGACAAGCGCGCGAAGAAGCTCGCCATCGGCGGCGCCGTCCTCCTCGTGGCCGTGCTCGCGTTCGAGATCCCGCACGTGATGAAGAAGAGCGGCGGCAGCAGCAACTCGGCTGCTCCTGCCACGACGACCACCGCTGCCGGAACGAGCGCCGCCCCCGCCTCGTCGGCGACCACCGCGACGGGTACTGCCACGGCAGCCACCCTGCCCGCGACGAGCACGAAGTTGCCGAACTCGGACGTCGCGCCCACGCGTCTCAAGTCACAGCTGCTCGCGTTCAGCGAGTTCGCCAGCAAGGACCCGTTCGTGCAGCAGGTCTCGGCCGCCGACATCACGAGCTCGCCGTCGTCGGGCTCTTCGTCGGGAGCAAGCGCCGGTGGTAGCGGCGGCGGCGGGAGCAGCAGCTTCACCGCCCCGGCGCAGCAAACCGCAAGCCGCACGCTCGCCCAGGCCGGAGCCGTCACTCTCCAGGTGAATGGCAAGGTCCAGACCGTCCGCGTCGGCGCGAGCTTCCCCACCTCGAATCCGCTCTTCAAGCTCGTCGCGGTCACCCACGGCGGCGTGAGGATCGGTATCGCCAACGGCTCCTACGCGACCGGCGCGCAAACCGTTACCCTCGGCGCCGGCCGGTCCCTGACCCTCGTCGACACGGCGGACGGCGTCCGCTACAAGGTCACGCTGGTCTCGTGACCGCGGCTGCCGTCATCGGCCATCCGAACGGCCGCTCTCGCGGGCTCTTGGCGAAGCTCCGCGCCGACGACGGCCAAGGGCTCATCGAGCTCCTGATCGCGATCCTCGTCCTGAACGTCGGCATCTTCGCGACGATCGGCGCCTTCACGTCGGCAGCGAGCACCATTCGCACCGCCAGCCACATCTCGACGGCTGCGGCAATCGCCGACAAGACGATCGAGGGGCTCCACAACCAGAAGTACACCAATATCGTGAGCTCCGGCCCGACCAACACCACCGGCCCCGACGGTCGGACGTACAACGTCCAGGTCGTCGTGAGCTCCGGAACCGGAGTTCAGATCACCGGCGGCAGCGCGAACCTCGCAAAGGCGGTCGTGACCGTCAGCGACGGCGCGGCGGGAGCCGGCGGAAGGGTGCTCGTCACGAGCACGACGACGCTCTCGCGGTGCACACAGTCGGGCCTGCAAAGCGACTCGGGCATCACGCCCTGCTTCAGCTAACCATGGCCGGATTCGCTTACACCGCAATCAGCATCGAGGGTCTCGAGACCATCGGCGAGATCCACGCCCCGGACCTGGAGGCTGCGCGCGAGCAGCTCCGCATTCGCGGCCTGCTGGCACACGAGCTCCGCGAGCTGCCAGCCAGCGGCGAGGAAGGCCTCCGGACGGCCTTCAAGAAGATCAAGCCCCGCTCGATGCAGGTCTTCTCGCGCCAGTTCGCGACGATGATCGAAGCGGGCCTCAACGTCGTCGCGGCGTTGGTCATCCTCGAGGAGCAGACCGACGACGTTTACCTCGCCGAGATCATCGGCGAGCTTCGCGCCGACGTCGAAGGAGGCCTCCTCCTCTCGCAGGCGATGGCGCGCCATCCGAAGGTCTTCAGCGAGCTCTACGTCTCGATGGTGCAGGCCGGAGAGGCGTCGGGAATGCTCGACAACGTCCTCGACCGTGTCGCCGACCAGATCGAGAAGGAGACGAAGCTCAAGCGGCGCGTCAAGGGCGCGATGGTCTATCCGACCGTCGTCTTCACCTTCGCGACGCTCGTGCTCATCGCGATGCTCATGTTCATCGTCCCGATCTTCGCGAAGATCTTCACCGAGCTAGGCGGCCAGCTGCCGCTCCTGACGCGCGTCGTCGTGCACGCCTCCAACCTCGTTCGCCACGACTGGTTCATCATCTTCCCGCTGGTCGGCGCGATCATCTGGGGAACCCTCCGCTACAAGAAGACCGAGTCGGGCCGCCAGAAGTGGGATCGGATCAAGCTCCGGATTCCGCTGAAGATCGGCGAGGTCGTGCTCAAGGTCACCATGGCACGGCTGCTGCGCACGCTCGCGACCCTCGTCGCCGCCGGCGTCGACATCATCAAGGCGCTCGAGATCTCGGGGTCGACGGCGGGCAACTGGCTCGTCGAGCAGGCGTTGATCGACGCACGGATCAAGGTGCAGGAGGGCATCCCGATCGCGCAGCCGCTGACGGACGACCCGCTCTTCCCGCCCATGGTCAGCCAGATGGTCAAGATCGGCGAGGAGACGGGCGAACTCGAGAAGATGCTCAGCAAGATCGCCGACTTCTACGAGGACGAGGTCGACGCAGCGATCCAGAACCTGACCTCGATCATCGAGCCGCTCATGATGATCGGCGTCGGGATGATGGTCGGCGTCATCATCATCGCCATGTACCTGCCGATGTTCAAGATGATGCAGCTCATCGGCAACTCCGGCTAGCCGCTACTCCTGGCCCGCCGGGAAACCCGGTGCAGCGCGCGAATCGCCGTGCCCTCGATCCCGCGCGCCACGGAGGGATCCGGCAGGTCGCCGACGAGAAGCTTCTCGAGCGCGCGGAAGGTGACCGGCAGCCGTGCGAGCGCGTAGGTCCTACGCGGGAAGCGCTCGAACGCGCGCTTCGCGCCCCAGCCCGCGCGTAGCAGCGGCGCGATCCGCCGCTCGACCGCGGCCTCGTACGGCTCGAGGCCCTCGGCGCGGCCGGCGAGCACCTCGAGCGCCGCAGCGGAGACGAGCTGCGCGGACAGAAACGCCTCGTACATCCCGTCGCCGGAAAAGGGGTCGACGAGGCCGGCCGCGTCCCCGATGACCGCAGTCCGGCCGCGCGCGAGCCGGCTGCCCGGCTGGCGCAGCGGCAACCGGTAGCCGCGTGTTTCGCTCGCCGCGTCGGGGTCGATGCCGTACGCGTCGCACATCCGGCGCAGCTCGGTACGCAGCCGCGGCCCCTCCTCCGCGTTCCCGCCCACGCCGACGTTGATGTGGTCGCCCTTGGGGAAGATCCAGCCGTAGCCGCCGTGGATGACCGCGATCTCGACCACCATCGCGCCCGCGAAGCGCGGCTCGTGCGGGTAGTTCGCCTCCAGCGCGACACCGTGGACGACGTTCTCGGCGAGCTCGAGCTGCTTCGCCGATGAGCCGTTGCACCCGTCGGCGCCGATCACGATCCGCGCGTCGAGGGCAGTCGGGTCGACCGTCTCCCCCTCCCTCACCTCGGCGCCGGCCCCGGCGGCCTTGCGCAAGAGGAAGTGGTCGAGCAGCCGCCGCTGAGTCATGTATGCGAGCGGCCCGCGAGCGCTGCGTGAGAAGCGGTGGCGGTAGCGGAGGCCGCAGTCCAGCCGGTCGACGACTGCCTCCACGACCGGCTCGATCGAGAACGGCAGCAGCCGCGCCGCGCGGCCCGTGACGCCGCCGCCGCAGGGCTTGTCGCGGGGGAACGTCGCCTTGTCGAGAAGCAGGACCCGAGCGCCGGCGGTCGCGAGCCGGTAGGCCGCGGTCGAGCCCGCGGGCCCGGCCCCGACAATCGCCACGTCGTAGCTCGCCACGACCCAAAGCTACAATGCCGCCTCCCGCGGGGGTGTGCCCGAGCGGCCAAAGGGAACGGGCTGTAAACCCGTCGGCTCAGCCTACGGAGGTTCGAATCCTCCCGCCCCCATGCAGATCGCCCCCGGTTCGACACCGG
>DASXOM010000013.1:0-5506 GCA_036494245.1 Gaiellaceae bacterium
CACCGTCTCATCACAGTCGACCATACGGAGGATCCCGAGCTCGTTCTCGCGGACGTATCGCGCATCGAACCGGAGGAGGTCGCGGACGCCTATCCGGACATCCCGATCGTGGGTTTCACGAACCACACCGACACCTCCGGCTTGCGCGCCGCGCACGCTGCCGGCTTCGACCAGGTGCTCGCGAAGTCCGCGCTCCAGGAGCAGCTCGGCGCCGTCGTGGCGGAGCTCTCGGGCTCCCCGGAACCCTGACGGTTGGCTGCGCAGCCGCAGACGGCGGCTATCTACAGTAGGGCGCTGTGACGTACATCATCGCCGAGCCGTGCATCGACATCAAAGACCTGTCCTGCGTGGACGTCTGTCCGGTCGATTGCATCCACCAGTTCGACCGGATCCTCGTCATCGATCCGGAGGAGTGCATCGACTGCGGCGCCTGCGAGCCGGAGTGCCCGGTGGAGGCGATCTTCCCCGAGGACGCGCTGCCGGACAAGTGGAACGCGTTCGTCGAGATCAACTACGCGTACGACAAGGGGGCCGAGGTCGTGAACGGGCTCACGCAGAAGTACGCGGAAGAGAACAACGTCCAGAACGAGCCGATCGAATAACCCGCGTACACGGGGGTAGAGCACCTGTCATGGACCCGAAGACTCTCGACCATGTTGCCTACTGGCTCGCGGATCGCGACGCTGTAGCGGGCTTTGCGATAGCGCACCTCGGAATGCACGTGATCGACCGGACCGACGCGTTCACGCTCGTCGGCGCCGACGCGCGGCGCGGGAAGCTGACGCTCTTCGCGGCCGAAGCGCCACGGGAGCGCGGTGCGCTCGAGCACGTCGCCCTTCGCGTGAACGACCTCGAACACGCACTCTCGGAGCTGCCGGACGACCTCGACGTCGAGCGGCGGCGTGAGGGCGAGGCGTACTTCGAGCTGGAGGAAGGCGTCGCGCTCGGCCTCGTCGAGACCGATACCGACCTCGACTACGACCTCGATCACGTCGCGCTCCGCTCCGCCGATCCTCAGGCGACGGCAGCGGAGTACGGCTCCCTCGGCTTCGGAGCCGCGCCGCCCGGTGCGTCCGGCTGCCCGCGGGTGGAGGTCGGCGGGGCGTGGATCGAGTTCCAGCCCGGCGAGCCGGGGGCGCCGGAACGGCCGCTCCTCAACCACCTCGCCGTGCTCGTCGACTCGGCCGACGAACACGAGGCTGCGGCGCGCGACCTCGGCGTCGAGATCGACAACGTCGTCGACGCCCCGAACACGCTCGCGGTCTTCGTCTGGGGCCCGGAGCGCGTGCGCATCGAGTACGTCGAGCACAAGCCGACGTTCTCGCTCACCTGAGTTGCGCGTAACGGTCGCGGGCGCGGGGATGGCCGGTCTCGTCGCCGCTGCGCGCCTCCGTGAGTTGGGCCACAAGCCGCATGTGCTGGAGAAGGGGACACGGGCCGGCGGCTCGATGCTTCTCTCCTCCTGTGTCGTCTGGCGGCATCTGGAGTGGGAGCGCTTTCGCGGAGAGTGCCCCGGCGGCGACGAGTCGCTGCAGCGGCTGATCTGGGACCGGCTCGACGAGGCGCTCGGCTGGCTCGAGGCGCTCGGCGCGGAGCCGGTTTGGCGCGACACCGAGAACCCGCTCACGACCGGCCGCCGCTACGACCCCGCCGCGCTCACCCGGCTTCTGCTCGAGGCGGCGGGAGACGTGGAGCTCGAGACGCCGCTGCCGGGCGTCACCGAGGCGCCGCTGCTGCTCGCGACGGGTGGCTTCCCGGGACGCCTCGCTCGCGAGCGTGGGCTGCTCCTGCGGGCGAACCCGTGGAGCGAGGGCGACGGGCTCGACTTCGGGCTCGCTCGAGGCGGAGCCACGACGCCGGGCATGGGCGAGTTCTACGGCCGAGTGATGCCCGCTCCTCCGGCGCGGATCCGGGAGGAGGACTTCGTCCCGCTCGCCCAGCTCTACGGCCGGGAGGCGCGCGTCTTCACCGAGGACTGGCAGGAGATCACGCCGCCCGAGGTCGCGTGGCACGAGAGCGATCTCGCGCAGCTCATCGGGCCGCGCGCGTGGTACGTGGTCGAGGAGACGAACGAGCGAGTCGAAGCCGCGCGCGCCGCCGGAGCCACGATTGTCGGCCGCGACGAGGGCATTGCCGTCCACGTTGCCGCCGCGGTGACGCACACGATCGGCGGCCTCCAGGTGGACACGCAGGGCCGGGTGAGCGGCACCGAAGGCCTGTGGGCAGCGGGAGTCGACGCGGGCGGCGTCGCGACGGGCGGCTACGCGAGCGGCCTGGCGCAGGCGCTGGTGCTCGGCCTCGCAGCCGCGGAGTCGATCGCCGCGGGCTAGCCGGCGAGGTACGCGCAGACGCGGCGATCGCCGGGCAGCGGCGAAGGAGCGAGCTTCGTCACGCGCAACTGCTTGCCCTCGACCTCGACCTGGGCGCCGATCGACGGCGGCTCACCGTCCTGCTCCACCAGCTCGTAGCCGGAAGGCTTCCAGACGAAGAGGAGGTACTGCTGCGCGCCGTCGCCGTTCACCGCGCGGAAGACTAGTCGTCGCCGGTGGGCTGGCCGCGCAGTTCGAGGCTCATGGTCGTGCCGCCGATGTCGTGGTCGAGCGTGAGGTTCGCGCCGAGCGTGCGTGCGCGTTCGCCGAGCACCTCGAGCGCTCGGCGCCGGCGCTCCGTCGGTGCGTCGTCGCGGATCACGAGGCGCAGCGTGCCCGGCGCGTCCGTAGTGGCCACGACCTCGAAGCGGGAGGGAGGTCCACGCCGGATTGCCTCCTCGAGCGCCTCACGCACGATCTGGTAGAGCGCTGCCTGCGTCTGCTCGCCGAGCGAATCGATCGGCGCCACGTCGAGCGTGATCTCGATCCGGTGCTCGCGGCCACGGGATTGGGCGAGCGCGTCGACTGCCGCAGTGAAGCCGTGGTCGCGCAGTGCCACCGGCTCGAGGTTGAAGGAGAGGTCGCGAAGCTCGCCGACCGTCGTCCTCGTGCGCGACAGCGCCCGGTCGAGGATCTCGCGCGCCTGGTCGTGCTCGCCCCGCTTGATCAGGTCGAGGGAGGCGTCGAGCATGAGCGCGACGCCCGCGAGCGACTGCACAGGCCCGTCGTGGAGGAAGAGGGCGATGCGCCGCCGCTCGTCCTGCTCGGCCGCGAGGACCTGCTCGGCCGGCTCGCCATCGGCTGTGACGATCGTCTCGGTATCGGGGCTGGTCGGTGACTGCTTCACTAGTCGATGATCGCTTCGCGAAGTGCGATCGCGACCGCCTGGGTGCGCGTGTCGGCCTCGAGCTTGGCGAGGATGTGCCGCACGTGGCTCTTCACAGTCTCCTGACTGATGAACAGCTGCGTTGCGACGTCGGCGTTGGACATACCGTCGGCGAGGAGCTGCAGGATCTCGCGCTCCCGCCCCGTGAGCATGTCGTCCTTGTCGCGGCCGGTCAGGAATGCGGGCATGAGTGCCGGGTCGACGTAGCCCTCGCCGCTCGCGACCTTCTCGATCGCCCGCAGCAGTGTCTCGTGCGGCGCCTCCTTCAGGACGTAGCCCTTGGCGCCCGACTCGAGGCCCCGGCTGAGGAGGCTGCGCTCGCTGTAGGCGGTGAAGATGAGGACCGAGCTGTCGGGCACCTTCTCCATCAGCATCTGCGTAGCCTCGAGCCCGTCCATGCCTGGCATCCGCACGTCCATGATCACGACGTTGGGACGGCGACGCTCGGCGAGCGCGACAGCGGCCTCTCCGTCGGCGGCTTCGCCGATGACGCGGATGTGCGGTGCTCGGCTGAGCGACAGGCGAAGCCCTTCGCGTACGACCTCGTGGTCGTCCACGATCAGGCACGTAATCTCAGAGGCGGCCAATGGCCGGCAGATCATAGACCGGCGCTCAGCTGTCACATAATCGTCATTTGCAGCTGCTCGGCTCGGGAGGCAGGCTCGAGCCGCGTACGACGGCGGTCGCGGATGCCGTGAGTGCGTGCAAGCTTGCGCACTCGATCCCGCACCGGATCGGTCTCGCGGCGCGGGAGATAGGCGCCTCGGCCGTACAGACGCTCGTACTCCGGGAGCAGCTCGGGCCAGTCGCGCTCGAGCGCAGCGAGGAAGTGCTCGCGCGTCCCCGGCCGCAGGTAGAGGAGGTTCGCCCAGATCCCGGTCGCTCCCGCCGCGCGTGCTTCGCGAACGACGTCGGCGAGGAGCTTGGGCCGGTCGCTCAGCCCGGGCAGGATCGGCGCCATCCCGACCCGCGCGTCGATCCCCGCCTCCACGAGCCGCGCGAGGGCGCGGAGCCGCTGGCGCGGCGGGGCCGTGCCGGGCTCGGTGCGGCGCCAGATCTCGAGGTCGAGCGTCGGGACGGAGAACGACACCGATACCTCGGCGCGGCGGGCCGCCTCGGCGAGCACGTCGATGTCACGCACGACGAGCGGCCCGCGCGTGATGATCGAGAACGGGCTCTCGGCCTCGGCGAACGCCTCGATGCAGGCACGCGTCAGGCGGTAGCGGCCTTCCGCGGGCTGGTACGGATCGGTCGCCGCGCCGATCGCAACCGGCTCGCGCTGCCAGGACCGGCGGGCGAGCTCGCGCCGGAGCACGTCCGCGACGTTCGTCTTGACGCGGATGCTCGCGCCGTAGCGGTCGTCCCACGGACGGTCGGCGCGCGCCTCGAACGCGCGGACGTAACAAAACGTGCACTGGTGGGCGCAGCCCATGTACGGATTGAGCGAGAAAGCGAACGGCATCCCTCGAACGCGGTTGAGGGCGTTGCGGCAAGGTTCCTCGCGGTACTCGGCTCGCACCCCGGAGAGAATAGCGAACATATGTTCGTAGCGGCGGCCGCCCCCGATCCCGTCCCTATACTCCGGCCGGAGAGTTGGACGAGAACCCTCCTAGTACCTACGCCCTCCAGGTGAGGGCGTGACACTCCTCTTCGAGCTGATCGGGGTCGCGATCCTGATCTTGCTCAACGCGTTCTTCGTGGCGGCCGAGTACGGCCTCGTGACCGCGCGCCGGACGCGGATCATCGAGCTCCAGCACCAGGGGAACCGGCGGGCGAGCGATGTCTTGCGCATCACGGGCGATCCAGGCCGCTTCATCGCCGGGATGCAGCTTGGCGTCACGCTCACGTCCCTGGGCATCGGCGCTCTCGGCGAGGCGACGCTCTCCCACGAGTTCGACAAGTGGATGTCGACGGTCCTCGCCATCCTCATCGCCTACGCGATTCTCAGCTTCTTCCACGTCGTCTTCGGGGAGCTCGTGCCGAAGGGTGCGGCACTCGGCCACGCGGAGGGGACGGCACTCTGGGTCTCGACCCCCGTACGCGCCTTCATAGCGGTCTTCCGTCCGGCGATCTGGCTACTGCAGAAGGCGACCGACGCGATCCTCCACTCCTTCGGGCTCGAGCCGCCCGGCGCCGAGCGCGAGGTTCACTCCGAGGCCGAGCTGCGCATGCTCGTCTCCCGCTCCACGCAGCAGGGACAGATCGAGGAGGGCGAGCGGGAGATGATCGACAAGGTCTTCGTCTTCGGGGA
>DASXOM010000014.1:0-4654 GCA_036494245.1 Gaiellaceae bacterium
GATCACGCTGATGCCCGCCCTCCTCGCGACGCTCGGCACGCGGATCAACAGCATCCGCCTGATGCCGAAGCGGTTCATCGATCAAGGCCATCCCGAGGACGGCGCCTGGGGGCGCTGGGCGCGCTTCGTCCTGCGGTGGCCGTGGGCCGTTGCAGCCGTCGGGATGACGATCACGACAGTGCTCGTGGTACTGGGCCTTCAGCTCAACCCGAACGAGTCACAGTTGAAGAACTTCCCGGGGAACGGGACGGCGATTGCCGGCCGGTCTCTGCTCGCCGACGCCGGTGTCTCACCCGGCGTGATGAAGCCGTTCGTGACCCTCGTCGAGCACGGCGGCGACGCGCAGGCGGTTGCCGCAAAGGAGCGCACCGTGCCCGGCATCGTCGGCGCCACGGTGCCTCCCGGCTGGCATCGCGGACAGGACACGCTCGTCGAGGCGTTCCCGGCCATCGACGGTGCCGCGCCGGGAATCCAGGGCGTGATCGACCGGACCAACGACACCCTGCGTGGAACGGATGCGACGCTCGGCGGCGTCCCCGCGGTGGATCGCGACTTCGTACATGCCGTCTACGGCAACTTCCCGTACGTGCTGGCGTTCGTGCTCATCCTGACCCTTGTCCTGCTGACGCGAGCCTTCCGCTCGATCGTGCTGCCGATCAAGGCTGCGATCCTCAACCTCCTCTCGCTCGCCGCGGCCTTCGGGATCGTCGTGTTCATCTTCCAGATGGGCCACGGGTCGTCGCTCTGGAACATCACCGCGACGCAGGCGATCACTGCCTGGATCCCGTTGATGATCTTCGCCTTCCTGTTCGGCCTCTCGATGGACTACGAGGTCTTCATGCTGTCGCGGATGCGCGAGGCGTACGACGAGACCGGATCGACGCCGCGCGCGATCGAGCTCGGCCTCGCACGGACCGGGAAGCTCGTCACGAGCGCCGCGCTGATCCTCGCGTTCGCGTTCCTCGTCCTCTCCTCGAGCCCGGGCTTCGAGATCAAGGAATTCGCGATCGGCCTTGCGGCCGGGATCCTCTTCGACGCGACGGTGATCAGGGCGCTGCTCGTGCCCTCGCTGATGGCCCTGCTCGGCAAGTGGAACTGGTACCTGCCGAACTGGACGCGGCGCGCCATGTTCATCCGGGAAGAGGAGGAGCAGGCTTCGTCGAAGCCGGCGCTAGAAGGCTGACAGCGCCGGCTCGGGCTCCGGCTCGGGCTCCGCATCCCGGCGCCGGACGCTGCGTACCTCCGGCACGAACACCAGCACGAGGAAGTTGGGCACGCACATCAGCGTCCCGGCCAGGATGAGCGTCGCGTCCACTCCGATCGCGCCCGAGATCGGCCCGGCGAGCACCTGGCCCGCCGGCATGAGGCAGAGCGACAGCATCAGGTCGATGGACGCGACCCGTGCGAGCCGGCCGGGCTGCACCTCCTGCTGCATCGCGGTCTCGATGAGCGTGTTGCCAATGAGGATCGAGCCGCCGAAGACCAGTGCGGTGGCCATCACGACCGGAAGCGGGAACGGTCGCACCAGCGCGAACGGCGGCAGCGCGCACAGCGTCCAGACCGCAAAGGCCATGGCCACGGGATGGCTCGGCCGGATCCGGTACGCGGCGACGCCGCCGAGCACGCCGCCGAAGGCGGCGGAACCGACGATCAGGCCCCAGGCCGGTGCGCCGCCGAGGCGATCGATGGCGACTAGTGACCCGATCACGATGTACAGCCCGACCCCGAAGTTGCCGACGGCATAGCCGAGGAAGCCGGCGGTGAGCCAGCGGTGGCGGCGCACCTCCCGCCAACCCTCTGCAAGATCCCGCCAGAAGCGCTGTGCCGCGGGCTTCGCGTACGGCGTGACGCGCATCGCGGCGACGAAGATCACGCTGAAGAGGAAGCTCCCGGCGTCGATCGCGAACACCCAGCCGGCGCCTGCAACCGCGACGATCGCTCCCGCCAATGCGGGGCCGAAGACGTTCGTCGTGCTGCGGGAGAGCGAGATCAGCGCATTGGCCTGCTGCAGCCGGCCGTCACTGACCGTCTGCGGGATCAGCGCTTTCGATGCCGGGTTGAAGAAGCCCGCGGCTGCTCCTGCGACGCCCTGCAGCACCGCGAGCTGCCAGACGTGCGCCGTCCCCACGAACAGGAGCACCGCCGTGGTGGCCTGCGTGCCGATCCGGACGACGTCGGCTCCGATCATCACCGCGCGCCGCGGCAGCCGGTCCGCCCACACGCCGCCCGCAAGCGTGACGGTGGCGCCCCCGATCGTGTAGCAGGCGAGGACGAGGCCGACCCCCGTTGCCCCGGCGCCGAGGTCGTGGCCGACGGCCCAGATGAGGGCGACGGGGATCAGCGAGTCGCCGACCGCCGAGCCCGTGCGCGCGAACCAGAGCAGTCTGAACTGCCGTTCTCTCAGCGGCCCGAAGCGACCGACCCCACGCACGTCCTGGAGCGTACGCCTTGCGGCGGCTCGTTACCATCGAAGTCCGCGGAACCCCCGGTTCCGCCCTTCGTCATGGACCGTCCGGTACTGCACGCATTCGTTCGGGAGCTCGTCGAGCACGAGCGCCTCGTCGACCTCGCGGAGGCGCTGCCGACGCGTGCCCGCGTCTCGGAGTCCGCGCTGCCGCTGCTGCTCGCCTCCCTGCACGAGCGTCTCGAGCGCGGGCTCGTCGTCCTGCTGCCGGAGGACGCGGACGCGCGTGACGCCGCCGACGGCGCGGCGTGGTTCCTCGGGGACGACGCCGTCGGGCTGCTGCCGAGCCGCGGGGTCACCTGGGAGTCGGGGCTTACTCCGCCGCCGCACCTCGTGGGCGAGCGGGCGCGGGCGCTCCACCTGCTCGCGCGGGGTGGACTCGTCTGCGCCTCCGCGAGAGCGATCGCCGAGGGTCTGCCGCCTGCCGAGACCCGTCCCGAGCCGATCGAGGTGCGGGCCGGTCTCGAGCCTGGCGTCGAGGGGCTGGGGGAGTCGCTCGCCCTGGCCGGCTACGAGCGGGTCGAGCGTGTCGACGACCGTGGCCAGTTCGCGGTGCGCGGCGGCATCGTGGACGTGTTCCCGACCACCGGCCGTGAGCCGTTCCGCGTCGAGTTCTTCGGCGACGAGATCGAGTCGGTGCGGGCCTTCTCGCCCTTCACGCAACGCGCGCTCCACCCGGTGGCTGAGGCGACCCTGTACCCCGCGGCCGAGCGCCGGCTGGACACTGTCGAACTTAGTAACAGTCTGTTACTTGGGGAGGAGGGCGAGGAGCCGGTCGTGCCGGCCGTTCCCGACGACCTCGTGCCGCCGCTCGAACGGCCGCCGGAGCTCGTCTTCCAGCCGGACGACGTGCGCCGCGTCTGGGAGGAGGACGGCCTCCTCGATCCGCCTTCCCTTGTCGGCACGACCGAGCTCGATCCGTTCCCGCAGAACCAGCCCTTCGCGTTCGAGGCGCAGCGGCCGGCGATTGCCGCGCGCGGCCTGGCCGAAGCCGAGAACGAGCTAGCGGCACTCCTTCGCTCGGGCCAGCGAGTCGTCGTCGCCTTCCCGCATCGTGGTGAGGCGCTGCGCACCCAGAACCTCCTCCGCCGGGTCGAGGCGCGCGTGCTCGAGCCGGGCGAGGACCTGCCGGAGGAGGCCGAGCTCCTCTTCGCCGTCGCGCCTGCCCGGCGCGGCTTCGTCTGGCGCGACCTCGGCCTCGTCCTGCTGCCCGACCATCAGGTCTTCCGCCGCCGGGTGCCCCGCGAGCGTCGTCTCGGCGGCCGGGCACTGCAGTCCTTCGCCGACCTCCGTACGGGCGACTACGTCGTGCACGAGGACCACGGCGTCGGCAGGCTGCTCGGGTTCGAGACGAACACCGTCGCGGGAATCACCCGCGACTATCTCCTGCTCGCCTTCCGTGGCGAGGACCGGCTCTATGTGCCGCACGAGCAGCTCGGCAAGGTCTCCCGCTACGTCGGGGCCGACGCCTCCGCGCCCGCGCTGTCGAAGCTCGGCGGTAAGGCCTGGCAGACGCTCAAGTCGCGCGCGCGCGAGTCTGTCCGCGAGCTCGCCGGCGACCTGATCCAGCTGTACGCGCAGCGCCAGACGCGCGAGGGAGTCGCGTATGACCTCTCGAACGAGTGGCTGCCGCAGCTCGAGGCGAGCTTCCCGTACCGCGAGACGCCCGACCAGGAGGGAGCGATCGAGGCAGTGAAGGAGGACCTCGAGGCGCCCCGCCCGATGGACCGGCTCGTCTGCGGGGACGTCGGGTTCGGCAAGACCGAGGTCGCGGTGCGCGCCGCGTTCGCAGTCGCCGTCAACGGCCGCCAGGCGCTGCTCCTCGCGCCGACCACGATCCTCACCGAACAGCACTACAACACGTTCCGCGAGCGGTTCCGCGACTTCCCGGTGCGCGTCGAGATGGTCTCTCGCTTCGTCAGGCCGGCCGAAGTCAAGAAGATCCTTCTCGACTTTTCGGAGGGGAAAGTCGACGTCCTGATTGGCACGCATCGTGTTCTTTCGAGAGACGTGATCCCGAAAAATCTAGGGCTCGTGATCCTCGACGAGGAGCAGCGGTTCGGCGTCGCGCAGAAGGAGCTGCTCAAGTCGCTGCGGCTCGAGGTCGACGTGCTGACGCTCAGCGCGACGCCGATCCCGCGCACCCTGCACCTCTCGCTCGCCGGCATGCGGGACATCTCGATCATCGAG
>DASXOM010000015.1:0-2971 GCA_036494245.1 Gaiellaceae bacterium
GAACGCGCGCGCCGTGATGCAGGACGAGACGGTCGGCTGGGTCAAGTCGATCCACGAGACGCGCTACGGCGAGCTGCTCGGCCTCGTCATGGTCGGCCCGCACGTGACCGACATGGTCGAGGCGGGAGTCGTCGCGATCGAGGCCGAGTCGACGGTGGAGACGGTCGCGGACGGCATCGCGCCGCACCCCACGCTCTCGGAGGCGATCAAGGAGGCCGGGCTCGTCGCGCTCGGCCGCGCCATCCACATCCCGAACCGCAAGCCGCGCGCGGCTACGGCCGCTTAAATCGGCGTGAAGTCGGATAGGAGGAGCGGATGACAGTCATAAACAAGAGAAACGCCGTTGTCGGCTACCTCACCATCAAGACGGGCAAGGTCGTCGCTCGCCGGAAGGCGAAGCAGGTCGGCAGTAAGCTCGCACCGTGGGGCAGCAAGAACGGCAACAGCAAGAACGGGAAGAACAAGAAGAGCGATTGAGCCTCTTCCGCCCCTCGATCGAGGGCCTCGTCCCGTACGAGCCCGGTAAGCCGGTCGAGGCAGTACAGCGGGAGCTCGGGCTGGGGCGCGTCGTCAAGCTCGCCTCGAACGAGGGGCCGTTTCCCCCGTTCCCGGCGGCGCTCGAGGCGATGCAGCGCGCTTCGCTCGAGCTCAACCGCTACCCGGACGGCGGCGTCTGGGCGCTGCGGACCGAGCTCGCAGAGCGGCACGGCGTCGCGTTCGAGGAGCTGATCGTCGGCGCAGGCGCTGACGGGATCATCGACCTGCTCGCGCAGGCGACGCTCGACCCGGGTGACGAGGTCGTCTGCGGCTGGCCGTCCTTCCCGAGCTACGTGCTCACCGCCGCGAAGCTCGGCGCCGAGACCCGGCGCGTCCCGCTCCGCAACCACATGTACGACCTCGACGGCCTTCTTGCCGCGATCGGGCCGCGGACGAAGCTCGTCTACGTCTGCCACCCGAACAATCCCACCGGGACGGCGAACGGCAGGGAAGAGCTGCTCGCGTTCCTCGACCGCGTGCCGGACCACGTCCTCTGCGTCCTCGACCAGGCGTACTTCGAGTACATCGAAGACCCGGACTACGCGGACGGGCTCGACCTCTTCCGCCAGGGTCGCCGGATCGCGGTGCTGCGCACGTTCTCCAAGATCTACGGGCTGGCCGGGCTGCGGGTGGGCTGGGCAGTCGCGCCGGCGGACGTCGCCCTGGCGACGAGCAAGGTGCGGCGCGCGTTCGACGTCGCCGCCACTGCGCAGGCGGCCGCGCTCGTGAGCCTCGACGACACGCAGGAGATCGCACGGCGGCGGGAGCTGAACGCCACGGGGCGCGAACGGCTGGCCGAGATCCTGCGCGGGCACGGGCTGGATCCAGTGGGGCCGTCACGCGGCAATTTCCTCTTCGCGGACGTCGGCGGAGGCCGGGAGCTGTTCGAGCGGCTGCAGCGAGAAGGCGTCATCGTCCGCCCGCTCGACGGCTTCGGAGCGCCCGAGGCGATCCGCGTGACGGTCGGCACGCCGGAGGAGAACGAGTTCTTCGCTGTCGGTTTGGGACACGTCCTTTCGGGCGTCTCGTAACCAGCCTGCACAGGTGGTACTTTCGATCGGAAGTCCGTGAGGCTCTCGTCCGCCCAGCTGACGCCGCTCCGGCTGCCGGGGTTCCGCAACCTCTTCTTCGCGACGCTCTGTTCGAGCGCGGGCACGCTGCTCGCGGCAGTCGCGTTGGCGATCGACGTCCAGGAGCGGACGAACTCCGGACCCTGGGTCGCAGCCGTCGTCGTCGTCGAGTTCCTGCCGACAGTGCTCGTCGGGCTTCTGCTCGGCCCGCTCCTCGACCGGCTCGAGCGCCGCTCGCTGATGATCGCGGCCGACGCCGTCCGGATCGGCGTCTTCGCGGCTCTCCCGTTCGCGCCGAGCGCCGGCGTGGTCGTCGCCCTTGCTGCCGTGGCCGGTCTGGCGACCGGTTTCTTTCGCCCAGCCGTCTACGCCGGAGTCCCGAACCTCGTCCCCGACGACCAGCTGACCCGCGCGAACGCGCTGATCCTGGGGATCGAGAACCTGAGCTGGGCCATCGGGCCGATCGTCGGTGGTGTTCTCACCGCGGCGTCCGGGCCGTCGGCCGCGTACGCGATCAACGCGGTCTCGTTCGTCGTCTCGATTTTGCTCGTGGTGCGGATTCCGGCGCGCTCGCTGCAGAGTGAGCGCGCGCTGACGCGCGGCCACTGGCGGGATCTCGGGGACGGCTTCAACGCCGCGCTTCGCTCACCCTCGATGCGGGCGGTGCTCGTCGCGTGGGGCATCGCGATGCTGGCGACCGGCGCTGCCAACGTCGCGGAGATCTTCCTCGCCAAGCAAAGCTTCTCCGCCGGTGACATCGGCTACGGCCTGCTCTACGGCGCCATGGGCACCGGTCTCGTGCTCGGCAGCTTCATCAGCGCAGGAATGCTCGCCCGCCACGGTGTAGCGCGCGCCTACGGCGGAAGCCTGGCGCTGATGGCGATCGGCTACCTCGGGGCGGCGGCCAGCCCCAACGTCTGGGTCGCTGCCGGCATCACCTTCGTCGCCGGCGTCGGGAACGGCGCGGCGATCGCCTGCAACGCGATCCTCGTTCAGCGCGGCACCTTCGACCTCATGCGCGGCAGGGCGCTGACCTTCGTGATGAGCATCACGTACGTGATGGCGGGGGTCGGCAACGGGATCGGCGGGTTGCTCATCAACCGTACGAGCCCGCGCTGGATCTGGGCCGCTTGCGGCCTGACGTTGTTCGTCGCCGCGCTGGCCGGCAGGCTGCTCGCCCGCCACCTCGGGGACGAGAGCCCGGCCGAGGACGAGGTCCGGCGCAAAGTCACGCCCGTGGCAGCCGCCCACTAGAGTCCGCGCGGTGCCCGGCCGCCGCGACTGGACTCGCGAGGACCTTGCCGCCGGCGTCCGGGAGGGCGACCGGCGCGCGCTCGCGCGCACGATCTCGCTCGTCGAGGACG
>DASXOM010000016.1:0-1514 GCA_036494245.1 Gaiellaceae bacterium
GCTTCTGCGTCTTCCCGGGCGGCTTCGGGACGGAGGACGAGCTGTTCGAGGCGCTGACCCTGATCCAGACCGGCAAGGTGTTGCACTTCCCGGTCGTGCTGCTCGGCGTGGAGTACTGGGCGCCGCTGCGGGAATGGGGCCAGACCCGGGCGCTCCCGGAGGGAATGATCTCGCCGGACGACCTCGATCTCCTGACCCTGACCGACGAGCCGAGCGTCGCCGTGGAGAAGGTGCTCGAGGCGTATCGCCTGGGCGGCGGCAGAAGCCCGCACACGGCGGCGAAGGCCGACGCGGAATAGCTAGCGCTTAGCGCTTCTGCCAGACCGAGACGTGCTTCGTGCTCTCGGCCGTGAACGGCTCGCGGCTCCAGCCGCTCCAGCGCTCGCGCAGGTCCATTCCGGCGAGGCGCGCCATGAGGTCGAGCTCTCCCGGCGACACCGAGCGGAACGGGATCGAGTTCCGCACCCACTGCCCGTCGACGAGCGTGAAATGGTGGGAGACGAACCGCTGCGTCGCCGGGTTGCGCTCGTCGATCCCGACATGGTCCTCCCCGAGGTCGAAGACCTCGACCGGTGCCCCTCCCGGCACGCCGACCTCGACTACGAAGCAACCGCGCGGCTCGAGATGCGCGACGGCGTTCGCAAAGGTCGCGAGCTGCCCCTCCTGTGTCGTCTGGTTGTTGATCGAGTTGAAGACGATGTAGACGAGCGAGAACGTTCCGGCCACGCGCGTGGTGGCGTAGTCGCCGATTGCAGCCGAGATCCTGTCGCCGCCCGGCTTCCCGCGAAGCTGCGCGACCATCGACTCAGAGAGGTCGATTCCCTGGACGGAGACGCCGCGGGCGGCGAGCGGCAACGCGATCCGGCCGGCGCCGATGCCGAGCTCGAGCGCAGCGCCGTCGTCGGCGAGCTCGGCGAGAAAGTCGACGGCCGCCTCTATTGCGCCCGGCTCGCCGTACTCGCCGAGCTCATCGTCGTAGCGCGCTGCGACGTCCTGGCCGAAGTAGTTCTCGGACACGGCCGCACGCTAGCGTCCCGGACGTGGAGCTTCGCGACCTGCCCTCGGTGGACGAGCTCGCGCGCGAGGCGGGCGACCCGCTGGCTGTCGACGCCGCGCGGGCCGTCATCGATCGGGCGAGGGCGGAGATCCAGGCCGGCGGCGATCCGGGAGACCTCGCGGCGCGCCTGCGCGAGGAGCTGGCCGACGCACGGCAGCCGCGGCTGCGGCGCGTCCTCAACGCCACGGGCATCGTCGTGCACACGAATCTCGGCCGTGCTCCGCTCGCGGAAGAGGCGCTTGCGCGGGTCGTCGAGGTCGGCCGTGGCTACTCGAATCTCGAGTACGACCTCGACCAGGGAGCCCGTGGCTCGCGCCAGGACCACGTCGGAGAGGTCCTGCGCCGGCTGACCGGCGCCGAGGCGGCGCTCGTCGTCAACAACAACGCCGCCGCCGTCCTCCTCGCACTCGCGGCGCTGGCGGAGGGGCGGGAGGTGGTCGTCTCACGGGGCGAGCTG
>DASXOM010000017.1:0-2426 GCA_036494245.1 Gaiellaceae bacterium
CGAGCGCACGGCGATAGAGAGCCGAACGTTCGCTCAGAGCCACGCTGCTAGGTCGCGCGTCCAGTAGCTGACGATCAGGTCGGCGCCGGCGCGCTTGATCGCGGTCAGCGACTCGAGCGCCGCCGCCCGCTCGTCGAGCCAGCCGGCACGCGCGGCCGCCTTGACCATCGCGTACTCGCCGGAGACGTTGTACGCCGCGAGCGGCGCCTGGAACGCCTCGCGCGCCGCGCGGATCACGTCGAGGTAGGGCAGCGCCGGCTTGATCATGATCGCGTCGGCTCCTTCGGCGAGATCGATCTTGCACTCCCGAATGGCCTCGCGGACGTTGGCCGGATCCAGCTGGTAGCCGCGGCGGTCGCCGAACGCGGGCGCGCTGTCCGCCGCCTCGCGGAAGGGGCCGTAGAACGCCGAGGCGTACTTCGCGGAGTAGGCGAGGATCGGCGTCGTTTCGTGACCGTGGTCGTCGAGCGCCTCGCGGATCGCGCCGACCCGGCCGTCCATCATGTCGCTCGGAGCCACGATGTCGGCCCCGGCCTCGACGTGACTGACCGCCGTGCGGGCGAGCAGCTCGAGACTCCGGTCGTTGTCGACGTCGCCGTCGACCACGACCCCGCAGTGGCCGTGCGACGTGTACTCGCAGAGGCAGACGTCCGTGAGGAGCACGAGCTCCGGGAAGCGGAGCCGCAGCGCCCGCAGAGCGATCTGGACGATCCCGTCCTCCTCCCAGGCACCGGTGGCCTCCTCGTCCTTCATCTCCGGGACGCCGAAGAGCATGACCGCCCGGACCCCGCTCCCGGCAAGTCCCTCGACCTCGTTCAGTAGCCCGGTGATGTCGAAGCGCGCCATTCCGGGCAGCTCCTCGTTCGCAAGCGGCTCGGGCGCCACGAAGAGCGGCATGACGAACTGGTCGAGCGAGAGCCTCGTCTCGCGCACGAGCCCGCGCAGCGGGGCCGTGCGGCGGAAGCGCCGCAGCCGGGTGACCGGGAAGGAGCTCACGTAGAGAAGAGTACGCCGCCGGTCGATCAGGCGGCAGGCGCGGGCGGCGTCGGCTTGCCTCCGTCCGGAGGCTCGAGGCCGATCTCCACGAGCGGCGCATCGACCGGCCACCGCTCGAGCTTGATCCGCTCGGCGAAGAACTCCCAGGCGGCACGGCCGGCCGCAAGCAGCGGCAGCGCGACGAGGATCCCGGCGAAGCCATAGATCTCGCCGCCCGCGAGCAGGCCGAAGATCACGAGCAGCGGATGGAGGCGCAGCGTGCGCCCCATCACTCTCGGCACGAGGATGTGGCCCTCGAGCTGCTGGATGCCGAGGAAGAGGAGCGCAACCCAGAGCGCGGAGAGCGGGTGCTGGACGAGCGCGTACAGCACCGGCGGGATCGCGCCGAGCCACGGCCCGATGTACGGGATGAGCTCGGTGAAGGCCGCCCAGGCGCCGAACGCGGCGGCGTATTTCCCGCCGTTCGGCACCAGGCCCACCATGCCGAGGATCCACAGCCCGAGCCCGACGCTCAGGCCGATGATCAGCGAGAGCAGGAACTGGCCCTTGACGTAGCTCGCCACCGCCTGCTCCATCCGCACGATCAGGCCGCCGCGACCGTGCGGCGGAAAGCGTCGGTCGACGGCATCCGTGAGCCGCTGCATGTCGAGCAGCATGTAGATCGAGACGACGACGAGGAGGATGGCGTCGAAGAGGAGGGTGACGACCGTGAGCCCCGCTCCTTCCGCCCAGTGCAGGGCCTTGCTCGTGTACTTTTGGACGTCCTTCGTCCCGACCTGGTCGAGGAACTTCCGGCCGTCCTTCTCGACGTGGACGCTGCCGAGGTGATGATGGTCGAGCCAGAGCTGGAATCTCGCGAGATCTTGCTCGGCGCCGGTCTGCGGCGGGTGTCCGGAATCGGCCGTAAAGTATTTGTCGACTCGGTGGGCTGCGCTGCGCGTCTGCTGCACGACCACCGTGGCGAGAACGAGGATCGCCAGTGCGACGACTGCTGCGAAGGCGAGATAGACGAGCCCTACTGCCGCACCGCGTGGGATTCGCGCCCGACCCAGCCCCCGGACCAGCGGGTTGAGGAGCAGCGCGATGAGCAACGCCACCAGGAACAGGAACAGGACATGACGCACGGCTCCCGCCACCGTCCAGATGAGCAGCAGCAGCAGTGGCAGCAGCACGAGCTGCGCCCAGCGCGGGATCTGGATCGTGACCGGCGCCGACGGCGACATTGGAGCGATGGTAGAGAGGGCGTCGGAGGCGGTATCCAGGGAAATTTGGCCCTTTCCCTCTGGGACGAGCCGCGGCAGTTCGATAAGGTGCCGCGCGACATGCCGTCCTCACGCCCCACCCGGAGGCGGCGGGTCGAACGCCGGCAGGCGCGCGTTGCGCGCCGGGCGCGTTTGGTCGCCCTCCTCGTCGTCCTCTCCGCGGTCTTC
>DASXOM010000018.1:0-12130 GCA_036494245.1 Gaiellaceae bacterium
TGGGTGATCAACGCGTACACGCTCGTCTTCGCCGGCTTCCTCTTGCTCGGCGGGCGCGCGGGCGACCTTCTGGGACGGAAGCGGCTCTTCCTGATCGGTCTCGTGATCTTCACCGCGGCCTCGTTCCTGAACGGGATCTCCACGAGCTCAGGGATGCTGATCGGCTTCCGGGCACTGCAGGGCCTCGGCGCAGCGCTCATCTCGCCGGCCGCGCTCTCGATCATCTCGACGACGTTCGACGAGGGGAAGGAACGGGCGCGCGCGCTCGGTGTCTGGGCTGCGATCGCGATCGGCGGCTCGGCCGTCGGCCTCGTGCTCGGCGGCGCACTCACGCAGGCGTTCTCCTGGCGCTGGATCTTCTTCGTCAACATCCCGGTCGGCGTCTTTGCCTTCTTCGCCGCGCTGCGGATCGTTCCGGAGTCGAAGGACGAGCACGCGCACAAGGGCTACGACCTCGCAGGTGCCGTCACCGTGACCGGAGGGCTGATGCTGCTCGTGTACGGGCTCGTCAACTCGGCCCAGCACGGCTGGGGTTCGACGGTGTCGATCGTCTCGTTCGTCGTCGCCGCTGCGCTTCTCGTCGGGTTCGTCCTGATCGAGCAGCGCTCGGCCGAGCCGCTCGTCCGACTCTCGATCTTCCGCGTCCGCTCGCTCACGACGGCGAACCTGTCGATGTTCCTCGCCTTCTCGGGGATGTTCGCGATGTTCTTCTTCAACACGCAGTACATCCAGCGCGCCCTCGGCTTCGGCCCGCTGAAGGCCGGCGTCGCGTTCCTGCCCTTCACGGCGGGGATCATGATCTCCGCAGGGCTCGCCTCCGCCTTCGCGCCGCGGATCGGGGTCAGGCCGGTCACGGCCACCGGCATGGTGCTCACGATCCTCGGGCTGCTTCTCTTTGCCCGGATGCCTGTGAACGGGTCGTACGCATCCGACGTCCTGCCGGGAATGATCCTGGCCTCCCTCGGGATGGGCGCCATCTTCATGCCGTTGACCCTCGTGGCGACGACGGGCCTGAAGAACGAGGACCAGGGGCTCGCATCCGGACTCTTCAACACGTCGCAGCAGGTCGGCGGCGCACTTGGGCTGGCGATCCTGACCACCGTTGCCGTCGGCCACACAAGCGACCCGAATTCATTGCCGGATGTGGTGCACGGCTGGCAGTACGCCTTCGGGGGCGCTGCCGTCTTGGTCGCCGCGAGCCTCGTCGTCTTCCTCTCGCTCCTGCGGAAGCGGGACGTGGCGCGGATCGAGGCCGAGGCCAGGACCGACGATGAGCCGGTGTTCGCCAGCTGATGGCCGAGCTGCGCGCCGACGCGCGGCGAAATCTCGAGTTGGTGCTCGACGCGGCGGAGCACGCCTTCGGCGCGTCGGGCCCCGACGCGAGCATCGACGAGATCGCCCGGCTCGCGGGAGTCGGCCACGGGACGGTGTTCCGCCGCTTCCCGACGAAGGACGACCTCATGTACGCGGTGATCGAGCGCCACGTGGCGCAGATGTGCGCGATCGCGGAGGAGGCCCTGGTTTCCCCTGATCCCGGGGAGGCGTTCTTCGATTTCGTGTGGCGGATCGCAGAGCTCAATATGAGCACTCCGGGCTTGCACCGATGCGTCGTCCACTGCGGGAGCAAGCCGGGTGCCGCCGAGCTCGAGGCGCTCGGCGACCGAGTCGTTTCCCGCGCCCAGCGCGCCGGCGCGGTGCGCCGCGACGTGAAGGCCGAAGACGTCCGGCTCCTCCTCCGTGGCGCGTTGACGAACGCGCCGGCCGGCCAGTGGCGGCGCCACCTCGCTGTGGTGTTGGACGGGTTGCGCGCCTAAAGTCCGGGCGGATGAGCTGGTACGTCCGCAACGTCCGCGAGATGAAGTGGTGGGATGTCGGTCCGCGCGGCATCGTGACCGAGTTCGTCGACGACGACGACGATCCGCAGGTTGGCGTGAACCTCTTCGTCCTCGCACCGGGTCAGCCGATGGCGATGTACCACTGGGAAGCTGACCAGGAGGGCTTCCTCCTCCTGTCCGGGGAGGCCCTCCTCATCATCGAGGACCAGGAGCGCCCGCTGAGGCAGTGGGACTACTTCCACTGCCCACCAAACGTCTCGCACACGATCGTCGGCGCCGGCTCGGGGCCGGCCGCGATCCTGGCGATCGGGGCGCGCCAGAGCCAGGATGGACCGGCCTGGGGCGGCTATCCGTACTCCGAGGTCGCGATGAGGCATGACGCGAGCGCCGAAGAGGAGACGACAGACCCCGAGGTCGCGTATGCGCGCTTCCCGTCGGGTAAGCCGACCGAGTTCCAGGAGGGCTGGCTGCGCTAGGCCTTCGCGGCGAGCTGTGCGTGCAGCGGCTGCGGCCAGAGGCCCGCGCCGTCCTCTGCAGGCAGCTCTTCGAGCTCGAGCCCGAAGACGTCTGCGAGCGCGGCGACAGCGTGGGGCCGCACTTCGTCGACGGTCACCGGCCGCCCGAGCTCGCGCGCGATCGTCGTGAACATCGCGTCCTCGAGGCCGCAGGCGGTGATCCAGTCGGTGAACGGCGCCGGGTCGAGATCGACGTTGAGCGCGTAGCCGTGCGTCGTCACCCAGCGCGAGACGTGCACGCCGATCGAGGCGATCTTGCGCGGAGGTCTCGCGAGCCACAGGCCGGTCAGTCCTTCCATCCGGTCTCCCTTCAGTCCAAACGGCTCGACCGTTTGGATCAGCGCCTCCTCGAGGTTGCGGACGTACTGCTTCACATCGCGGCCGTGCTGCTTCAGGTCGAGGATCGGATAGCAGACGAGCTGTCCCGGCCCGTGGAAGGTCGACTTGCCGCCGCGGTCGGTCTCGACGACTTCGACCTCCGCTCCCTCGGGCACGTGTAGCTCGGCGGTCTCGTCGGTGCGCCGGCCGAGCGTCACCACGGGGGGGTGCTCGAGCAGGACGATCGTGTCTGGGATCGCGCCCTGCGAGACCGCTCCCGCCAGGGAGCGCTGCAGCTCCCACGCCTCGAGGTACGGGACCTCGCCGAGCTGAAGGAGATAGCCGCCTGTCGCCACGGGGTCAGGCTAGCTTCCGGGCGTGGCCGTCATCCTCGTCGAAGGCATCACCGACCGCATCGCAGTCGAGGCAGTCGCGGCGAAGCTCGGCCGTGATCTCGCCACCGAGGGCGTCGAGGTCGTGCCGATCGGCGGCGCACAGGCGATCCGTCGCGCTGCGGCGGAGTACGAGGGCGAGCACGTCGTCGGCCTGTGCGACGCCGGCGAGGAACGCTGGTTCCGGCGCGTGCTCGGCGCTGCGACCTTCGTCTGTGTCGCAGACCTCGAGGACGAGTTGATCCGCGCGCTCGGCACCGCCGGGGTCGAAGAGGTCGTAGGGAGCGAGGGCGATCTGGAGACGTTCCGCATCTTCCAGAATCAGCTCGCCTGGCGCGGGCGTCCCGTCGACGCGCAGCTCCGCCGTTGGCTGCAGGCCTCGGACCGGCGGAACAAGCGCTATCCGCCGCTGCTGATCAGCGCGCTCGAGCCAGAGCAGATCCCGCGTCCGCTCGCGGGCTTGCTCGCCGCCGCCTAACCCTCGCCGTCGCCCTCCCAGCCCTCGAGCCGCTCGCGCAGGTCGCGGAGGAAGCGGCCGGCGAGGGCGCCGTCGACGAGGCGGTGGTCGTACGTGAGCGTGATGTTCATCAGCGGCCGGATCGCGATCACGTCCTGGCCGAGATCGTCCTCGACGACCCACGGGCGCTTTACGAGCGCGTACGTGCCGAGGATCGCCGACTGTGGCTGACTGATCACCGGCGTCCCGTGGAAGGTGCCGTAGCCGCCGGGGTTCGTGATCGTGAAAGTGCCGCCCTGGACGTCGTCCGGCACGAGCTGCTTGTTCCGTGCCTTGTTCGCGATCTCCGCGATTCCCCTGGCGAGCCCGAGCAGGTTCAGGCCCTCCGCGTTGCGGATGACCGGGACGATCAGGCCCTTGCCCTCGGCGAGCTCGACGGCGATGCCGAGGTTGACGAAGTTGCGCGTGACGATCGAGTCGCCGCGCATCTCGGCGTTCACGTACGGGTAGTCGCGCAACGTCTCGACCGACGCCTTCGCGACGAACGCGAGGTACGTCGGGTTGACGCCGTAGGCGGCCTGGTATTCCTTCTTGAGCTTGTCGCGCACGGCGACGATGCGCGAGAAGTCGACCTCGATCGCGCTCGTGACGTGGGCGGCGGTGTCGAGCGACCGGCGCATGTGCTCGGCGATGCCGCGCCGCATGGCGGTGATGGGCTCGACCGTCTCGCCGGGCAGCGTCTCGCCTGCGGCGACCGGCGCCGGGGTGGGAGGCTTCGGCGGCGGAGCCTGCTCCTTGGGCGGGGCGGGGGCGGGAGCGGCGGGGGCTTCGGCCTGCGCCGGCTCTGGTGCCGCGGCGGGCTGCTCTTGCGGCTGCTCCTGCTGGGCGCCGCCGGACTCGACGAAGGCGAGAATGTCCTTCTTCGTCACGCGGCCTCCCGAGCCGGTGCCGGGGATCTGGGACGGATCGACCCCGTGTTCAGACGCGATTCGCGCGACCACCGGGGAGACGAACGCCTTGCCGTTGCCCGTGGGCGGAGCCGCGGACGGCTCGGGCGCGGTCGGCGCTGGAGTCTCTGCAGGCGACGCGGCATCGGCCTCGGCGGCCGCCTCCGCGGTCGCCGGCTCCTGGGCAGCCTCGGGCTCGGGGGCGCTCTCCTGGGCGGGAGCCTCGGCAGTGGCGCTGCCGCCGATTTGGCCGAGCTTCATCCCGACGTCGACCGTCTCGCCTTCCTGGACGAGGATCTGCGTGAGCGTCCCCGAGGCAGGGCTCGGCACCTCGGTGTCGACCTTGTCGGTGGAGATCTCGAGCAGCGGCTCGTCGGCCTCGATCTGCTCGCCCTCCTGCTTCAGCCAGCGCGTGATCGTTCCCTCCGAGACGGACACGCCCATCTGCGGCATTACGACGTCGACTGCGGTCTCCGTGGCCATTCCTCTCCTTTAATACTCCGCCAGCTCGCGTAGGGCGCCGGCGACGTCGTCGACCTGCGGGATGTACGCCTTCTCGAGCACGGGCGAGAACGGGACGGGCGTGTCGGGAGCGGCGAGCCGCTTCACCGGGGCGTCGAGGTCCTCGAACGCCTCCTCGGCGATCGTCGCGGCGATCTCGCCACCGAAGCCGCCGGTGCGCGTGTCCTCGTGCAGGACGAGCACCTTCGACGTCTTGCGCACCGACTCGAGCACCGCGGCCTTGTCCCACGGCATGACGGTGCGCAGGTCGACGATCTCGATCGAGATGCCGTCGGACTCCAGCTTCTGCGCAGCCTCGTCGGCGGTGTAGACCATCGCGCCCCACGTGATCACGGAGACGTCGTCACCGTCGCGGTGGACGCGGGCCTTGCCGAGCGGCGTCGTGTAGCGCTCCTCCGGCACCTCGCCCTTGATGCGCCGGTAGAGGTGCTTGTGCTCGAAGTAGAGGACTGGGCTCGGATCCTCGATCGCGCTGATCAGGAGGCCCTTCGCGTCCTCCGGTGTCGCGGGGCAGACGCACTTGAGACCGGGGATGTGCGCGAACGACGACTCCGGATTCTGGGAATGGAACGGCCCTCCCGAGAAGCCGCCGCCCGAGGGCAGGCGCACGACCATCGGCACCGGGGTGCCGGCGCGCCAGCGCTGCTTCGCCGCGACCGTGACGAGCTGGTCCCACCCGCACGAGATGAAGTCCGCGAACTGCATTTCCGCCACCGGGCGCATGCCCATGATCGCGGCGCCGGTGCAGCCGCCGACGATCGCGGCCTCGGCGAGCGGCGCGTCGATGACGCGCCAGGGGCCGAACTCCTCCTGGAACCCGAGCGAGACCTTGAACGCGCCGCCGTACACGCCAACGTCCTCGCCGATCAGGAAGACGCGCTTGTCGCGCCGCATCTCGGTGCGGAGCCCATCGGAAATCGCCTGCAAATAGGTGAGTTCGGCCATTACTTGTGGTGCGGTGTGTCGAGGTCCTCGGGGGTGGCGAACACGCCGTCGGTGAGGGTCGACGGATCGGGTTGCGGCGACTCCTCGGCGCGCTCGAGTGCGGTGGTGAGAAGCCGCTTGACGCCGGCCGCGATCTCGTCCTCTTCCTCGTCGGTCAACTCGGCGTTGTCGCGCAGCCAGGTACGGAAGCGCTCGATCGGGTCCGACGCCGCCCACTGCTCGAAGAGTGGCTTCGGGACGTAGAACGCGTCGTCGTGGACGGCGTGGCCCTCCATTCGGAGCGTCAGGCACTCGAGCAGCGTCGGACCCCCGCCGGCGCGCGCCTTGTCGATCGCGCGCTTCGCCTCGCGGTAGACGGCGAGGACGTCGGTGCCGTCGACCACCACGCCCTCGAAGCCGTAGGCCTCGGCGCGGTCGGCGACGTGCTCGGTCGCATACTCGAGGTGGGTGGGCGTCGAGTACGCCCACTGGTTGTTGTCGCAGACGAAGACGATCGGCAGCTTGCGCGTTCCGGCGAAGGTCATCGACTCGTGCGCATCGCCGCGCGCCGAGGCTCCCTCGCCGAACCAGCCGACGGCGACGCGCGACTCGTCACGGATCCGGAAGGTGAGCGCGCAGCCGGTGGCAACCGGGAGCATCGCGGGCAGGTGACTGACCATCGCGATCAGCCCGAGCTGCGCGTCGGCCATGTGGACGTTGCCGTCGCGGCCATGCGTCGGGCCGTCCTGCCGCCCCATGTACTGGGCGAAGATCCGCCACGGATCGACGCCGCGCACGATGTGCACTCCCATGTCGCGGTGCAGCGGCGTCCCGACGTCGTCAGGCCCCATCGCGGTCGCGACGCCGACGGACGCGGCCTCGTTACCGCGGCCGGTGTAGAAGGAGCCTGGAATCTTGCCCTGGCGGTAGAGGATGTGGCCGCGCTCCTCGACGCCTCGCGTGACGAGCATGTGGCGGTAGATGCCGAGCAGGTCCTCACGGTCGAGGCCCGCCTCGCGCACCTCGTGGAGCGAGCCGACCGGGCCTGCCTCTCTTGCGATCGCCATCGCGGCGAAATCTATCGATCCCAGTGGTGGGAGCCGCCGATCTGTCGCAAACGGGCGCGCGTGTCGTCGTCGCAGAGCGCTCCGGCGACCCCCGCCTCGTACGCGGCCCGCGGGGAGACGCCAAGCGAGGCGGCCGCCTCGTAGTCGCGCGTCAGGTCGGTCTCGAACATCGCCGGGTCGTCGGTCGAGATCGAGCAGCGGACGCCCGCGGCGACGAGTTGCGGAAGGGGGTGTTCGTCGAGCGATGCGACAGCCCCGGTGCGGAGGTTCGACAGTGGGCACACGTCGAGCACGATCCCGCGATCCGCGAGTTCGGCGACCAGCCCGGAGTCCTCGACCGAGCGGATCCCGTGCCTGAGTCGGTCGGCGCCGAGCGCCTCGAGCGCGCCGCGAACCGAGGGCGGCCCTGCGACCTCGCCCGCATGCGGCACCGAGGCGAGGCCCAGGGACTTCGCGAGAGCGAATGCCGGCTCGTAGGGCTCCGGCGGGAACTCCGCCTCCAGACCACCGAGCCCCACGCCGACGATTCCCCGCTCGCGGTACTTCGCCGAGTAGCGCACCACCTGCTCGGCCTGCTCCGCGTTCGCTCCGCGGTAGATGTCGGGCGTGAGCCGCACCTCGACGCCGTGCAGCTCGCGCGCCTGCTCGGCCCCGTCGCAGTAGCCGCTGAAGATCTCGTCCCAGTCGACGCCCCGCGCGACCCGCTCGGCCGGGCTGAAGATCGCCTCGAGGTAAACGGCGCCGTGCGACGCGGCCTCGCCGGCGTAGTCGGTCACGACCTGGCGGAAGTCGGCGGCCGTGCGGAGCGCGTTGGTCGTGAGGATCCAGACCTCGATGAAGTGGGCGAAATCGCGGAACCGGTAGAGCGACTCGAGGTCGTCGGGCAGCGCGTAGTCGTTCCGCTTCGCGATCGCGCGCAACGTGTCCGGCCGCACCGTGCCCTCGAGATGGACGTGCAGCTCGATCTTGGGATCAGGCGCAGGCACCTGCGAAGAAGCGTAGGAACTTCGGCGTGAACGCGTTCCACAGCGCGGCGTCGTGCCCGCCGGGCTTGACATGAGCGTGCACCCCCGCCTTGCGTGCGTAGGTGAGCGTGGCGTCGTGGAACGGATCGCTCGCACCGAGGTCGATCCAGAGCGGATGCGGCGGCTGGAGCCTGAAGACGTCGTTCCGTGCGTAGTCCTGCGCGTTGTCGAAGGCACCCAGCGCCGTCTTGCCGGGACTCAGCCACAGGGCCGGGGATTGGGCTCCAACTGCGCAGAATCGGCGGTCGCGGGAACCGAGCAGGAGCGCGCCATAGCCGCCCATCGAGATTCCACCGATCGCCACTCGCCGCGCTTGGGTGCGCGCCATCCCGGCTGGAATTGCCTCCCGCAGGACCATCGAGCCCCATCGTCCATCGCCGCGGTTGTGCCAGTAGCTGTCCGCGCCGCCGTCGAGCAGCAGTACCTCAGGAGCGCGAGTGCGAAGCGCGGCCAGCGTGTCGAAGAACGGTTGGGTGAGGAACTGTGACGGGCTCGCGTGGTAGCCGTGCAGGAGAACGAGCATCCAGTCGCCGTGGCGACGCGGCGCGACGAGGATCTCGTGCAGGTCTCGATGAGCTAGCCGGCTGTGCAGGATGAAAGGCACGAGCCGAGCGCGCCGCGTCGAGTGGTACTGCGGACCGTCGCCACAACCCGCGATCGCCAGGACGACCACGGCTAAGGTCAGCACATGGCGAAAGCGGCGGACTGGCTGCGGGAGGAGCGTCGGAAGGTCCTCGGGGACTGGGTCGCATTCTGTCTCGGTTGCGGCGCTGCGCGCCGGTGGTTCGAGGACTTCGAGGCGGCCGTGCCCGACACCTGCCCGCAATGCGGCGGCGAGCTGCTTCGCCGCTGCAAGGCCTGCGGGGCAGCGTTCTCGTCGCTCGCGGTAGTCGACTGCGAGGCGTGCGGCGAGCCGGTGCGTCCGAACGAGCTCTTCGGCTCGAGGATCCGCCGTGGCTGAGTGGTCCGTGCAGAACGTCCGCGACGCCGAGTGGTGGGTGAACGAAAAGTTCGGCGCCCGCACGATGCTCGTTCCGCACGGCTCCCAGGTCGGCGCGCGCGTCCACGTCCTCGAGCCCGGCAAGCCGATGACGCTCTACCACCGCGAGTCCGAGCAGGAAGGATTTCTGGTCATCGAGGGCGAGTGCCTCCTCATTGTCGAAGGCGAGGAACGGCGGCTCGGGCCCTGGGACTACTTCCACTGCGCTCCCGGCACCACGCACTCCTTCGTCGGCGCGGGCGACGGGCCGTGCGTGATGGTGACCGTGGGCCGTCGCGGCGAGGACGGCACGATTCTCTACGCGCGCGACGACACCGCGTTGAGACACAACGCTGGGGTAGAGGTGGAAACCGACACGCCTGCGGAGGCGTACGAGCCGTTCGCTAAGTGGGAGAGCGGCCGTCCGGGCGCGTGGGACTCGCTGCCCTGGAACCGCTGAGCTAGAACAACTCGCCCTCGCGGAAGCCGGGCACGACCGGCCCGGTCATGATCTGCGAGAAGCGGATGACCGTGACGAGGGCATCGGGCTCGACGTCGCGGTTGTAGAGCTGGCCGAGGAAGCTGGCCATCTCGTCGGTGCGGCGGATCTCCGGGTTGTCGTGCTCGATCTCCCGCGGCGACAGCTCGCCGAGCGTCTTCACCTCGACCTTGTCGATCACCGCATCGAAGACGTGCTCGCGTGGGCTGAAGCGCACGCCGCAGAGGACGCGCACCACCATGCCTTTCTTGTACTTGCCGGACTTGTCGCCGAGCCGGATCGTGGCCGACTTCCGGCCCGACCGGAGTTGGTCGGCGACGAGCGGCGAGTAGAAGTTGAGGGCGTACACGTGGCGGAGAGTCTGCCAGCTAACCGGCTGCTCGTTGGACGTGCGCGCCGGTGAGCTCGTCCGGCGACGTGCACCCGAGCAGGCAGAGCGCCAGCGTCAGCTCGTCGCGCAGGAGCTCGAGGACGTGGCGCACGCCGTCCTCGCCCGCCGCGGCGAGCCCGTACATCGGTGCCCGACCCGCGAGCACGGCACGCGCGCCGAGCGCGAGCGCCTTGGCGACGTCGGTGCCGCGCCGGATGCCGCCGTCGAGGTACACCTCGACCCGGCCGGCGATCGCGTCCACCACCTCCGGCAGCGCGTCGAGCGTGGCAGGAGCGCCGTCGAGCTGGCGGCCGCCGTGGTTCGAGACCACGACCGCGGCCGCACCGTGGTCGACCGCCGTCTCTGCGTCCTCGGCGGTGACGACTCCCTTGAGGACGACGGGCACCTGCGCCTCGCTCGCGATCCACTCCAGGTCCCGCCACGAGACCGAGTCGTCGAGCAGCGCGAACTGGTCGGCGGGATTCTGCGGCGCGTCGCCGATCGTGGCCCGGGCGTACGGGAGCGGCAGATCCGAGGGGATCTCGAAGCCGACGCGCAGGTCGCGCTCGCGCTGCGCGAGCCGCGGCGTGTCGACGGTGAGCAGGACGGCGCTACAGCCGGCAGCGGCGGCCTCCGCGAGGTGCTCGCGCGTGACGCCGCGATCACGGAAGACGTACAGCTGGCACCACTGCATCAGCCCCGGCGCGGCGGCCGCGATCTCCCCGTGCGAGCGCGTGCAGAACGTCGAGACGGCCATGGCGGTGCCCGCTGCGGCCGCTCCGCGCGCCGTCCCGCACTCGGCGTCGGGGTGGTAGAGCTGCTGGTAGGCGACCGGCGCGACGACCACCGGGAGGCCGATCTGCCTACCGAGCACCGTCGTCGCGGTCGAGATCTCGGACACGTCGCAGAGGACGCGGGGGCGGAACGTCCAGCGCCCGAAGGCCGCGCGGTTCTCGCGCAGCGTCCACTCGTCGCCCGAGCCGCCCGTGAGATAGGCCCACGGCCCGGGGGCGAGCCGTTCCTCGGCGAGCCGCTCGTAGTCCGCGATGGAGAGGAACGGCTCCACGCCTACGACTCCTCGGCGGCGTGTCGAAAGACCTCGGCGGCGGCCTGGTGGAACCCGGCGGGGAGATCCCGAGCGGCCATGCTGTGGGCAATCTCCTCCATCTCGCCGATCCAGCGCCAGCCCTTGCGCCTGGCCGAGCGCTCGGCACCGGCGAGCCGCTCCTCGAGCTCGGGGAGCGAGAGCCGCCATTCCTCGAGCAGCCCGTCCTCGACTCCCTCGGCCCGGGCGAGCTCTCGAACCGTGAGCAGCAGAGCTGCGCTGCCCTTCGTCCAGCCGGCGTAGGCCGCCTTCAGCGCCGAGGCGGCGCCGACCTGGCCGGAGATCGCTCGTGCGTCGAGGTTCGTCCCTGAGAAGAGCGCGGCGATCTCCGTCGCCTCCCCGCCCGAGAGGTAGAGGCGGGTCGTTCCCGACTCGGTCGGGGGCGGCCCGACGATGCCGCCGTCGACGAGCCGCGGCTGGACAGCCGCGACCTCCCGAGCGGTGTCGGGCGCGATCGCGTTCGCGTCGAGGTAGATCCCGGTGAAGCGGCTCGCCTCCCGCGCGACGTCGAGCGCGGCATGGGGCGGGCAGATCGAGAGCAGGATCTCGCAGCGGCGGCAGAGCTCTGCGACGTCGCCGGCGTCCTCGAGCCCGGCCGCCTCTGCGCGCTCGGCTGTCGCCGCGCCCCGGCCGGCCGAGGCCCAGAGCACCGTCTCGCCGCGGCCGCTCAGCACGCCGCCGACTGCGGCTCCCATCTCGCCGGGATGCAGGAGGCCGACGACCGTCACGCCTCCAGCCTCTCCAGCGCCTTCGCGGCCATCTTGCGCTCGCCGTCGTAGGAGAGCAGCCGCGGCGCCTCGTCGAGCGGGAGCCAGCGTGCCTCGACGACCTCGATCCGCATCCCCTCGTCGATCTCGCCGATTCGCCCGCGGCCGGCACGGAGGAGGAAGAAGCTCACGACCTTAAAGATCCGCTCCCCCTTCCGCTCGTCCCAGTTGGCCGTGTAGACGTAGCGGATGTCGCCGAGCTTCTCGACGAGCCGTCCCTCGACTCCGGTCTCCTCGCGCACCTCCCGCATCGCCGTCTCCGCCGGCGACTCGCCCTCGTCGATGTGGCCCTTCGGCAGTGCCCAGACGCGCTCCTTGCCGCGCGGGCGGATCGCCGCGAGCATCGTGCGGCCGCGGATCGTCCGCACGAGCACGCCCCCGGCCGAGAACTCCCGCTCCACGCATCCG
>DASXOM010000019.1:0-2250 GCA_036494245.1 Gaiellaceae bacterium
GGCCTCGATCTCGACCTTCCAGGCCGGATCGAGCGTGCCGGTGATGACGAGCATCGCCGAGGCGGGGCGAATCTCGCCGAACACCTCGCCGTGCGCGCGCCCGACCGCCTCCCAGTCGGCCGGGTCGACGATGTAGACCCGTGTGCGGACGACGTGCTCGGGCGCCGCGCCGAGCTCGCGCAGGGCATCCACGATGATCGTGAGGCAACACTTTGCCTGCTCGTAGGGATCGTCCGACTGGATCCCGACGGGAGCCGTTCCGGAGACGTAGATGTGCCGCCCGTCTCGCACGGCCCGGCAATACCCGACCGTGTCGGCGTAGGGCGAGATCGCGGGGACGGTGACGCGGGCCACGTTCCTAGTATCCCGTGGGTGGAAGCGCTGCGCGCCATCGACAGCTGGGGCGCAGGTACCGTGGCCGCCGGAGTGGGGCGGGTGGACGGCGTCGTCGCGACGCACGGTGCGACCGAGGCCGAGGTGCCGTGGGCGTCCGTGACGAAGCTGCTCACCGGCCTGGCGCTCCTCGTGGCGCTCGAGGAGGGAACGGTCGACCTCGACGAGCCGGCCGGGCCGCCGGGCGCGTCGCTCCGGCATCTACTCGCCCATGCTTCCGGACTGCCCGTCGACGGCGACCAGCCCATCACCGAGCCGGGGCGGCGCCGCATCTACTCGAACACGGGAATCGAGCTCGCCGCGGGATTGCTCGAGGAACGGGCGGAGATGCCGTTCGCCGACTACTTCGCCGGTGCCGTGTCCGGGCCGCTCGGGCTCGCCGGCCGGCTCGGCGGCTCGCCCGCGCACGGCTACCGCGGGCCGCTCGGCGATCTGCTCGCGCTCGGCCGCGAGCTAGTCCGGCCGACCCTCGTCGCGGCCGAGACCCTGTCCGAGGCGACAAGGGTTCAGTTCCCGGGCCTCACCGGCGTGCTCCCGGGCCTCGGCCGCATGGAGCCGAACGATTGGGGCCTCACCTTCGAGCTGCGGGACGCGAAGTCGCCGCACTGGACGGGCACGCGCAACTCCGGGCGCACGTTCGGCCACTTCGGCGCGAGCGGCACGTTCCTCTGGGTCGACCCCGACGCGGGCGTCGCGTGCGGTGTTCTGACCGACCGGCCGTTCGGCGACTGGGCGAAGGAGGCGTGGCCCCCCTTCAGCGACGCCGTGCTCGCCGATGTCTAGACGTCGTCGGCGAACAGCGGGCGCAGGAGCTCGTCGAACGTCGCCCGGTCGCAGCTCGCGACCACTGCGGGAGTCATCGCGGACACGGTCGCGGTTCGCGGGATGGACATCGCCGGCGCCACTTCGCCGAAGTAGTCGCCGGGACGCAGCACGCTGCGCGCCCCGAGATCGCGCTGGCTGACGGCCAGCACGCCGGCGAGGAGGACGTAGAAGCGGTCGTCCGGCTCGCCTTCGCGGACGAGGACCGTGCCGGGCGCGACCTCCTGGCGCTCCATGCGCTGCCCGAGCAGCGCGAGCGTCTCACCCGGCAGCCCGGCCAGCAGCTCGATGCGGGCCAGCTCGTGCTGTGTGGCGGAACGGCGGGGCGAGACTACTCCCCGTCCTCGTCCCCGTCTTCGACCTCAGGCGACGGCTGCCCGCCGCGCTGCTCCTCCTCCTCGTCCATCCGCTCGGTCTGGGCGAGCTCCTGTTCCTCCTCCGTGGCGCGCGGGTTGTCGTGCATGCCTCGATCCTCCTGAAATCGCTTAGGTCCCGCCGTCGCAAAAGTTGAGCCGAACGGCCCATAGGCATTCTCCGGTTTCGTGTCGATCATGCGCAGCAGTGAGCGAGCGCGGCTTCCACCGGATCGAGGACGACATCGCCGAGACGTGGTTGGAGGACTGGGCCGGCGCCGGTTTGGGAGAGCTCGAGGCGTATCTCGCGAAGCATGCGGACTTCCTGCGCTTCGTCGAGGATCACGACACGGCCCAGACGGCCGAGTAGCTCACCGATCTTCGTGAGGGCGCTGTAGAGCGCGGCAGCGACGCCGCGCTCTCTCAGCTTTCGAAACCGAGCTGGCGCTCGAGCATGCCCTTCGGCATGGCGCCGACGGCCGAGGCCGTGGGGGCTCCCCCGTCGAAAAGCATCATGTTCGGAATCGACTGGATCCCGTAGCGCATCGCGAGATCCTGGTTCTCGTCGATGTTGACCTTGACGAGCTTGAGGTCGCGCTCCTCGGCGATGCGCTGGAGCACGGGCTCGACCGCGTGACACGGCCCGCACCATTCGGCCCAGAAGTCCACGAGGACGGGCTTG
>DASXOM010000020.1:0-11945 GCA_036494245.1 Gaiellaceae bacterium
CGTCAGCGCCGACCGCTGCACCGGGTCGCGCAGGCGGTGATCGGGGATCCGTGCCTTGCTCAGCCAGCGGCGCCAGAAGCGCGTCGTCGAGTCGATCCGCGCCGCTGCCTCGTCGAAGCTCTGCGGTGCGGCGAGCCCCTCGGCCCAGGACAGGGCGCAGTACGCGCGGTCGCCCGCTTCGAGCTCGTGGCGTCCGCGGGCGGTCTCGCCCTCGATGTCGATCGCAAGATCGGTGACGAGCCTGAAGGTCACGCCGGCCCCTGTCGCATCGGCGGCGTGCTCCCCGTCGACCATTGTCCAGGTCGCCGGCGTCCGGCCGTAGTCGAAGGCGGGCTCGCAGACCAGGTCGATCTCGACCCGTCCGTCGAGGCACTCGACCGTGCGCACGAGCATGTGGTCGCCGTCGTCGTCGGAGGGAGGCCGCGTGTGCGGCGTCACGGTGTCCTCGTGATCCCTCGGGCCGAGCGTCAGCGCGTCGCGCACGACGACCCAGCCCGCCGGCGTCTTCCAGGTCGTCTCGAAGACGTTCGTCCCCGGCACGTAGGCCCGCGCGGTCGGGTGCGAGATGCCGAACGGGGCGAAGCGGAAGAACCCGGCCTGGCGGTCGAGGAGACTGCCGAAGACGCTCGGCGAGTCGAAGCTCGGGATGCACAGCCAGTCGATCGCCCCGTCCGGGGCGACGAGCGCGCCCGTATGGCAGTCGGACAGGAACGCGTAGTCCGCGATCGGCGGGAACGGTGACGGCGCGGCGGCGCTCTGCGGAGCGTTGTCGGGTTCCTTCGTCGGGACGGCGGTCATCGGCGACTCCTTTCTGGTGCGCTAGCTGTCGATCCAGGGCCCGTGCCAGTGGCCGTAGCCCGAGACGAGCCGGTCTGCCTCCGCCGGGCCCCACGACCCCGGCTCGTACGCACGCACGGGAGGCGGCGCGTCGAGCAGCGGCTGCATGACCCGCCAGGCCTCCTCGATCCCGTCCTGCCTGGTGAAGCGCGTGCTGTCGCCGACGAGCGCGGCGTGCAGGAGCACCTCGTAGGGCGTCGGCCCCTCCCCACCTTCCTCGGCGAACTCGACGTCGAGCGTGATCGGCGCCGGCCCGGACGCGTCGGCCCGATGGGCATCGACGATGAGCCGGACGCCGGTGGAGGGGTCGAGCTTCACGACGACCTGGTTCGCCTCCGCGACCCGTCCGCCGGTCATGCCGAGCCGCGGCGGACGCTTGAAGACGAGGCGCAGCTCGGTCTGCGTGACGGGGAGTCGCTTGCCGGTCCGGATGAAGAAGGGCACCCCCGACCAGCGCCAGTTCTCGATCTCGAGCCGGAGCGCAGCGTATGTCTCCGTGGCCGAGTCGGGCGCGACGCCGTCGATGGAGCGGTAGCCGTCGTACTGGCCCCGCACATAGTGCTCCGGACTGGCGGTCTCGATCGAGTGGAAGAGCCCGGCCACCGAGTTCTTGCGCGTGTCCGCGTCCGGCCGCGACGGCACCTCCATCGCCGAGGCCGCGACCACCTGCATCAGGTGGTTGACGACGACGTCGCGCAATGCTCCTACCGGGTCGTAGAAGTGGCCGCGGTCCTCGACGCCGAACGACTCGGCCATCGTGATCTCGACCGCCGCCACGTAGTTCCGGTTCCAGATCGGCTCGAGGATCGAGTTCTGGAAGCGGAGGTGGAGGATCTCGTCCAATCCCATCTTCCCGAGGTAGTGGTCGATCCGATAGAGCTGCGACTCGTCGATGTACTGGTGCAGCTCGGCGGCGAGCGCCCTCGCCGACTCGAGGTCGTTGCCGAACGGCTTCTCGACCACGATGCGCGCACCCTGCGTCAGACCGGCGTCGGAGAGCTGCTCCACCACGCGCCCGAACAGGAACGGCGGGATCTCGAGGTAGAAGACGGGACTCTTCGTCCCCTCGATCGCCGCGGCGACGCGTTCGTAGGTCGCCGGGTCGGTGAAGTCTCCCGAGACGTACGAGAGGCGCTCGGCAAAGCGGTCGAAGACGTCCTGGTCGAGCTTCTCGCCGGTCCCCTCGATCGAGGTCCGGGCGCGTTCCTTGAGGTCGTCGACGGTCCAGTCGTCGACCGCGACGCCGACGATCGGACAGTCGATGAGCCCGCGCGCCTCGAGCCGGTAGAGCGACCGGAAGGTCATGACCTTCGCCAGGTCGCCGGTGATCCCGAACACGACGAGCACGTCCCCCTTCGCCTGCTCGGAAGTAGCGGCTCCCGCGGGAGCCGCAGCAGTAACTGTCGACGTCATTGCCCTCTCCTTTCACAGACGTCGGGATCACAGGAGGTTAGGTCGCGGCGACCGTTTCCCTGTCATCCGCTGAGGGTGAAACGGCTCGGCTCTCCGACTCGGGTCTGTAACCATTCGCCGCCGCTCGAGCGATTGGCTTAGATAGATAGGTGGGGCCCGTAGCTCAGCTGGTTAGAGCAGCGGACTCATAATCCGTTGGTCCCTGGTTCGAATCCAGGCGGGCCCATCGAGTAAGGAAGCCGGCCGGCCCGGCTCCACCGAAGCGGAGCCGGGCCAGACCATGCGATTGCGTACTTACGGACTAGTGATCGAGACCGTCGTCGATCCGATCGTGCTCGTCCCGTCGCTGTAGTTCACGAGGCCGAGCCACCGGCCGGACGGGAGGGCCGTCCAGCCCAGCGTGACCGTTGCGGGATTACCCAGCGTCACCGACTGCGTGGTCGGCGTAGCCGTCAGGTTGCCCGAATCGGTCGTCGGTACCAGGAAGATGTTCGGCTTGACGGTCAGAGGATTCCCCTCGCCGCCCGCGTCGAACACGTTGGTGAACAGCGCATACGTCCTGCCGGCCACCGGATTGTTGAGCGTCAGCGACTCGCTCGCAGTGCCGCCGGCGCTCGCGCCGACGAACGACAGGGTGCTCCCGATGACGCGGTAGAGGAAGATGTCCACGTCCCTCCCCGCCGCGTAGTCATCGGCGAAGGTCGCCCAGCGAGCCAGCCTCAGCCCGGCCGGAATCGTCACGTCGACCCGTGAGGTGGCGTCGGACGTGGCCGGAGCGGCCGTGTTGAACGGATGGGCACTGTCCTGCACCAGTGCGGTGCTGGTCACGTCGGACTTGGCCATGCCCTGCACGCTCGTGTTGAGCGTGCCGTTGTAGCCCGCGGTCAGTGACAGCGGCAGCGAGCCAGTGGCACCGGTTCCCGAAGCCGTGGACGGCGCGGAGAGCGCGACGCCCTGGATCGAGATCGGGCTGCGGACCGAGTGGCCGCTGCCGTCCGTCCAGACGAGCTGGCCGAACTGGTACGCGTTCAGCGGTGCCGTGGTCCGGGTGACCGTGACCGTGTACGTCACCGACTGGCCCGCCTTGATGTCGAACTGCGACGGGCTGACCGCGACGTTGTAGCCCTCCGGGCTCGTGACGTGGGCCGTGTAGTGGTCGGTCCGGTTGCCAGGCAGGCTGCTTACGTCGGTGACCGTCCGCGTGATCGTCTGGGTGCCAGGCAGCGCACCCGCGGCGATCGACGGGTAGTTCAGCTGGTTCGCCTTGATCGCGGGGAACACGGTGCAGAGGTCAGTGCTGCCACTGAACAGGTGCACGCCTACACCGCAGCTGTACTTCAGCCAGTCGACGATCCCGCTGTTGTAGACCAGGCCTGGATCGAACGCCGGACCCGGTGCCACCTGACCAGAACCCATGTCGAACGGGTTCGCGTTGCCGGATGCACCCTGGATCGGGTGGCCCTGGTTGTCGAGCGGGCTGGCGGTGGTCATCATCGCCGACTTGACCTCCATCGGCGACCAGTCCGGATGCTTGGCGATCAGCAGCGCCGCGATACCCGCGATGTGCGGAGTCGCCATCGACGTCCCGGACTCGCTGTCCCACAGGTTGCCGGCATGGTTCTGCGGCGAGACCGCGGCCACCATGTCGACGCCGGGGGCCATGATGTCCGGCTTGCCGAGATCGCCGCCGCTGAAGAGCGACGGGCCACGCGACGAGAAACCGGCGACAACCGGTGCCTCGGGCGTCGGCGCCCCAGCGGTCGGAGCAAGCGAGGCCGTCGCGGCACTGCCTGCCGTACTGATGTACGACTTGATCGCGAGACCGTTCGTGTTGTTGATGTGGTCGGTCGGGACGAAGTGGAAGTCCGCGTCGAACTCCTGCGCGTCGCTGGCGTTGTAGAGGATCATCCCGACGCCGCCGGCCTCCTTGACGGCGAGGCCCTTGTCAACGCGGGCGTTGACGCCGCGCTTGCAGAGGACGATCTTGCCGGCGACCTTCGCCGGATCGAGGGCGGGGGTGCCGCCGTTCGACGCCGTGGAGAAGCACAACTCCACATTGGTTGCATTTGCACCGGAGACACCTGCGTTCACCGAATCGATGAGCGGCGAGGAGCCAACGCCCGAACCGCGCCCGACGCCCTGGTACGTGCTTCCGTTGCCGAGCGTGACCGTCATCGCGAAGTTCTCGTCGTACGTGCCTGCTGCGTCCGTGGTCTCCCACGGCATCGCGTTGTCGATCGTCGAGGCGCCCGGGCCCGCGTTGCCGGCCGCGGCCGAGACGAACACGCCTGCGGCTGCGGCGTTGAGGAACGCGAGCTCATCGGAGCCGAACGTGTCGACGTTGTCGCCGATCGAGAAGTTGATCACGTCCACGCCGTCGTTCACGGCGGCCTCGACCGCGGCAACGATGTCGGCGCCGCTGCCGCTCGCCGACGTGTTAGCGGCGTTCTCGTACAGCACCTTGTAGATGGACAGCCGTGCTGCCGGAGCCATTCCCTCCAGCGGGCCGGCGTCCGAGCCGTTGATGGTGGCCTCGACAGGGTCGCCGGCCGCGGTCGATGCGGTGTGCGAGCCGTGACCGTCGTAGTCGCGCGGCGAGGTGAACTCGCCCGGGTTAGCCGTCGAGAGGCCGGCCGCGTCGAAGTAGCGGGCGCCGATCACCTTGTTGTTGCAGGTGACCGGATCTTCGCCTGTCGTGTCACACGTGCCGTGGAACTTCTTCTGAATCTGGCCCGCCTTCGGGCCGTCATCGCTGAAAGCGGCGAAGCTCGGGTTCTCGGGCCAGAAGCCGGTGTCGATGTCGCCGATGATCACGCCGGCGCCAGCCTGCGCAGCGCTGCCGAACTGCTTGTGCCACACGCCGTTCGGACCGGTGAGCCCGAGGAACGCGGGAGTCGGCGGCTGCGAGCCGGATTGCGGCGCAGCCAGCCCGGCCGGCCCAGGAACCCCGGCCAGTCCCACCGCCGCCTCCGGCTTGTTCGCAGACGATGTCTGGATCGTGAAGATCCTGTTCTTCTCGACCATCGCCACGCCAGGAGTGCCGCTGAGCTTGGACGCCTGCTGTGCGGTCATCTTCAGAACCACACCGTTGAGCACCGTCGTGAACCGGTAGACCGGCCTCGACGCGATTCCGGACCGGTTGAGCACGGTCTGCTGGCGGTTGATCAGGTAGTGGCTGTAGCGGTTGGCATTGAACGTGTGCGTGTTGATCCGCGCGCCGCTGACGGGCTTCGTCGCGTGGAAGCTGGGCACGCCACCGGAATATGTTGCCAGCGGCTTGCCAGCGAACTGGACGATGTAGAGCGATGTCGTAGATCGCCCGCTCGCCTGTCCGGCGGCCGCAACGAGTAGGACGCCCGCCGCTGCAGCAAGCAGCACAACGGGCAGTAGGTACCGACGCATTCGTTCCTCCCCCTCCTTGGTTGTCTCATCTCGCGGACGCCGGTCGCGCCTAGCGAATGGCTCTTCAGCCAACCCGCTTTGACCCTACGACGGACAGGCAGCCCTCGAGCGCGATTATCTGCAGGTCCCGGCGTCAAGTTCAACCCCCTACCTTCTTGCAAGATCCACTGAGGGTGCACTGGTTCGACCGCCGAGTCGGGTAACGATTCCCGCAGAATGGCCGCAACGATGAAGGTGTTCCAGCACGAGACGCGTCTTCGCACCGCCGGCGGCCTCACCGTCAACGACATCACCGAGGACGTGCAAAAGGCGGTGCGAGAGAGTGGCGTCGTCGACGGGATCGCCTGCATCTACTCCCCGCACACGACCTGCTGCGTGCGCGTGAACGAGATGGAGACGGGCTTCCTCGAGGACTTCTGCGACCTGCTCCGTCGGCTCGTGCCGAACGACTCCTACTACGCGCACGACGACTGGGACCGGCGGACCGAGAACATCTGCCCCGAGGACATGGATCAGGGCAACGGCCACTCGCACTGCATGGCGATGCTGCTCGGCACCGCCGGGGAGTCGGTGCCCGTGCGCGAGGGCGAGCTCCAGCTCGGAACGTGGCAGCGCGTCCTCTTCATCGAGCTGGACCGCGAGCGCGACCGGCGCTGGCTCGTCCAGGTCGTCGGCGCCTGAGCTTCTAGCGAACCGCGGCGTCGAGGCGGTGTGCGGCCCTCTGCGCGAGGCTCTGCAGGTCGGCGGCCGAGAGCTTCGCGCCGGCCGCTGCGACGACGAAGTCGAGGTACTTCCCCCGCGAGAGGACGACGATCGCCTCGGATGCCGAGTTGCTGCCGAGCGTGATCTGGACGAGCTCCCCGAAGGCGTCGTCACCGACGCCGCTGAGGTCGATCGGTGTCGCGGTGCCCCCGCCGCCGGCGTGCGCGAACGCGCCGGCAGCCAGTGCAGCGAAGTACTTGACCTCGAGCGCGCTTCCCGCGACCGAGACCTCCTGGGCGAGCTGGTCGTAAGAGGAGCCGGCAGGGGCCATCGCGAGGTCGTACGCGGAGATCGCGTATTGGTCAAATGCGTCTCTCGGGCTCGCGTAGCCCGCGTGCCGGAGCGTTGCTGGGCTGCCCAGGTCGGCCCGGGTTAGCACGATCCGGCTCGGCTTCGGCCCGTGCGCCGGAGGGCCGGGCTTGGGCTGCGAGAGCTTGAAGGGCTTCCCGTGCAGGCGTCCTTGCCGCGCGAAGCGGAACCGCCGGTCGAGCTTCTGGGCGATCACCGGTACGAGGCGCTTCGCGGCGGCGGAGGAGCCGGCGGCGATCGAGACGTCCAGGAGGTAGGCCCCTTCCACCATCTGGGCGTCGACGCCGTAGATCGGCTTGAGCCCTTGGACTCTGACGCTGGTGAGATACGCCCAGTTGGGCCGGGGCGCGTGAGGCAGCAGGACCTTCTGGAAGGAGACGTGCAGACCGAACCGCTTCAGCGCGCGAGCGTCGAGCTCGTTCTTCCGCCAGAAGCCGAGGCCTTGACGGGCCTCGGCCGGCGTCCGGTACCGCTCGACCTCGGTCTGGATCTCGCTGACGGCCGGCGAGTCGCTGAACGGCGTCCCGTAGTCGAGCAGGTAGCCCGAGATGCGGCCCAGACGCTTGAGCCGCTCCGCGGTCACGGCGCCGGTCGCCTGGCTCGCCGAGTACGCATTGGAGTCGGTGCCGGAGTCGGGCGCGAGAAACAAGGAGCGTCCGGCCTGGCCGAGCGCTGCCTTCGGCAGCGGCAGCAGCGCGAGCTTCAGCTGCGAGGCGCCGGAGGCGGATGCAACCGGCAGGAGAATCGCCGCGACGAACGCCGCGACCAGCGCAGCCCTCCCCACCATGCCGCGGACCCTAGCCCCCGAGGCCGGCTGCGTCGATCCGGCTCGCAGCGGCTTGCGCGACGCTCGTCACGTCGTTGCCGTCGATCGCGCCTTCACTCGCCATGACGACGAACTCGGCGAGGTGGCCCGAGGAGAAGAACACCTGGCCCTGGCTGAACGACGAGCCCACGGTGAGGCTTCCCTGCGCACCGTCGCCGAGGCTGCTGAGGTCGAGAGCCGTGGTTCCGGGCTGCAAGAGCGAGGCGGCGTTCGCGAAGTCCGCGATGAAGCTCGCCTCGTTCGCGACCGGATACCACTCGATCTCCTGGTCGAGCGCGTCGAACTGGCCCGCCGGGAGCATGAACACGCTGTAGTCGGAGATCGCCGCAGGATCGACGAGGTATCCCTTGGTCACGGTCGCGCCCCCGACGAGATCCGACTTGCGGAGCGCGAGCACCGACAGGTCCGGGCCGCCGGGCGGTCGCCCTGCCTTCTGCGTCGGCAGCCTCACAGCCTTCGCGTGCAGGCGCCCCTTTCGCGCGCGCCGGAGCCTGGCGTCGAGCTTCGCGGCGAGCTTCGGCGCCAGCGCCTCGGCGAGGGGCGCCGTGCCGGCAGTGACGATGACGTCGAGGACGAAGCGCCCGTCTGCGATCTGCTCGTCGATTCCCGAGACGGGAACGATGTTCGACGCGCTGTAGGTCGTCAGGTAGGCGAAGTGGCTCGTTCCCGCCGCCGGAGCCGGCACCTTCACCGGGACGTTCATGACCGAGAAGCTGGAATTGTCGAGCTTGGCGAGCTTGGCGTCCTCCTTCTTCCAGAAGGCGAGGGCCTTCCTGGCGCCGGCCGCGGTCTTGTACTGCTCGATGCTCGTACGCACGTCGGTGACGCCCGCTGCGCCGGTGAACGCGTTGCCATACTCGAGCGCGTAGCCGGTCAGGCGGCCGAGCTTCTTGAACGTCTTCGGCGACGCGCCGGACGTGTGGGCTGCGGCATTCGCGTTCGAGACCTTCCCCGAGTCGTACGCGAGCTTGAACGAGCTCGCCGCCGGGCCGATCAGCGACTTCGACAGCGGCACGAGCGCCAGGTTCACACGATGCGCGCGACTCGCGGACGCAGCGGGAACGAGAGTCACGGCGGCGAGCGCCGCACCGAGCAGGACCTTCTTCACCGGGCTCCTAGCTAGTGGCCGTTGATCGAGAAGTGCATGTAGTCCTTCGTCGAGCCGACCCACGAACCTCCCCAGCCCCAGCCGATCGAGGCGAACGCTGCACGGACGGCCGGCGTCACCATTCCCGGCCGGTGCCACGACCGGTTCCGGTACGAGCGGGCGGTCTTGTCACGCGTCATGCCGCAGCCGACATACGGGTTCTCGCGCGGGTCGACGTCGACGGCCTCGCCGTACGCGTGCATCGACCAGTGGTGCGTGGTGGAGTTGCCGCTACAGGGCGACGCCGCCGCGTTGCGGCACTCGAAGGAAGCGGTCACGTCACCGCTCTGATCCGGGTGCGAGCTGTAGGTCGACGCGAAGGCGCCGTCCCGGATGGGGAAGCGCAGCCGGTAGAGCTTCCCGAAGACCTTGGCCAGCGGGTGCGCCACCTTCGCGTTGACGACGATCTGGCCGGTGTGCGTCTGCTTGTCGAAGCCGTAGTAGCGGTAGCTGAGGACGCGCAGCTCCGACATCCACACGGGGCAACCTCTGTGCCATTCGCCGGCCGCTTTGATCGCGTGCCGCTGGGCGGGCGTGAGCCGTGAGATGCCGGTGCGGTGCGTTGCCGCATGCGCCGTCGCGGCCGTGACCGAGAGGACGGCGGCAAGGGCGAGAGTCGCGATGGTCTTCATCCGCCGGCCATGGTGCCAGCGATCGGCCCCGGCCGCAGCCTAGGGGCCGATCGTCCTCCGAGTGAGAGGGCCACACCCGCAGGTGCGGCCCTCTCACTCCCCCTCGGAGGCTAGAAGCCGCCGATGCCGTTCGGCGTGCCGAGGCCGGTCGGGCCGTCGTAGCCGGGCTCGGCGGTGCAGAGGTAGCCGCACACCGTGTCCGGCGTGAAGTTCGACCCCTCCGTGATGTCGTGGAAGCTCGTCTGGTGGCTGTAGGGATACGAGCCGTACACGGTGGACTTCGCGTTGCCCGCCAGCGCGTAGACGCTCGCGATGAGCGGCGAGGCGATGCTCGTGCCGGCGACGACGCCCCAGCCGCCGATCTCCGGCGACGAGTCGTAGATCGCGACGTTGTCCGCGACCGCCGACACGTCGGCGACCGTCCGGCCCGAGCAGCCGGCGTCGTGCTGCCATGCCGGCTTCGGCTCCCAGAGCGAGCACCCGCTGCCGGTTCCCTCTGCCTCGTTCGGCAGGACGCCGGGGAACAGGCTCCCCCACACGCTCTCGTCGTAGCCGCGCGGCGAGACGGGATCCGGCGTGAGCTCGGTCCCCCCGACGGCCGTCACGAACGGCGATGCGGCGGGCCAGACCGTCCCGTAGTCCTGGTCGCCCGAGGACGCGGTGATCGCGACGCCGGGATGGTCGTAGTAGTGGTCGAAGAAGGTCTGATCCGGCTCCGGCCCGGCGCTGCCGTAGCTGTTCGAGACCTCGGTCGCGCCGAGGTTGACGGCCGTGTCGACCGAGGCTCCGAGATCGCTGTGCTGCGCCGGGTTCGACGTGGCGACCGTCTCGTCGGCCGAGTTCGCCTCGACGAGCAGGATGTGGCAGTTCGGGCAGATCGCCGACACCATCTCGACGTCGAGCGCTATCTCCGGCTCCCAGCTCGGGTTGGCGATGGCCGGGTAGCTCCCCTGCTCGCCGTCCTGGTTGACCTTCCGGAAGCACCCGTTCGCGGTCGTGCACGGCGGGAGGCCGTAGTACGCGCGATAGGTGGCCAGGTCGGACTCGATCGTCGGGTCGTCGTACGCGTCGACGAGCGCGACGGTCTGGCCCTTGCCGTTGTTCACGGCAGCCGACACGAGGCCGTACGCCTTGCGCAGGTCGGCCGGGCCCATGCCGTCATGCGAGGCGGTCGCGGCGGGAACGACCGGGAGGTCGACACGCAGCGCCGACATGCAGCGGAACGCGCCCGTGGTGCAGAAGGGCTTGAGGAGCTCGCCGGTTCCCGTCGCCGCCCCGGAACCGGGGACGGCGACGGTGGCGGTCGCCGCGAGCGCGGCGATTGTCAGCAGCTTCTTCATGACGTGCACGCTCCCAGGACGTCGTCGTACGTAGGTCCGCCCGAATCTGCAGGCTCGAGCGGCCCCTGGTTGACGCCCTCACGTACGTACGTCGCTGCGCTCGGCCGCAGGAGAGTGGTGCCCGCAGCCAGGCCTGGGAAGTCCGAGATCGGGGCATCGACCTCGGCCGTGCCGTTCGGGCCTGGTGTGATGGTGCCGGTGACCAAGTGCTCCTGGAGGTACTTGTTCTCGAGCGAGACCTTGACCAGTTCGCCGTCCCAGGCGAGCACCGTCCCTGTCTGCTCGACCGCGAGTTGCGTGAAGTACTGGTTCCCGCCGAACGTGAAGACCATCTGGTAGTCGTTCTCGCCGCCGCCGGTCGGGATCACGGTCGAGAGGTTGTTGACATTGATGATCGTCTTCAGCGTCTGCCCGTCGGGGGACAGGAAGGCGCGGCCGCTGAGGATGTCCAGCTGCGGGTTCGCGCCCAGACCGGCTCCCAGCCCGAACGAGTAGTTGTCGTCTCCTGCCGCGTCGGTGAACAGCGAACCGCACGTCGTCGACGGGGTCGTCACGATCGGGGCCGGCTTGTCGTTGTGCGTCGGCGTGAGGCGGCCCGTGAGGTCCTGCATGATCTGCGAGATCTCGGGGGTGCCCCAGCCGGTCGTGTTGTCGTAGCCCGGCTTCGCCGGATAGGGCTGGTTGTCGCCGACCGTGACGTCATAGAAGTCACGTCCGCCGGAGGACTGCGCGAGCTTGTAGATCTTGTAGTTCGCGAAGCCGAGCCCCTTGTTCGTCGGCGCGGCCGCCTGGATGCGAGTCCAGACGCCGAGCCAGAGCGGCGACGAGAGGCTCGTTCCTGCCCCCTGCGAGTCCGCGCCGGCGTCGTCGTTGATCTCGAGGCCGTTGCCGGTAGCGACGTCACCCGAGATCGAGGCGACGTCCGGTGTCGAGCGGCAGATCGGCCCGGCCGCGCCGGCGACCGGCACGTACGGGTTGCCGTTCGGGTCGAACGTGCAGTTCGTCGAGGCGACGCCGGTCTGATAGCTGCCGGCCGGCTCGCTCGTCGAGTTGCCGCCGCCCGTGAATTCCCAGGCGGTCTCGGCGAGGCGATGCTCCGGTGTGTTGCCGTCGCCGGTCAGGTCGGTGCCGCCCACCGCGACGGCCCACGGGCTGGCCGACGGCCAGTTGAGCCCCGGATACAGCTCCGTCGCGAGGCCGTTCGTCGAGCCGACCACCGGAATCCCGATCACCGGGCACGAGGAGCCGGTGTCGCCGGTCGAGGAGAAGAGCGTGCG
>DASXOM010000021.1:0-65409 GCA_036494245.1 Gaiellaceae bacterium
AGCTCGAGATCCGGTTTCCGATCACTCCGACGAGCGGCTATCGCGAGCACGTGGCCGCGCGCGACCACGTCGCCGTGCGCGCCTCACTCGAGCCGTTCTTCCAGCCGCGCTCCGTCGCCGTCATCGGGGCCTCGAAGCGCCGCGGCTCGATCGGCGGCGAGCTGTTTCGCAACATCCTCGCCGACGACTTCTCCGGCTCGGTCTACCCCGTCAACCGGAAAGGAGACTCGGTCGCGGGAGTCCACGGCCACAGCGCGGTGGCGGAGATCGCGGAGGCGGTCGACCTTGCCGTCATCTGCGTCCCGGGTGAGCAGGTACTCCCGGCGGCGGAGGATGCGCTGGCCGCCGGCGTCCGCGCGCTCGTCGTCATCTCGGCGGGCTTCGCCGAAACGGGCAGCGAAGGCGCGGAGCGGCAGGAGCGTCTGCTCGCGCTCGTCCGCGACCACGGCGCGCGTCTCCTCGGCCCGAACTGCCTCGGCATCGCCTCGACGGCGGTGCACCTCAACGCGACCTTCGCGCCGCGCAGCTTCCCGGCCGGCAAGATCGGCTTCTCCTCCCAGAGTGGAGCGCTCGGGCTCGCGCTACTCGAGCGGGCGGAGGCGACCGGGCTCGGCGTCACGTCCTTCGTGTCGGTGGGGAACAAGGCGGACGTCTCGTCGAACGACCTGCTCGAGTGGTGGGAGGACGACGACGAGACCGAGATGGTCGTGCTGTACCTCGAATCCTTCGGCAACCCCCGCGCCTTCTCGCGCATCGCTCGGCGGGTCGCGCGCGGCAAGCCGATCCTTGCGCTGAAGGGCGGCAGCACGCGCGCGGGCACCCGCGCCGCCGGTTCACACACAGCGGCGCTCGCCGGATCGGATGTCGCCGCCGACGCGCTCTTCCGTCAGGCGGGCGTGATTCGGGCGCGCACGCTCGATGAGCTCATCGACGTCGCGACGCTGCTCTCCTCGCAGCCGGTGCCGCGCGGGCGACGCGTCGCCGTCGTGACGAACGCCGGCGGGTTGGGAATCCTCGCCGCGGACGCCTGCGAGGCGCTCGGCCTCGAGCTGTCGCCCCCGAGCGAGCACACGCGCGCCGCGCTCGCTTCATTCATGCCGGCCGAGGGCAGCGCCGGGAACCCGATCGACTTGCTCGGCGGAGCGAACGCGGAGAGCTTCGCGCAGGCGCTGCCTCCGGTTCTCGCCGATCCCGGCTTCGACGCCGCGCTCGTCCTCTTCGTCCCGACTGTCGGAACGGACGAGGAGGAGGTAGGCGCGGCGATCAGCCGGGCGGCGGACACGGCGCCGGACAAGCCTGTTCTTTGCGCGTTCCTCAGCGCGAAAGGCGCACCCGCTTCGCTGCAGAGCTCCGCACCCGTGCCGGCCTTCGCGTATCCCGAGGCGGCGGCGCGCGCGCTCGGCCGGGCGGCCGAGCGCGGCGAGTGGCTGCGGCGACCGGCGGGCGCGATTCCCGAGCTCGAGTGCAATCGAGACGAGGCGCAGACGGTCGTGCGCAATGCGGTCGCAACCGGTGGCGGCTGGCTCGATGCAGAACGAACGCGCCGCTTGCTCGAGGCGTACAGCGTGCCGCTCGTGCCGGAGCGCCTCGCTGACTCTCCGCAAACCGCAGTGGAGGCGGCCCGCGAGCTCGGCTATCCGGTCGTCCTCAAGACGGCGACGCCCGGCGAGCACAAGACCGAGCAGGGCGGCGTGATCCTCGACCTCGGCGACGACGAGGACGTGCGAGCCGCGGCGGAACAGCTGGACGGACCGCTGGTCGTACAGCCCTTCGTCCGGGGTGGTACCGAGCTGCTGGCTGGGACCCTGCAAGATCCCGTCTTCGGCCCGCTCGTCGCGTTCGGCCCCGGCGGGGTGCTCGCCGAGCTGATCGGCGAGGCGCAGTTCCGGCTAGCCCCACTCACCGATCTCGATGCGCAGGAGCTCGTGCGCGCCGGCAAGGCCGGCCGCCTCGTCGCAGGCTTCAGGGGCGCACCTCCCGCCGACGAGACGGGGCTAGTTGACCTCCTGCTGCGGCTCGCACTCCTCGCCGACGACCTGCCGGAGGTCGTGGAGCTCGACCTGAACCCGGTGCTCGCGCTGCCCGGCGGCTGCTTCGCCGTCGACGCGCGCGTCCGCGTCGCGGATCGTGCCCTGCCGCGCCGCACAAAGAGCTGGTGAGGGATAACGTCGGCCCGTGCGCGCCTTCGATACACGAGACCCGGTCGAGCGCCTGCGAACCGCGGGCGGAGGCTACGAGATCGTCCACGAGTCGCCGGGCCTCGAGCTAGGCGTCTACGTGCTCGTCGCACCCGAGCCCGACCGCCAGCAGCCGCACGAGGACGACGAGGTGTACGTCGTGCTCGAGGGCAGCGGAACGCTCGAGGTCGAAGCCGAACGGATCGATTTGCACGAGGGCCAGGCCGTCTTCGTGCCGGCAGGCGCCGACCACCGCTTCGTCGGCTACGAGCAGCTCGCCGTGCTCGTCGTCTTCGAGCGTCCGACCCGCTGATCCGGGACTTCTGCGGCCACCGAGCTGCGGGGAACTACCGAACGGGTTCGCGGCTCGCCCGGATTCCGGGAACCGCACACGGGCCGATCATGCGCCTATGCCACGGACTACCGAAGGAGTCACGATGAAGATCTCGACGCTCTCTCTCTCCGTCGCCGCGACCATCTGCGCCGGAGCGTTCGGCGTAGGCCAGGCGCTCGCTACGACGACTCATCAGGCCGCGCCGAATACGCTCAAGATCGTCATGCACGATCCCGGCTGCCACTGGTTCACGCGCGGCGGGAAGTTCACGACGACGGCCAGCGTCAAGGGCCGCGTGCGGCTCGTCGACCTCGACGAGGCAGCGCTCAAGGTGGCCTCCCGCAAAGGTATGCGGCACATCGCCGTCGGCAAATCGATCGTGGTCGGGCGCGGGAACTACGTGATCATGATGGTCGGCCAGGCGAGCGACGACAACTACCTCAAGCTCACCGTCCGGTGATCGACATGCGCTGATACGAGAGGGCGGCAAGGGCCGTCCTCTCGTGCCGGATCTCGCGCCACCTGCCCGCGCCCGGGTCGCACAAGAGTCGCACGGCCGTGCAAAACGCGGCGACGAGAGGCGACCGCGAGGGACACGAACCCGCATCGCTAGGCCAAAACCCTCTTCACGTTCAGGGTAAGGAGGGGGTCGACGGTTCGAGTCCGTCAGAGGGCTCTGCAAACTCCTGCAAATCCAATGTCCGCGTGGAGTTCGGCGCCACGCCGGATGCGCTGTCCTTGCCTACCGCAGTCCTACGCCGAACGCTGCGTACATGGCGTAGTAGGACCACACGCCCACGCCGAACAGCGCCGCGATAACGGCGGCCGAGGTCAAGCCGCTCAGCCAGGCGCCCCCGGGGATCCTGGTCACGAGCCAGGCCCCGAGCAGGGCGATTGCGCCGATTGCCGGGAGGTAAAATCTGACGAGCTGGACCGTGACCGAGGTCGGGTCTGTCGTCCAGGTGTAGGCGGAGTACAGGCCCCAGATCGCGAGCCAGGACGCGGCCAGGGTGATGCCAACCCATAGATCGCAACGCGCCGCTGCGCCGACCTCGCCGCCGCGCCGCCGGAGGATCAGCCAGCGCAAGATGATCCACGCCAGCGCGATTAGTGCAAGCACGAGCATGGGCATGGCCAGCAGCAGGTGCGCCGGCATGTGGCGGAGGTTCGGTCCGATCGCGCCGAGTGCGAATGTAACCTCACCGGGCCGGTATCCGGTTGTCAGCGGGCCGCCATAGACCAGATCGTCGAACAGGGCCACGCCGGCGCCAAAGACGACCACCGAGGCAAGCCACGAGCACAGCGTGGCGAGCGGCAGAACTGGCTTGCGCAACCGCCAGACCGCGATCACGGTAACGGCAGCGCAGCAGAGAATCGCGATGTTGGTGTAGCGGACGAAGGTCGCGAGCTCGAGCGCCGCGAAGCCCGCGAGGCCCGCCCAGCTGCGCCGCCGCGAACTCGCCTCGGTCGCGAGCACCGCCCACAGCACGGCGCCGGTGCCGGCCGCGATGAGCGAGGCGTCGGTGAACGTCGGCATGTAGTCGCGCCAGGCGAAGGCCAGAGCGGCACCAGAGGAGCAGTACAGACCGACGGCCGCGAGCCCGCCGAAGCGCCCGAGCCAGCGCCGCGCACCGACGACCAAGCCAAGGCAGGCCAGCAGCCCGTAGAACAGCGGCGCCAAGCGGATGATGCCGAGCTTTTCGAACGGCGCCGCGAGGAACGGATACCCGGGGTCCTTCTCGCTGATCCACCGACCGTCGCTCAACTGAACCCACTGGTTCGGAGGCGCGGCCGGGTTGTCGCGCAGCCTCCCCGCCAGCGTTTCCGCCTGAGCGGTCGACATGGTCAGGAAGTGTCCCTCGGTCATCGCCACAATCGACGCGTGGTAGGCGCCATCATCGGGCTCCGCGGCCTGAGGAGCGACGGACAGAACCACTGCGCACAGCACGGCGAATGCAGCAACTGCAAGCGCCGCTTCCACCCATACCGGGCGGATTCCGCGTTCTGCGCCGAATTCGACCCGGTCGGCAGAGCCAGAGAGAAGCGATCCGCCGGCGGCGGCCGCTGGCACATGCTCGGCGCGCTCGCTCGTCGCCGGTGTTGTTCCGCCGCTCACGGCGAGACCTGAAATGGCGCGCCAGGCAGGTCGGGCATCAGGTGCGAACACTTGTTGCTCTTGGCCCAGATCGGCGCGGCGTAGGGATTGAAGCCGTCCTCATTGATGCTGACGGCAAACACTGGCCGCCCCCGCGAATCGATCGTCGGCTGGGGCCAATTCGGCACCCCGCGCGAGCGCATGCACTGCGCGAAACTTCGCTCCTGGTTCAACACCTGCCGCACAAGGGTGTGGGGACAGTCGTCGGTTTTCATGCATTGCTCGACCGAGCCGACGCTGATCGTCCCGCGGTGGTTCGCGGCTGCGGGGATCGTCGAGCTTCGCGCAGTCCTCGAGCTGTCGAAAGCTGTGGACGATCGGCTGCCGGCGCAGGCCGCCGTCAGCAATGCCAAGGCGGCCGTAGCGAGGATTGCGGCGGCGCGAACGATGTGACTGCTGCCGTGCATGCCTCGCCGAGCGTTGCAAGCACTGCTGTGCTGGGCCTGAAGACAGCGCGGTCTTCAGCTAACCCTCAGGAAGGCGGAGATACTTCATCTCCGTGAGCACGGACTCGCCACGGGTGGTGCTGGTCGAGGACGAGGAGCCGGTACGACAGGCGGTCGAGCGGGCGCTGCGACGGGAAGGCATTACGGTCACCGGCTTCGCCGACTACCCGGGGCCTGACCTGATCCTCGCCGCCGCCCCCGATCTTGCCGTGCTCGATGTGTTGCTTCCGAGCGGCGACGGGTTCGAGCTCGCGCGGGAGCTGCGCGCCGCCCGTGATCTACCGATCGTCTTCCTAACCGCCCGCGACACGGTTGAGGACCGGCTGGACGGCTTCGAGCTCGGCGCCGACGACTACCTGGTCAAGCCGTTCGCGCTCGAAGAGCTGCTCGCTCGAGTCCGTGCTGTGCTGCGGCGGACAGGACGCCTCGGCACCGCGATCGAAGCCGGCGACGTCGTCGTCGACGAGCAGGCTGGCCTTGCCAGCCGCGCGGGCTCGCCGCTCGAGCTGACCCCGACCGAGTTGCGACTGCTCGCTTATCTCGTCCGCCAGCGCGGCTTGGTGCTCTCCAAGCATCAGCTGCTCACCCAGGTCTGGGGCTACGACGCCTACGACCCGAACGTCGCCGAGGTCCATATCAGCGCCCTCCGTCGCAAGCTCGAAGCGCACGGCCCACGTGTCCTCCACACAGTCCGTGGCCTCGGTTACCGGCGCGACCCGCTATGAAGACCGGCTCGCTCCGTGCTCGCGTCATCCTCAGCACCCTCGCCGTGCTCGCGATCGTGCTCGCCGGCGTGGTAACCGCGGTCACATTCGCCTACCGCGCCAAGCTCGACGGCGACCTCCACACGAGGCTGGCTGAGGCCGGCGCATCTGTCGTGCATGCCGGCTCCGCGGGACAGGCAAAGCGACTCCTACCGGGCCTCGCGCTCGAGGGAATCGCCGTCCGTATCACGCCTCCTCCCCAGACGGCGACTCCGCCGAGCACATCGGCGAAGTCCCCGATCATCCAGGCGCGCGGATCATTGCTCATCCTCGACGAGGTTCTCCCCGACGGGACCAGGGTCTCCTTCAGCACCAGCCGCACAAGCATCAACCACGCCGTCAACAACCTCCTGCTCATCGAGCTCCTCGTCGCGGCCGCCGCGCTGGCGCTGGCCACCCTCCTCGTCCTTCAAAGCACTCGGACTGCCCTTCGTCCCCTGTCCTCGGTCATCGAGACCGCGAGACGCATAGCCCACGGCGAGTCGAACCTTCGACTCGATCCCAGCCGCACCGACACCGAGCTGGGGAGCCTCGCCCAAGCGTTCGATCAGATGGTCGACGCTCTCGAGACAGCGATCGAGGAGGCGCGCGCCAGCGACGCCGCAACCCGCCGCTTCCTCGCGGACGCCTCCCACGAACTCCGCACCCCGATCGCCGCACTCCAGGCAAGTATCGAGACCCTCCTGCGCGAACAACCCGAACGGCCCGAGCGCGACCGCCTCGAAGCAGCAGTCGCCCGCGAGAGCGAACGAGTCGGCCGCCTCGTCGACGACCTCCTCGGACTCGCCCGCCTCGAAGCGCACCCGACCCGAACGCCCCTCGACCTCGCGACGATCGTCCGCCCGCTCATCGAAGACGCACATACACGCGCACCCGGTGCGGCGATCACTCTCAGTGTCGACAAGGACCCACCGTGCGCGGCGACCCCGACGCGCTCGAACGCGTGCTCCGCAATCTCATCGACAATGCGCTCGCCGCCATCCAACCCGCCGGCGTAATCGAGGTGCGGCTTCAGCGTTGCAACGGATACGTCCAGGCCCGCGTCGCGGATGACGGCCCCGGAGTACCCGAACATCAACGCGAACGCATCTTCGAGCGCTTCGTTCGGCTCGACTCCATCAAACCCGGCCACGGCCTCGGCCTCGCCATCGCCCGCCGCATCGCCGAGCAACACGACGGCGACCTCACCTGCGACCCCACGCCGAACGGAGCCAGCTTCACGCTCAGCCTCCCGAAAGAACCGTGACAACCCCGTTACGAGCCGGAGGTCGCACCAGGGTCGCACGGCCATGCAAAACGCGGCGAGACGCGGCTACTCGCGACACCGGCAAGCCAGCTTCACCACTCGTAATCCCGCATGGGTCGGCCCCCTTCTCATGTTCATGGTAAGGAGGGGGTAACTCGGGCACGACCAAGTGTCGGGATGTCTCTTAAGCCACTTGGCGTACCGGTTTTGGGGAGAAGAGTGGCGAGACGCCGTGCGGCGCGGCTGATCCCGTGCTAGGCGTCTTACCGGTGGCGGATGCAGAGCGCGGCGAGATCGACCCCGTAGACGGGCTGGTACGTCTCACAACCCATGCGCGCGGAGAAGAAGTCCCTCTCTGGGTAGTTCCAAAGTGCGGCGTAGGGGGCGGCGTCGCGGGCGAGCTCTGCGTCGAGCTTCCCGTAGGCGAGGTAGCGCCTCGGCCCGGACAACCGCGCGGCGGCCGCCAGCTTGTGGTTGTAGGTCGGGTCATCGAAGTACGAAAAGTTGCTGTTGCCGGTGGGCTTGATCGTGGCTCCGCTGAGGAGGAGGTTGAGGAAGTCGTAGGGATCGGGGTAGTCGTTGACCCAGCCGATTAGCCCGATGTCGAATGGCTCGCCCCGAGTTCCGAGGTGGTCGAACAGCTGTCGGAACGGAAAGGTTTTCACCTCGACGTCGATTCCGATGGCCTTCAGGTTCGCCTGGATGACCTGCGCCCCTTGATGGCACTCCGCATCGTTGCACGTGTACATGACCGCGTGGCCGCCACGACCCCGAGCCAGGCGTCGCGCCTTCTTGAGGTCGGGCGAATACGGATAGATGTGCACGTCGTGGAAGCCAGGCAAACCCGGCGGCAGCAGCTGGTCGGTCGGAGCCTCGGAGGAGCTACCGAAGCCTCCAATCCGGGCCAAGCGCCGCCGATTGAGCGCGTAGTTCACCGCTCGACGAAGCCTCGTGTCCGCGAAGAGGGGCCGACTGGTGTTCAGTGCCAGATAGTTGGTCGCGAGGGGGCCTCCCGTGTTGACGAAGTAGCGCTGATGGCCGGCCTTTGCGGCCGCGCTCTTCGGTCCGTAGCGGCTCGCGAGTCGCGTCATCGACTGCGGTGTGACTTGGGTGAAGTCGGCTTGCCCGGCTTCGACCTCGTGGACCGCCTGAGCGCCGCTGGTGCCGAGGTCGAGATCGATCTCCTGGGCGGCGTGCGGTCGCGGCCCACGGTAGCTTGGGTTCTGCTTGAGCACCACATCCTGGTCGGGTGTGTAGGAGGTGACGTAGTACGGCCCGGCGCCGGGGACCGTGCGGACGTTGCGGGCGACAGGCGTGTCGAGAGGGACCGGGCAGAAGAACGGCATGGTGATTCGGGCCAGGAAGTCCGGTGCCGCGCGGGTGAGGCGGATCGTGAGCTTGTCGCCGCTGGCTGTCACGCCGGAGATGTGCTTCGCTCGCCCCGCCTCGTAGGCCGAGAAGCCCACGACGTCAGACAGGAATCCCTTGGCGTCCGATTTCAGCCGCGGGCTCAGCGCGCGCTCGATCGCATACGCGAAGTTTCGTGCCGTGACCGCCTCGTTGGACGGCGGTGAGAAGTGGAAGCCCTTGCGGACGACGAAGGTGTACGTCTTGCCGCCGTTCGTCGGAGCGGGCACTGCCGCGGCGATCTCCGGCTCGAGGCGCGACTCGGCTGGGGCGGAGCGATCCGGATAGTTGAGGAGCTCCGCGCACGTCGCGTAGGCGATCTCCCATGAGGTTGGGCTGAATGCGATCCCCGGGTCGAGGGAGTCGATCGCCGACCCTGCCCAGTCGATCCGAACGACGCCGCCGACGTGCGACGGAGCGGGCACCGCCCGCTGCACCGTGACCCATACCCGCCGGTCGCCGACCGCGATCTTCTGCGGGCTGCCGCCGACCGTGATCGTCTTTGAGACCCGGTTGTCCGACGGATCGATACGCGAGACCGTGCCATCCTGGCTGTTGGCCACCCAGACCGCGCCGTACCCCACGGCGATGCCGGTGGGGGAACGCCCGACCGGAATCCTGGCAGTGGGCGTGTTGTCATTCGGGTCGATTCGGACGACCGCGTCGTCTCCAGTATCGGCTACCCATACGCCGCCTTCGCCGACCGTCACCGAGCTCGGGCTGTTGCCGACCGGGATGGTGGCCGTGACGAGACTCGTCGTGCCGTCGACACGGACGACGTTGTTGGCCCAAGCGTCGGCGATCCAAACCGCTCCTGCGCCTTCGGCTACGGCCCCCGGATTGTTGTTGGTGTCGACGGTGCGGGCGAACGCGCCTGTCGTCGGGTTGAGGCGCGTCAGTAGTCCGCCGTCGGCGCCGACCCACAGCCCGCTCGTTCCGGTCACGATGCTGGCGGCGTGCGTCCCGAAGAAGCTGGCCGGTAGACGCCGCGTCTTCGTGACGACCTGGTAGCGGGGGTCAATCTTGCGAAGGATGGCGAAGCCTTGCGTGGGGTCGATGCTCACCGCCCAGACGGCCGCGTCGGTCGGTGCGAGCCCGCTCACGGGGGCGCCGATCGCGATCGCCTTGGTCGGCTGCTCGGTTTGCGGGTCGATGTGTGAGACAGTCCCGTCGTCGAGGTTCGCAACCCAGAGCCCGCCAGACCCGAGAGCGATCGCCTGCGGGTGTGCGCCTACGGGCACCTGATCGGAGACGCGGTTCGACCAGGGGTCGATGACGGCGACCGCGTTTCCGTTCACGACCTGCCCGCGGCCGGGGCTTCCGGCGCCGAGGGCGAAGATCGGAATCGCCACCGCTGCGGCCAGGACCCCGATCAACGCGGAGCCGGCATACATCCGGCGCCGCCTCCGTCCCAGCTCGACGTCAAGGGTCTTCAGCTGGGCGAACGCGCTCTCGAGACCCTCGATCAGGAGCTGGAAAATCCGCTCCGGCCGCTCGAAATCCTTTAGCCGACGCTCGCCAAGATCGCGGATCGAAATGCCGACTGGGAGGTCATCCTCGGCGAGCTCCTTCGTGGTCGATGAGAGCAGCACCTGGCCGCCGTGGCCGGCCGCGCCGATCCGCGCAGCCTTGTGCACGCCGACGCCGACGTAGCGCTCTGCGCCGACCTTGGGCTCGCCCGTGTGCAGGCCCATGCGGACCTTGAACTCCGCCCCTTCCGGCCAGGGGTATGCAGCGAGGTCGCGCTGAACGTCGATCGCAGCGCCCACGCCGTCGGCCGCGGTGCCAAAGGCAACGAAGAAGGAGTCGCCCTGCGTCTCGACCACACGACCCTCGTGCGCGGCAACTGCGGCCTCGACGATCTCCCGATGCGCGACCAGCAGCTCGTCGTAGGCGTCGCGGCCCAGCTGTCGGAGAAGGCGAGTCGACCCCTCGATGTCCGTGAAGAGAAAGGTGACAGTGCCGCGCGGAAGCTCGGTCACACGTTAGGCCTACGCCTGCTGCAAGCTCCTGTCAAGCAGTCGTCGCGGAGCAAGTCCGCACGACCAACCGACCGATTCGGCCGCGGCATGAGAGGCGGTCCCGGGCTTCGACCATCGGGGCAGGCGAACGACCCGCTCCAGCGGGCTTCCAACGCCGCAGGAGCGGGTCGTTCGCACGGTTCCCGGCTTCAGCGGCCGAGGAGGTACTTCGGGCCGAGCTGCTCGAACCGGTGCGTCTGGTCGGTTAGGGGGGCAGCGATCCTCTTGGAGTCACGGACTGGGGGCCAGTGGGCTCCCTTGGTGAGCAAGTATTTGGGGCCGAGCTCCTCGATTCGTAGCGTCCTTGGAGTCACCTGTCCGGCACCCCGGTTGCCTGCCAGCGCCGGAGCCGTTGCGATGAGCATCGCGGCTGTGAATGCAAGCGGTGCGAGTCTGCTGTGGGTCATCGTGCCTCCTCGAGACGAGGGTTGGATTCCTTCGTTCGAGGCTAGGTCTGCGGGCTTCTTCTGTCGCTCGCGCGCGCGACAATCGGCGTGTAACCGACGCGACATAGGCTTGGGGTCGTGCGCTGGCGCCTGATGAGCGACGTGCCCGACGAAGACATGCGCATGCTGCTGTCCGTCGCCCGGCGGCGGCGGTTCCAGCGAGGAGAGGTCGTCTTCCACCGCGACGACCCCGGCGATTCGCTTCACCTGATCGTGTCCGGCCGCTTCGCCGTCCGGGTGATGACCCGCTCGGCGACATGGTTTGGATCGCGGTTCGCGGCCCCGGCGAGAACTTCGGTGAGATGGCACTCGTCGAAAGCGAGGCTCGCCGCTCGGCCACTGTGTCCGCGCTCGAGGACGCGGCGACGTTCGCCGTGCTGAAGCCCGAGTTCGATCGGCTGCGTGAACGCTATCCCGGCATCGATCGAGTGCTCATCGCATGCCTCGCCGGCGAAGTGCGGATGCTGGACGAGCGCCTGCTCGAGGCGCTCTACCTACCCGCCGACCGACGGCTCTTACGCCGTCTGCACGAGCTATCCGACATCTACCGCGAGCCGGACGGATTCTCGGTCATCCCTCTCACCCAGGAGGAACTGGCCGAGTTCGCGGGTGCCGCACGTGCAACCGTCAACCGGGTGCTCCGCGAAGAACAAGCCCGCGGCACGATCGAGCTACAACGCGGCAAGACCCGAGTCCTCAATCCAGAAGAGCTCGCACGGCGGGCCCGATGACGCGTGAGTCTGGGGACAGGTCCTGGGGACATGTTCAGGGTCACCCAGGGGTTAGTCGAGACGACTCGAGGCACATCGCCGGAAGGCCCGGATCCCTGCCAATGACGGGGAAGCGGCAGGTAGAGCCACCCCGTTCCCGGGCTTTGCAGAGCGCCGAGTCTCCATGGTAAGGAGGGGTCGACGGTTCGAGTCCGTCAGAGGGCTTCGCGAATGGCCTGCAAGACGGCCTCTTTCGTGCTTCGTCGTTGCGGCGAGTGGGCGCGTGTGTAGCGCTGACCTGTAGCTGCGGAGAAGGGGTGCTGGCGACGGCGTCTGGTTCGTAGACTCGCGTCGTGGTGGAAGCAACTCGGGCCCCGAAGGTTCGTCTCGCGGAGGTGGTCGCGTTGCTGTCGCTTGGGACGGATCTCGGGTTGGGGCAGCCGATGGAGCACATGATCCGCGCTTGTCTTTTGGCGCTGCGCCTTGCGGACCGGCTCGGGTTCGACGATGGCGAGCGCGGGACGCTGTACTACTCGGGCCTGCTCGCGTGGGTTGGCTGTCATACGGATGCGTATGAGCAGGCGAAGTGGTTCGGCGACGACCTGTCGCTGAAGCGGGACGCCCACTATGGCTATGACTTCGGCCGGTCGAGGCAGGCGGCCGCGTTCATGTTGAAGAACGTCGGCGGGCCGGGGCGGCCGCTGGTCGAGCGCGCACGGGTCGGCGTCTCATTCCTCGGCGACGGACGGCGCGCCATCGAGAGTCTGGCTGAGAACCACTACCGGGCGACGGATGAGCTCGCCGCCCGGCTTCGGTTGAGCGACGAGGTACGGGAGAGCTTGCGGCAGAGCTACGAGCGCTGGGATGGGAAGGGCGCGTTCAAGATGAAGGGCGAGGAGATCGCGCTGTCGTCGCGGCTGATGAACCTCGCCGACGTTGTCGAGGTGTTCCAGCGCACTCGCGGTCTGGAGGCTGCCCTCGGTGTCGCGCGTGACCGCAGCGGCACGCAGTTCGACCCGGCGCTTGCCGAGCTCTTCTGTGAGCGAACGCCGGAGCTGTTCGAGGAGCTGGACTCGGCAACGAGCTGGGCGGCCGTGATCGACGCAGAGCCGTCACTGGCCAGGGAGCTGAGCGAAGACGAGGTCGACGAGGCGCTGGCTGCGGTGGGTGAGTTCGCCGAGCTGAAGTCGCCGTGGACGATGGGGCACGCGGCAGGCGTCGCCGCGCTGTGCGCCGCCGCGATCGACGACGTCGGCCTCTCGGCGCAGGAGGCTGCGCTTCTGCGCAGGGCCTCGTATGTTCACGATCTCGGGCGGCTGGGTGTTTCGAACGCGATCTGGGACAAGCCGGGACCGCTCAGTCCGTCCGAGGTCGAGCGTGTCCGCTTGCACCCCTACCTGAGCGAGCGGATGCTTTCGTTCTCGTCTGCGCTGGCGCCGATTGGCGCGATCGCCGCCCAGCATCACGAGCGGCTTGACGGGTCCGGCTATCCGCGCGGGCTCTCGGGCGGGATGATCACACCCGCTGCGCGACTGCTCGCGGCGGCCGATGTCTACCAGGCGCTGACGGAGCCGCGGCCGCACCGGCCGGCCCGGAGCCGGGAGGAGGCGGCGGACACCGTTCGCGCCGAGGTGCGCGAAGGCCGCCTCGACAGCGATGCCGCGAGCGCGGTACTGCGTGCCGCCGGGCACCGCGTGCCGCGCAGGCGTGAGGGGCCGATGCGTCTTACCGCCCGCGAGGTCGAGGTGCTCCGGTTGCTCGCGCGCGGCCTCTCGAACAAGGAGATCGCACACCAGCTGGTCATCTCGCCCAAGACCGCGGGCAGCCATGTTGAGAACATCTATGCAAAGACCGGTGCCTCGAACCGGGCGCAGGCAAGCGTGTTCGCCGTCAAGCACGGCCTGCTGGCCGACGCCTACCCGTAGGACAAAGATCCGGCGAATGCCGGATCGACCGGAGCGAGCTCTGCTCCTACGCTCGGCCCATGGAAACCACGGTTGAGCACGGGCAGGTGATCCGTGCAAACGGGATCGACATTCACTACCTCGAGCGGGGAGCCGGCCGGCCGCTTTTGCTCCTGCACGGCGGGCTCGTCTCGAGCAGCCTGCGCTGGGCCGGCGTCCCGGTCTCGTACGCGTCCCACCTCGACGCGCTCGCGAGCCGGTTCCGCGTGATCGCGCCGGACACGCGCGGCTGCGCACACACCGCGCACAGCGGCGGCGAGGCGGTCTCCTTTGCGCTTCTCGCGGACGACGTCGCCGCACTGATCGACGCACTCGAGCTCGAGCGGCCGCTCGTCGCCGGCTTCAGCGAAGGAGCGATCACGGCGACGATCCTCGCGATCCGCAAGCCCGGGTCGGTCGCTGCGCTCGTCAACCACGCCGGCCACGACTTCTTCAACCCGCAGGCAAAGAGCTTCCCGATCATGCGGCAAATGCTCGGAGGAAGCGCAGACGCGGGCCAAGCCGACCCGGGTGCAGTCGAGCGGTTCTTCTCGCAATCGGAGCGGATGCGCGGCATGTTCGAGCTGATGAAGCAAGATCAGGACGAGGCGCGCGGCGCCGGTTACTGGCGCACCTACCTCGAGCTGCTCTTCGACCGAACGACCCGCTGGCCCGGCTACGCCTTCGACGACCTGGCGAGAATCGAAGCGCCGACCTTGATTCTCTGCGGCGACCGCGACGAGTTCTGCTCCGTCGAGCAGGCCGCGATCGCTTACCGGGCGCTCCGGGACGGGGAACTGGCGATCCTGCCCAACAGCGGACATGTGATCACCGAGGCCGGAGTCGCGGCGATGGTCGAGTTCCTCGAGCGACACAGCTCGACATGACCGAGATCCGGATCGTCACCGACAGCCCGCTGCCGGCCGAACGCGTGCTCGCGGCCGGCCACGACTTCTCCCTGCGGCGTGCCGAGATCTTTCCAGCGGTCAGACTCGACCACTTCGACGTCCACGAGGTTGGCGACGATTGCGCCGACGTCACGGAAGGCACCCCGGCCGGAATCGGGATCAACTGGGAACGCTGTCGCTACGACTGGTCGCAGCCAGGCTTAGTCAAGGCCACTGTCACCAGCTCCAACGTCTACTCCCCATCTGGCAGCAGCTGGGAGCTGCGCGCGACGCCCACGGACGCCGGCAGCCGAGTGGAGATGGTCTGGCGACGCGAGTTCACGCCGAGCACGCGCGGCCGCGTCTTCGGAACGCTCTTCCGGCTCATCGGAAAACCCATCTTCCGTCGGTACGCGCGCGAGACACTCGAGAACCTTCGCCAACTCGAGCAGCCCGGGCGATAGGACGTTTCGAGGTGACGGCCCGCCGGGACCGCCGGGCGTTGGGCCAGATTTGGCATAGCGGTGAGGGAACGCTGCCTGAGCGCCTGTCGGAAGTCAGCCGATTTGCTCGGCTAGGCCGATCAAAATGCCTTCGGGGCCTCGCACGTAGCAGAGCCGATACATGTCTTCGTATTGGACCACTTCGTCAACGAGCTGCGCGCCGTGATCGCCGAGCCGGGCGAGCGTATCGTCGAGATCGTCCACGGCGAACATGACGCGGAGGTAGCCGAGAGCGTTCACCGGCGCGTTCCGGTGATCCGCGACCACCGGTGGCGTAAGAAAACGGGAGAGCTCGATCCGGCCGTGGCCGTCCGGCATCCGCATCATCGCGGTCTCGACGCGCTGGTCGCGCAGGCCGGTGACACGGCCCGACCAGTCTCCCTCGATCATGGCTCGACCTTCGAGCTCGAGGCCGAGCTCCTCGAAGAAGGAGATAGCGGCGTCGAGGGATTCCACCACGATGCCGACGTTGTCCATCCGCTGAAGCGCCACGCGAGCATTCTTGCGGAGCGCCAGATCACCTGGATTCCGCGTCGAGCTGCCTGATCAGTCGCCCTCGGGGACGAGCGCGGTGATCGCGTCGATCTCGTCCTGGGTCAGGCTGATGCCAGCGGCGTCGAGGTTCTCATGCAGGTGAGCGACGCTGGTGGTTCCGGGTACCGGGAGCGAAGTGGCGGTGCGGTGCAGCTGCCAGGCCAGCGCGATCTGCTGAGGCGTAACGTCGTGCCTCGCTGCGATGGGGTCGATCACGGCGTGGAACGGCTCGCCATCCGGGCCCCTGGGGATGACGCCGGGGTGCCACGGCGAGAAAACGATGCCGGTTTCCTCGGCAACCGCGCGGACCCCCGCGCCGAGGCGGACCGCAACGTTGTAGTGGGCGGTGACGGCGGCGATGTCGCTGATGCTCATCGCAGTGCGGAGCTGCTCGGCGCTGAGGTTGGACAGACCGATGTGCCGGATGAGCCCGTCGGCCTTCATCCCGGCGAGGCTGTCGATGGCCTGCTCGAACGGGACGTCGGTGAATGTGGACTGGTGCAGGTAGTAGAGGTCGATCTGGTCCAGACCCAGGCGTCGCATGCTCATGTAGGCGGCTTGGCGCAGGTACCACTTGTTGCCGAGCGAGGTCATGTCGCTGTATTCCGGACCGCCGCGTAGATTGCCGCCCTTGGTGGCGATTACCAGGTCCTCCGGATACGGGTACAGCGCCTCCCTGATGAGCTCCTCGTTGGAGTGCGGCCCGTAGACGTCGGCGGTGTCGAGGAAGGTCACGCCCGCTCGCACCACCTCCTGCAGAACCGCGATGCCCTTGTCGTGGTCGGGGTAGGCCCCCCACACCTTCGGGCCGGTCAGCTGCATCGCGCCATAGCCGATCCGGCCGACGGTGAGGTCTCCCCCGATGGTCACCGTCGCCGCTAGTTCAGTGCGTTCGGTGCTCTGCGTCACGGGTGGTGGGCCGCCGCGAGCGCGAACGACCGGGAGCTTCGTTGACGAATTCCGTCAGCCGACGGCTCACGGGGCGGGGCGGCCAAGGCGCGTGCGTACGCGGTCAGCGGGTCTTTGACATCGGTCTCGAAGATTTCAAGCCACACCGGCGGGTTCGGGCTCCCCTCGATGACTCGGAATCGCGATGCGCCGTAGAAGAAGCCCGTCTCGAGAAGAGCTGCCGCGCGTTGCGCACGCACGGTGTCCGTTGCTTCGTCGGACAGGATGATGTGCACACCGGTGAGCGCACGAGGGCCGTTGTCCATTCCCAGGGACCCGACCAGCGCGTACGAGCCGCGGAGCGCAGGCACGACCAGCCGGCTTCGCGGGTCGTCGAAGAGGTATCTCGGGTAGTCGGGCGAGCTCTCGGTATCCGGCCAAGCCGACGCCGGATCCCGGCTCACGATGTCGTAGACCGCCGCGTAGCGTGGGTCAGCCGTCGTTCCGCCTGAGTTCGGATTCTCGAACCGGAATGCGTTTGCGATCAGGCCCGGGCGGATGATCGCGCGCTCGAAGTCGTCGTACCACGCGCTGTAGTCAGCCACGCGACTCGGGTCGGCCGCGTTCGTGAGGACGAAGCGGACCCCGGTCCGCTCGCGTGGATGCACTCGGCTTCCGATCAATTCGGCTCCGCGAGGAACGCGTGCACGTCGGCGGCGAACTCGCCGTGGTGCTGGAAGAGGAAGCCGTGGGCCGCGTCCGGATAGATCTTGAGCCGCGCATCGGGGAGGAGACCGGCCAAGAGGTGGGAGTAGCGGGGCAGGATCATCGGGTCGCTGTCACCGTTGGCGACAAAGACGGGCAGATCGATCGCGGCCACTCGCTGCAGCAGTGAGTGGTTCGGAATGCCCCAGGCGCAGACGGCGTCGTACTGCGCCTGGCGCGTTTGCCAGGTCGTCGGTTCGTCCCGGCCGGTCGTCCTTGCGCCGAAGATGCGTCCGGCGGCTTGCTGGCCCGCCTCGCGACTCGTGTCCGTCGGCGCGAAGAAAACGGAGAGGTATCCCTGCGGAGTCACCTCCGGCACACCGACCGCTCCGATGACCTCGGGCGCCCAGCCGTGCATCCCGGCTGCGCCTTGCGGCGCGGACGAGGCGAGCACGACACGGCGCAGCAAACCTGGGCGGATGAGTGCGACCTCCTGCGCGACGAAGCTGCCCAGCGAGAAGCCGAGCAGATCGATGCGCTGAAAGTCCATGGCCTCGAGAAACGCGATCGCTCCGTGGGCCATCGCATCCACGGTGCTCGGAGTCCTGCCGGTCGTGGCGCCGACCCCGATGTTGTCGAACGTAACCACGCGTCTGTCGGCGGCGAGCGCATCGACGAGCGCCGGGTCCCAGTTGTCGAGGTTGCCGCGGAAGTGCTGCAGCAAGACGAGGGGCACTTCGCCTGCACCGAGCTCGCGGTAGACGTACTCGATCGCATTGTCCCCAGTGACCCTTTGTGTCGCTGCGTCGGCGTATCCGGCCAGCGTGTCCAGCGTGCTCACACCGCCACTCCGGCCGGCGCGCCGATGAACTCGAGCAGCGCCTCGTTGACTTCATCGGGGTGCGTCCAGGCGATGTTGTGCGGACCGCCGTCGACGGCTACGAGCTTGACGTCGTCGATCAGGTCCGGCAAGCGTGCTGCGGTCGCCTCGAACGGCAAGATCCGGTCAGCGGTGCCATGGACGACGAGGACAGGCACGTCGATCTTCGGCAGGTCGCCCCGGAAGTCGGTCAGCCAGGTGTCGACACACGCGTAGGACGCGTACGGCGATGCGCCGGCGGCGACGTTGAAGCTTGCCTGCCACGCCTGTTCGCTGATCCGCTCCGGCATCAGCTTGTCGACGTTGTAGAAGTTGTCGAAGAAGTCCTTGAACCAGGCGTAGCGGTCCTTGGCGATCGCGGCCTTGATCTGCTCGAACCCCTCGCCGTCGACGCCCTCGGGATTGTCGTCCGTCTTAAGCAGGAACGGTGGGATCGCGCCGAGCAGCGCCGCGTTGCGCACCCGCGCGGATCCGTAAGTGCCCAGGTACCGCGTCACCTCGCCGCTCCCCATCGAGAAGCCGACCAGGACGACGTCGTTCAGGTCGAGATGCTCGAGCAGCGCGTTGAGGTCGGCCGCGAACGTGTCGTAGTCGTAGCCGACGGTCGGCTGGCTCGAGCGGCCGAAGCCGCGTCGGTCGTAGCTGATCACGCGGTGGCCGCTCATGAGCAGCTCGCGCTCTTGCCGCTCCCACGAGTTTCCGTTCAGCGGGTAGCCGTGGATCAGGACGACGGGCTGTCCGGCGCCGTGATCCTCGTAGTGGATCTCGATCGGCGCGGCGTTCTCGGTCCCAACGTTGAGGCGAGGCATGGTGTGCTCCTTTCGTGTGGCTCGGTCCCCGACAGAGTCGCTGTGAGGCTCGACACCGCGCATCGGGACTAGCGGCAAGCCGCTATTCCGGGTAGCCGGAATGTGCTCAGTCTGCGGCGGTGCCGAGGCGATCGCCGACGAGCAAGTCCGGTCGGGCTCGTTCGACGAAGAAGGCGAGCCAGATCGACCCCTCGAAGAGGGCCCACATCGGCAGGAGCTCGAGTGCGGTGGTCACCGGATCCGGCCCGGGCAGCCCGAGCGCGACGACGGCGACGATGAAATAGCCGAGCGGCCGGTTCCGGCGGAGAGTCCCTGACGAGAGCACGCCGATGCTCACCAGCCCCAGCAACATCACCGGCAGCTCGAACACGAGCACGATCCCGAGCAGGACGGTGGATGTGAACGCGTAGTAGGGCTTCGCCTGGATCAGGTTCGTGAAATGCGTGTCGTCGTAGCTGGTCAGCCAACGCAAGGCACGCGGGAGCACGATCCAGTACCCGAACGCGAGCCCAGCCGCGCCGAGGCCGGAGGCGAAGGCGACGAGGCCGAGCACGCTTCGCTCGATCGACGGGTCGAGGGCGGGCGCGAAGAACGACCAGAATTGCCACAAGATCACGGGCAGAGCAAGCAGGAATCCCGCGTAGACGCTCACCGTCACGGAGACCGTGAACGGCTCTGCCACGCCCAGCGTCACCACCCGCCGCCGGTCAGCCGGTAGCGGGTGGTTCAGCCAGTCGAGAATGTGGCCGTGGAACGCGAAGGCCACGATCGTCGTCAGCGCGAGCGCCCCGAGGACGACGATGATCCGCCAGCGCAGTTCCTCCAGATGCTCGACGACTGTCGCGTCCTCGCCGGGCTGGAGACGTGGGGGCAGGCGAACCATCGAGACGCTAGAGGGTGGTGTCGTGCTCGTCGGGCACCGTGACGCTCGCCTCGACAGAGACCGGCAACTCGGCGACATCGTCCGACCTTCCGCTCACGGAGTCCTTGAACTCGCGCATCCCCGAGCCGAGCGATCGCCCGATCTCGGGAAGTCGCTTCGCACCGAAGAGCAGCAGCGCGATCAGCATTAGCGCGACGAGGTGCGTTGGGCTGGTCCAGCCGGTCATTTCTCCTCCTGTCTAGGGTTTTCGTTAGCCGTGCTGCGCCGCGTCTGCAGCTCTCGCGAGGCCCTTGAGGGCGGCGAAGAACTCTGCCGACTGTCCGCGGAACAGCCCGTCAGCGGTCAATGCCTTCACGGCGCCCATGGCGGCGTCTTTCGTCTCGGTGGGGCGGATGATCGAGACGATCGGGAACTTGCGCTGCAAGAACTTCGTCGGCTCCGGCATGATCAAGTTGGTCTGCGTGGCCTCGCTCCCGTCCGCGTTCAGGTCAGGGAAGACGAGACCGTTCGTGGGATCGGTGAGCGGCGGCGCGTTGCCCGCCTTGTCGTGCCAGGTCTGGAAGTGCATGGCCTCCGTAGGCCCGATGCTCAGCAGGATGCGCAACACCTCGGGATGCGTGACCCGCTGCGCGAGCTGCGCGTAGAGGCTGGTCCCTCCCTGCTCGATGAAGCAGAAGTGGAAGCCGGCGGTATTCGCGATCGCCTGGAGATGGTCGGGCTGGCTGAGGTCGTCGTCGGTGCGCGGAATCGCGGGGAACTGCCCGGCCGCCAGGCCCGGGACGGCTTGCGCGAACGTGTCGCCGAGATCGGGGTTCTGCGAGTCGCTGCGGTACCGCGTCCAGAAGCTCGTGTCGACGGTCAGCTCCATCAGGTTCGTGAGACGACCGATCTGTTGCGCGCCGGTCGCCTGGCTGCTGGGCAGCTTGCGAAACTTGTTCAAGTTGACCGGTTCCGCACCGTGCGCCTTCAGGTAGGCGTTGATGAAGGCCGCGTGCGAGATCTCGTCGTCGGTGTTGTCGTGGATGTACTGGTCCATGTCCTCGTCGAGGACCGCGATCGCCTCGGCATAGGCGGGGCTGCCGCTGCCGCCGGGGACCTCGCTGTCCTGGATGCCGGCGAGCTCGTTGTACTGCTGCCACAGATCGGTCTCGATGAGCTCGGCCGCAGCAAGGAACCGGAGGATCGCGACGTCGCCCTTCGGCAGGCGGTCCTGCGGACCATGCTTCGGCCGAGCCTTCGCGAGCGCCTGCGACGGGTCGAGCAGCAGGCCTCCCGCGCCGAGGCTGGCTGCGCCAACCGCCGCGCCCTTCAGCAGGAAGGAACGGCGACTGGTCAGATCCTGGGACTGTTCGCTTTCGTCCATGTCTTCTCCTTTCGCAAGTTGGCTCTCGCCCGCGAAGCGGGCAGACGAGCCGGGTCTTCCACGATCTCGATCGAGGCCGGGTTCTTCATCGCGGTGGGCGCCCAACTGCGATTGCCACTTGCGAGAAAGTCGGGGTTCCGGCTAGCGGGTACCGAGGCCGAGCTACCGAACGATGTCCAGCGCGAGGCTCAGCGTGCACCCGCGCGCGACGAGGTCTTCGACCGCGTGCCAGTCGACGAGATCGGCGAACCCCTCCGCCAGAATCCAAGGCAGGCCGAGGCGCCGAAGCTGTTCTGTGCGCCAGTCGTGAACCGCAAGCGGTGTTGCGATCGAGTCCATCGCTTTCTCCTCTGGTGAACTGTCCTTCTCGGCCACCATCGCGCGCGGCGATCGCGGCGGCATCGAGGCCAACCGCGATTTGCGCGTCCCGGTAGCTCGCCTCTTTCGATTGCTGCTAGCGGGAATGCGCACCGGCGAGATAGGTGCGACGCTGAGGAGGTGTCGCTGGGCTCCTCCCTGATCGTCGACGACAACGAGTCGTTCCTGCAGGTCGCACGCGATGTCCTCGAGCAGGAAGGGCTAGTCGTCGTGGGCGTCGCGTCGACGTCTGCCAACGCCGTTCGGGAGGTACGGAGGCTCGATCCGGACGTCGTCCTCGTCGACGTCTTCCTCGGAGACGAGAGCGGCCTCGAGCTCGCCCGCCGGCTGGCCGCCGACGGCGAGAAGGTGATCTTGATCTCGACGCACCCCGAAGCGGACCTCGTGGGCCTGATCGCGGACAGCCCCGCCGTCGGCTACCTGCAAAAGAGCGACCTCTCGGCGGAGGCGATTCGCCGGATTAGCGACGGTCACCCGTCGTGAAGGAGCTAGCGAGCGTCGAGATACGTGATCACGGCGAGCACTCGGCGCTGGTCGTCTTTGGTCGCGGGCAGCCGAAGCTTCATGAGGATGCTGCGGACGTGCTTCTCGACCGTCCCCTCGGTGATCCAAAGCTGATGGGCGATGCCGGCGTTGGAGCGCCCCTCGGCCATGAGGCCGAGCACCTCGCGTTCGCGCGGCGACAGGACATCCAACGGATCCTCCGCGCGCTGGACGGCGACGAGCTCCTGGACGAGCGCAGGATCGACGACCGATCCTCCCTTCACGATCCGCTCCAGCGTCTGGATGAACTCGTCCACGTCCGTCACGCGGCTCTTCAGCAGATAGCCGCTGCGCTCGCCGCTGGCCAGGAGCTCGGTCGCCCGCTCGACCTGAACGTGCGCGGTCAGGACGACGATCGCGATCTCCGGGATCTCTGCCCGGATCGACGCGGCCGCGTCGAGACCTTCGCTGGTGTGGGTGGGCGGCATCCGGATGTCGACGATCGCGAGGTCGGGGCGGAGCTCACGGACGAGGCCGATCAGCTCGGAGGGGGTGCCCGACTGGCCGACGACCTCGAAGCCGGAGCGCTCGAGCAGGCCTGCCAGTCCCTCGCGCAGGAGAACGTCGTCGTCAGCCAGAACGACCCTGGTCCGGCTCGTGTTCACGCCGTCGATTATGGAGTAGGTTGAGACAATGGGCACGTCCGCCCGGCTCGCGGAACCCCACGCGAAGCATCGCGGCGAACGAGGACGGCTCGGCGACGAGCATGCGGCACTGCGGCGGGTGGCCACCCTCGTGGCGGCGGGCGCGCCGCCGGCAGAGGTGTTCGAGGCCGTAAGCGCGGAGGTCGCTGCACTGATTGACGCGGACGGTTCAGCCCTGCTGCGCTACGAAACCGAGGGAACGGTCACTGCCGTAAGCGGCTGGACGGCCGAAGGCGGCGTCGGACACCTCGGGATCCGCTTCCCGCTCGAAGGCACGGTGTCGGGCCTGATCTTCGAGACCGGCGCGCCCGCACGCATGGACAGCTATGCAGAGGTACCGGGCGAGGGGGCCGAGGCCGCCCGCGAGATCGGCACGCGTTCGTCCGTCGGAGCCCCGATCACCGTCGACGGCCGCCTCTGGGGCGTCCTGGCCGTCACCTCGAAGAGCGAGACGCGACTTCCCCCCGGGACCGAGTTCCGGCTGGCCGAGTTCGCAGAGCTCTTCGCGACCGCGATCGCCAACAGCGAGGCACACGAGCGGCTCGAGCAGCTCGCCGACGAACAGGCGGCATTGCGACGCGTGGCGACGCTGGTCGCAGCGGGCTCGCCGCCGGCAGAGGTGTTCGAAGCAGTGAGCGCGGAGGTTGCCGCTCTGATGGGCGCAGACGGCTCCGCTCTCACGCGGTACGACGAAGACGGAACCGTCACCGCGGTGAGCGGCTGGACGACCGAGGGTGGGTACACCTATGTCGGGAGGCGCTACCGGCTGGAAGGCACAGTGTCGGGCCTGATCTTCGAGACCGGCGCGCCCGCACGCGTCGACAACTACGCAAACGCACCAGGCGAGGCGCCCGTGGCCGCCCGCGAGATGGGCTGGCGTTCGTCCGTCGGCGCCCCGATCACCGTTGGCGGCCACCCCTGGGGCGTCCTGGCCGTCACCTCGAAGAGCGAGACGCGACTGCCGCCCGGGACCGAGCACCGGCTGGCCGAGTTCGCCGAGCTCTTCGCGACCGCGATCGCCAACAGCGAGGCCCACGAGCGGCTTGCGCAGCTCGCCGACGAGCAAGCCGCGTTGCGACGCGTAGCCACCCTCGTCGCCGAGGGAGCGGCCCCGCAGCGTGTGTTCGACGCCGTCCGAGACGAGGTGGCGCGGATGTTCGACGCCCCGATCAGCTGGTTGATGCGCTACGACGACACGAGCGGAACCGTGAGCTTGCTCGCAACCTCCGACGGCTTCCTTGGCCCGGTCGGGAGGACGTGGACGGTCGAGGGTGACGACAGCGCGACTGCGCAGGTTTGCCGGACCGGCCTTCCCGTGCGCGTCGACTACGCGAATCCTGTGCAGGGGGCAATCGCGGGCGCCGCGCGCGCCGAAGGCGGGCAGTCGGCGGTCGCCGTGCCCGTCGTCGTGGAGGGCACCCTCTGGGGCGTGGTGGCCGTCGGCACGCGCGAGCTGGAGCCTCTGCCGGCTGACCTCGAAGACCGGCTCGCGAAGTTCACGCAGCTCCTCGCGACCGCGATCGCCAACAGCCAGGCCCACGAACAGCTCGAGCGGCTCGCCGACGAACAGGCGGCGCTGCGGCGGGTGGCCACGCTCGTCGCCGAGGGAGCGACCCCCCACTGTGTGTTCGACGCCGTCCGCCACGAGGTGGCACGGATGTTCAACGCTCCCCTCAGTGGCCTGTTGCGCTACGACGGCAACGGCACCGTGACCCAGCTTGCGGCGTCTGACGACTACCCCGGCCCCGTCGAAATGAGTTGGTCCGTCGAGGGTGACAGCAGCGCGGTCGCGCAGGTCTGCCGAACGGGCCTTCCGGCGCGTGCCGACTACACCCAGGCCCCGCGCGGTTCGATCGCGGCCACGGCGCGGGATGAAGGGACGCGGTCCGCGGTCGCCGTGCCGATCGTCGTCGACGGGGCTCTCTGGGGCGTCATGGCCGTCGGCACGCGCGAAGCGGACCCGCTGCCGGCCGACCTCGAAGACCGGCTCGCGAAGTTCACCGAGCTCCTCGCGACGGCAATCGCCAACAGCCAGGCGCACGAGCAGCTCGCGCAGCTCGCCGACGAACAGGCGGCCTTGCGGCGGGTGGCCACGCTCGTCGCCGAGGGGGCGACCACGCACTGTGTGTTCGACGCTGTCCGACACGAGGTGGCCCAGATGTTCCACGCACCCTTGAGCGTGCTGATGCGCTACGACGAATCCAGCGCCGCGGCGACGCTGGTTGCGACAGACGACGGCTTCCTCGGCCCTATCGGCAGGAGCTGGTCCGTAGAGGGTGACAACAGTGCGATCGCGCGGGCCTGCCGGACCGGCCGCCCGGCCCGTTCCGACTACAGTCGGCCACTGGAGGGCCCGATGCCCGACGCTGCGCGGAGCGTAGGGGCCCGGTCCGCCGTCGCGGTACCCGTCCTGGTCGACGGAACGCTCTGGGGCGTGATGGCCGTCGGCTCGCGGGAGCCCGAGCCGCTGCCTCCGGACTTTGAAGCGAGGCTGGCGAAGTTCACGGAGCTCCTCGCGACGGCAATCGCCAATGCCGAGAGTCGCGCCGAGCTCGACGCCTCCCGCGCCCGGATCGTCGCCACGGCAGACGCGACTCGGCGCAGGATCGAGCGCGACCTGCACGACGGAGCGCAGCAACGTCTCGTCTCACTGGCACTCGAGGTACGGGCAGCGCAGGCGAACGCGCCGAAGCAGATGAGCCGGCATCGTGAGGATCTGTCCCACGTCGCGGAGGGCCTCACAAGCGTCCTCGGCGACCTGCGGGAGATCGCGCTTGGGATCCATCCCGCGATCCTCGCCGAGGGCGGGCTCGGGCCGGCGGTGAAAACGCTCGCTCACCGGTCGCCGATCCCGGTCGAGCTCGACGTGCGAGATGACCGGAGGCTGGCGGAATCGGTCGAGGTCGCGGCCTACTACGTCGTCTCGGAGGCATTGACGAACGCGGCCAAGCACTCGGGCGCGTCCAGGGTGACGGTCGAGGTGGAGGTGCACGGCAGCGCCCTTCGCGTCACTGTCTGCGACGACGGGGTCGGTGGAGCGGATCCCGCCCAAGGTTCCGGCCTGCTCGGCCTCAAGGACCGCGCCGAGGCGATCGGGGGGACGCTCACGCTCGAGAGCCGCCAGGGCGTCGGGACCTGCCTGATCGCCGAGGTGCCACTCGCCAGCAGCATGTAGTCGCAGACGTCACGCGGCCTGTTGCTCGATCGCCCTACCACCCGCGGTCAGCGTGACCTCGACGTTGCCGCGCGTGGCTCTCGAATAGGGACAGGTTTCGTCCGCCCGTCTCATGAGCTCGACGGCTACCTCGCGGGGGAGCCGGGGGGCGTCGAGGTCGATGGCCGCGACGAGCCCAAAGCGGCCGCTGGCAACCGGGCCTATTCCCACGCGGGCGGTGACACGCGAGTCGCTCAGATCGAGCCCCCTCCCCACGGCGAACCGCAACAACGCAGACTGGAAGCAGGCCGCCCAACCGGTGGCGAAGAGCTGCTCGGGGTTCGTTCCCGGGCCGCCTGACCCGCCCATCTCGGCCGGAACGTCGAGCTCGACGTCGATCCGGCCGTCGCTGGTGCGCGCCCGGCCCTCGCGACCACCCGTCGCCGTCGCCTCGGCCGTGTACAGGACGCTGGGCTTCTCGAGCATCGTCGGTTCCTCTCCTCGTGGGCATGTTGGTTCGCCCACCATCGCGCACGCGGAGGCCCCGGTCTTCGCGGCGAGCGCCCAACGCGCCTACCGGCCAGCCGGGATTTCAGGACGGAGGTCAGCGGCAACGGCCAACGGCCGGTAACCGCGATGCCCCGCCGGCGGACCGGCGGCCACGCTGTTTCGTGACCACCAAGCGCATTCGAAAGGAGCCATATCGATGAAACGCGGGAGATCCATGACCTTCCCCGCCCTTGGAGCTTTGCTCCTCCTGACCGCGCTCGCGGCGGCCGGCTGCGGCAGCGGGAGCTCGAACGCGTCGTCCGGCCCGCCGAAAACTGCAGGCGGACGGACCGCGACCGTCGGCCTGTCCAACGCCAGCCTCGGCAGCATCCTCGTGAACTCGCGGGGCCGCACGCTCTACCTCTTCACACGGGACTCCGGAGCCACGAGCACGTGCAGCGGCGCTTGCGCTGTCAACTGGCCGCCGCTGCGAGCATCCGGCAAGCCGACCATCGGTAGCGGTGCAAAGGCATCACTCGTCTCCACGAGCACCCGCTCGGACGGAGCGCGGCAGCTGACCTACAACGGCCATCCGCTCTACCTCTTCGCGGGGGACAAGAGCCCGGGCGACACCAACGGCCAAGACCTGACCGCGTTCGGCGGCAGCTGGTTCGCGCTCTCCTCGACCGGCAACCGGGTCTCCAGTCAGCCCTCGAGCTCGGGCGGCGGAGGCGGCTACTGACCGCGAGCGATCTTCGTCTGCACCTCGTCGCGGCACGAAAGGAGTGGCAATGGAATGGAATCGCATACGACGACGGCGTAACCCAAGCCTGGTCACGTGCTCGCTCTGCCTGCGGGTGCGCCGCGGTTCGGCCTGGGCCGAGCCCGAGAGCGTCATCACAGAGCTTCGCTCCTACGAGCTCGAGACCCCGCCGAGACTGCTTCCCGGCATCTGCGACACCTGCATCGACGATGTCCTCGGCCGCAGAGCGCGACGGGAAGAGACGCTCGCGGCCTGACGTCAGGCGCACGAGCGATTGCCGCTTGCGGGCAGCTCATGTTCCCGGTTAGCCGGAACCACGGTTTCGCGGTGGCAGCGATGCTCGGGGGCCTCGAGAAGGCGATGGTGTCCGGGCAAACGAGAAATCCACCAGAGAGGTAGGACACCATGCAAACGAGTCACCGCTCCAGCGTCGCGCTGAGGCCCCTCTGGCCGATCGCGGCCGCGGCCCTCGCCACGCTCGCAGCCATCTTTCTGCTGCACACGCCGACGGGCCATGCTGCCCCCGCCGGCCACACCGTCGTCTCGACGGCGAAGACCGGCCTCGGACAGGTTCTGGTCAACTCCCGCGGACACACGCTCTACCTGTTCGGGAAGGACCGGAACGGCAAGAGCGCGTGCTCCGGGCAGTGCGCGTCGTTTTGGCCGCCGCTGATCGCGAGCGGCAAGCCGGGCGCGACGGGCGGCGTGAAGGCGTCGCTGATCGGGACGATCAAGCGTGCCGACGGGCGCCGCCAGGTGACCTACAACCATCACCCGCTCTACACGTTCGTCAAGGACAAGCAGAAAGGCCAGACCAAAGGCGAGGGCGTGGACGCATTCGGGGCCAAGTGGTACGCGGTCTCGCCGGCCGGAGCCAAAGTCGTACCCAAGCCTGCGGGGAATGGAATTCCGCAGCACAACGGGGGCGACCATGACTCCGACAACAACGGCGGTCCCAGCGACGGCGATGGAAACGTCTGATCGGACCAGCGACGGGTTGCGGCGGCTGCTTGTCGCCGCCGCAACCATCGCGGCGCTTCTCGGCCTTTGGGCCGGCGCGGCGGCTGGACGCGGATCGGCCAACGGCCGAGCAGCGGCCTTTCGCTGGCTGCAGCCGGGATCCTCGCCGCGTGGCTGGAAGCTCGCCCGACTTCCCTCCGGGGCCGCAACCTTCGCCTATCCGAGAACCTGGAAGCCGGTCCGCACCGACCCGGGAACGGCCTCGGTTGCACTGATCGGCCGGGCGCACAGCATCCGCGGCTACCTCAACGCAACTCCCCGCCAGGGAACAGAGACGCTCGCGAACTGGCCCAGCTTCCGCATCCAGCACCTGCGCGAGGAGGAGAGCTCGAGAGACGTCCGTCTGATCGCCAGCGCGCACGGGCTCAGCTTTCGCTCCGGCCGCGGCTCCTGCCTGATCGACAGCTATCGCACCTCGCGAACGCGCTACCGCGAGATCGCCTGCCTGGTCACCGGCGCCCACACCAGCACCGTCCTGGTCGGCGCAGCCCCCTCGAGGACTTGGACACAACAAGCCCAGACGGTCGAACGGGCGATCGCAAGCCTCTCGACCCGTTGAGCTCACGCTCGGACCTGAGCCGGCGCAAGCCGACGGGCGGCCTGAGTGAGACCATTGCCCGATCGTGGTCGATCGAGTCTCCGCCGCGTCGCTGGACGAGCGCATCAAGGGCCTCCGCCGACGAGCGACCGCCGTCTGGGACGTCGCCGCTCTGAGGAGCGCGGCGCGCGCGGCGATCGTGATGCCCGCGGTTTTCGCCCTGGCGGACAAGGTAATCGGGCAGCCGCAGACCTCCGTCTTCGCCGCCTTCGGCTCGTTTGCGTTTCTCGTGCTGGTCGAGTTCACCGGGCCGCCGCGGACTCGTCTGGTCGCATACCTTGGCCTGGCGTGCGTCGGCGCGGCGTTCGTCACGCTCGGGACGCTCTGCTCGCGCAACGCGTGGCTCGCGGCCGGCGCGATGGCGGTCGTCGGCTTCGCCACCCTCTTCGCCGGCGTCATCAACGGCTACGTCGCGGCGGGAGCGACCGGTGGGCTCCTGGCGTTCGTTCTGCCGGTGACCTTCCGGGCGCCGAACTCCGCGATACCCGAACGCCTCGAAGGATGGGCGTTGGCGGCAGGTGCCGGGATCTGCGCGCTGATGCTGCTCTGGCCGCCCGGCCTCCGGGCCGACTTCCAGCGGCGAGCCTCGGAAGCGCTTCGTGCAGTCGCCGGCCTCCTCGACGCCCGCCGGGAGACCTGGGCCGAACGCGCGCGTGTCGCCCGCGCATCCGTCGACGATCTCGGGCGGCGCCTCCTCGGGACGCAGCACCGCCCTACGGGCCCGACCGGCCCATTAGCCGCACTCGCCTCTCTTCCGGACGAGCTCGACTGGCTCCTCTCCTTCGTCGCACCGGCAGCCGACGTGCAGCTCGAGCTCGCGTGCGCGGAGGACGAGGAGGCCATGGCGGCGGCGGCAGGGGTGCTTCGAGCGAGCGCGGAGAGACTCGAAGGCCGCGACGGGCAGCCCGACTTCGCGCGGCTGGAGGAGGCGCGGGACGGCGTCGCGCGCGCACTCATGCGCCGGCTGCCGGAGCTGCCGCCCGACACTCCGACGGGCGAGGTGCCGCGCGCGCTCGACGCTCCGTTCCGAATTCGCGCGCTCACGTACGCCGCGCGCCAGGCCGCGGCCTACGGACTCCTGGCGAGCGGCGCCGAGGTACCCGAGCTCGACCGCGCCGACATCGCCCAGCCGCGGCACGCCTGGGCCCCCATCGAAGCCACCCAGCGGCTGACCGTCGAGCACGCCAGCGTGAGATCGGTGTGGTTCCGAAACAGCCTTCGCGGCGCCGTGGGCCTCGCGCTCGCCGTCTACATCGCCCAGCGGACCGGGCTGCAGCACGGGTTCTGGGTGGTCCTCGGAACGCTCTCCGTGCTGCGGTCCAATGCGCTGAACACCGGCAGATCGGTTGTGAGCGCGCTCACCGGGACCGCCATCGGCATCGTCCTCGGCGCCTTGCTCGTGATCGGCGTCGGCACGCACGAGGCGGTGCTCTGGGCCGTGCTTCCGGTGGCGGTCTTCCTCGCCGCCTACGCGCCGCGGGCGATCTCGTTCGCCGCAGGGCAAGCGGGATTCACCGTCGTCCTCTTCCTGCTCTTCAACATCATCCAGCCGGTCGGCTGGACGGTGGGATTGATTCGAGTCGAGGACGTCGCGATCGGCTTCGCGATCAGCCTGCTAGTGGGCCTCCTCTTCTGGCCTCGCGGCGCCGCCGCCCTCCTGCTCGACGAGCTTGCGGCCGCGTACGCGCGCGGCGCGGAGTACGTGGTCGCAACCGCACGCCGGCTGAGCGACGGAGGTTCCGAAGAGGCCGCCCACGCCGGCCGCGCCGCGGATGCCGCGCTCCACCGCCTCGACGATGCGTTTCGGCAATACCTCGCCGAGCGCTCCGCCACGGCATACAACGTCGAGGATGTCGCTGCGCTCGTCGGCGGCGCGGCGCGCGTCCGCCGCGCCGCGCAGTCGCTCGGGGCACTCGGAGGATTGACGGATCCGAGGACGCGCCTCGAGCGCTGTGCCCGCAACCTCGACGCAGAGCTCGAGGCCCTGCAAGCGTGGTACGCCGCGTTCGGGTCAGCGCTCGCCGAGCGGCGAGCGCTGCCGCCACCACACTTCCGCGACACCGAGGGCGGCAGCCGACTTCTCACCTGCGTGCGCGCTGCGGCGAGCGGCCGCGACACGGCCACCGTGCAAGCGGCACTCGCACTGCTCTGGTCGAGCCAGCACCTCGAGAACCTGTGGCGGCTCGAGTCACATCTGGTCGAGCGCGCCGACGCCGCGCGGGCCGCTGCCACTGCACGGGTCGCTGATTAGCCCGTCCCGACGCGCCGATACCCGCCGCTGACCCAGTCGGCCACGAGGCGGCCGTATTCCTCCGCTGCTTGCTCCCATGCGAAGTGCCCTGCATCGAGAGGATGGATCTCGCTGTTCGGGAGGAGGTCGTCGAGGTACTCGTTGTTCGACCACGGCACGAGGTCGTCATTCCGGCCCGCCACGATCTGGGTCGGCGTGGCGATGGTCGGCAGCAGATCGCGTAACACCGGGTTCAGCTCGGGGTAACGCCGCACGAACCGGGCGGACTCCGCGAAGCGACCGAGGTCATACGCGCTGACGTAGTCCTCGTGCACGTCGGGCTCGCTGTCGCTCGGGGCACCGGACTCGACCGCGTAGCCGATGTTGGTTCTGGCGTCCAGCGCGCGCACATCGTCAAGACTCGGCGCCTCGATGATCTCCTTGAGCGCGCCGCCGGCTTCGATCGGGAAGCGGACCGCGCCGCCGCCGACGGTCAGGCTCGTAACCCGGTCCGGATCCCTCCCAGCGAGGAAGAGCGCTGCAGCCGTGCCGACGTCTGGACCGACGACGTGAGGAGATCCCAGGCCCCACTCGTCGATCAGACGGGCCAGGAACGCTCCCGAGGTGTCCGGTGCAATCAGTTCCGGGCGACCGTCCGAATGGCCGAATCCGGGCAGGTCGATGGCCACCACCCGAGCGACTGCCGAAACGCTGTGCCAGATGCGACGGAACGCCCAGACGCTTTCGGGCCACGGGGCCAGCAGCAGCACGATGACGTCTGAGTCTGCCCTGGTGTCTGCGAACCTCACTCGCACCCCATCGCAGACTCGGAAATAGGTAGTGATCGGCGACACCGCTTCGGCGCTCATCTGACCGGGGCTCCTTTGCTCGCTATCAGAGCCTCTAGTTTCGCGTCGAGAGCCGGCTGATCGCCGTCGGGTGAGCTCGGCGTCGGCTTCGTGGCCGTGGCGCGGCCGCCCAACGCGGCTACGGCTAGGGCCGCCAGCACGAGCAACGCAAGCGTCTTCGGCAGGCCCTCCCGGTCGGCGAGAAGACCGATCAGCGGCGGGCCGACGATGAAGCCCAGGTAGCCGATCGTGAAGGTGGCGGCCAGTGAAGGACCAGGCGGATCGAGCCGCCCCGCCGCGCTGAAAAGCAGCGGCACGGCGTTCGCGATGCCGAGACCGCAGACGGCGAAGCCGATCACCGCAGGCGCCGTCGCGCTGAGCAGCAGCGCTCCGCCGAGCGCGACCGCCACCAGCGCCATTCCGCCGCGGATCAACGTCGCGGCGCCAAGCCGCTCATTCAGCAGATCGCCGCCGAGGCGCGCGACGGCCATCCCCAGCGAGAAGCCGGTGAACGCCGTCGCCGCCGCCGCCGCGCTCGCGCCGGTGTCGTGACGGAGGTAGATCCCGCTCCAGTCGCCGATCGCGCCCTCGGTCATCATCGCCAGGAAGCACAGTCCGCCGATCAGGAGCACGGCGCGCGAGGGCAGCGCCAACCCGCTCCTCGTCTCGGACTGCGCCGATGCGCTGCCCAGCCGCCTGGTGATCCACAGCGCGGCCACCCAGAGCGCAACCCCGACGAACAGGCTCTCCAGTCGCGGGTCGACTCCTGCCGCGGCGGTAATCGCGACCAGACCGGCCGAGAGGAACCCGCCAACGCTCCAGCCGCCGTGCAGCGACGACAGGATCGGACGGCCGAGCGCGCCTTCGACGGCGACGCCGTGCGCGTTCATCGCGACGTCCATCGCCCCGCCGCTCGCCCCGAAGACGAAGAGGATCGCGGCAAGCGCGATCGGGCCCGTCGCCAGCAGCGGCAGCGGCAACATCAGGCAGAAGATCAACGTGGCGGCCCGCGTCACCGAGGCGCTCGAACGGCCGTCGAGGATGTAGCCGGTCAGCGGCATCGAGACGAGCGCGCCCGCAGCGATGCACAGCAGGCACAAGCCAAGCGTCGCCTTCGAGATCCCGAGGTGGTCCTGCAGCCACGGAATGTGCGCAACCCAGGTTCCCATCATCGCGCCGTTGATCGCGAACACCGTGAACGTCGCCAGGCGCGGCGTCATACGGCCACGACGTCGATGCCAGCGCTCGTGTACGGCCGTGTCAGCTCGCCGCTACCGTCGGTGACCAGGTGGTCGATGTCCGCGAGCTGCGCGACGACCCACGAGCTCGCTGTGCGGAGCTTGTCCGCCGTCGCAAGCGCGATCACCTCACCGGCGGAGGCCACCATCGCGCGCTTCACATGCGCCTCCTCGTCGTCGGGCGTGGTGACGCCCACGTCGGGATGCAGCGAGCAGATGCCGAGCACGCAGATGTCCGCCCGCACCGTGTGGAACGCCTCGACCGCCGGCGCCCCGACCGCGACCTGTTCGTCCTTCAGCAGCCGGCCGCCGACGAGCATGACCTCGGCCTTCGGGTGGTTCGCCAGCGCCGACGCGACCGGCGGCGAGTTCGTGACGACGGTGCCGTCGTAGAGCAGGGGAAGACGACGCGCCAGCTCCAGCGTCGTCGTGCCGCCGTCGAGGACGATCACGCGTGCGCCGGCAAGCAACGGCAGTGCAGCCTCGGCGAGTGCGGCCTTCTCCTCGGGTGAGACCTCGAGCCGGTGCGCAAATGAACCTGTCGGCGGCGGCGAAGCCAGCGCCCCACCGTGCACGCGACGCACCAGCCCTTGCTCCGCGAGCTCGCGGAGGTCGCGGCGGACGGTGTCCTCGGACACGCCGAGGCTGACCACCAGCTCCGAGGCGACGACCCTGCCGTCACGCTCTACCGACGCGAGAATCGCCTGTCTGCGCTCAGCTGTCAACACCTGCGTGTTATAGCACGAACATGCAGGTTTCTGCGGGTTAAGACCGGCTCAGCGTCGGACGTAGCGCACGTGGGTTGCGAGCGGCGAGTGGATCACCTCCACCGGCTCGAAGCCGGGATCCGGTACCCCGTCGAAGAGGCGCTCGCCGGCGCCGAGCAGGACGGGGGCGAAATCGAGCACGAGCTCGTCGATCACCCCGGCCACCAACGCTTGACGCACGGTGGATGCGCCGCCGGCGATGTCGACCCCCTGGTCGCCCGCGGCTTCCGAGGCGCGCGCGAACGCCGCGTCGAAGCCGTCTGTGACGAAGTGGAACGTCGTCCCGCCCGCCATCTCGATCGGGTCGCGCTCGAAGTGCGTGAGGACGAACACAGGTGCGTGGTAAGGCGGATCGTCGCCCCACCAGCCGCGCCAGTCGTCCTGCCAGGAGCCGCGAACCGGCCCGAACATGTTCCGACCCATCACGTAGGCGCCGCGCGGGCGCAGCAGCAAATCGCGCGCCCGCGTATCCGCGTCGCTCAGCGGCTCGTCGAGATGCCAGCGATGAAGGTCCATCCCGCCGCGGCCGAGCGGCTGCTCGAGATTCTGGTCAGGTCCTGCGACGTAGCCGTCGAGCGAGATCGACATGTGGCATGTAGTAGTTGCGTCCATACCCGATATGACCGCATCCCCTCCGGGAAGTCATCGCCAAGAAAATACCTGGCGGCGTCGCGGAGTAGATTCCCCGCGTGGTGCCGTCCCTCGCCGGGCTCGCCCCGTTCCAGATCGCCTTCGTCGTTCGCGACCTCGAGCGTGCCGTCCGGGATTTCGACGCCCGGCTCGGCGCCGGGCCATGGCGAGGCTGGATCTTCGGCCCGCAGGGACAGGGCCGCGACTACCACGGGGAGCCGTCGAACTGGACGCTCCGGCTCGCCCTCAACAACCGCTCGCCGCAGTACGAGCTGATCGAGCCGCTCGACGGGCCGAGCATCCATGCCGACTGGCTCGCAGAGCGCGGCGAGGGCTTTCACCACGTCGGCTACGTCGTGAGCAGCCTCGAGCAGACGACTGCGGAGATGGAGGCGGCGGGGCACTCGGCGATCGCGCGCATCCACTCTTTCGGCGCGGCCAGCGACGGCAGGGCGGCCTACTACGACACGGCCGACACCCTCGGCTTTCTCGTCGAAGCTGTCGAGCCGCCCGCGCAGATGCCGCCCGTCGACTTCACCTTCTGAGGGGCGCCGGCAGGGTTCGTTGCCGTGGAAGCGGCGTAGACCGTTGACCAGCGAGACGGTCGACCATGGCGGCGGCGGCCGCGAGACCCGCCTCGACGAGGTCGGAGCCGGGCTGGCCCAACACGACCCCGGTGACCGTCGTCGGCTTGCCGTCGATCGAGCGAATGGCCCGAAAGGCGAAACAGCCTCCGGCCGCCGCATCCGAACCGGTCTTGACGCCGACGAACCCGTCGCGCCCGAGCAACGTGTTGGTGTTGTGCACGGTGCCGGCGACCGGGAGCCACGCGCTCAGCGTGGCGACGATGCTCGCGAACACCGGCAGGCGCATCGCCGTCTGGACGATGCGCACCTGGTCGGCGGCAGTCGAGACGGTTGCGTCGTCGTAGCCGCTCGGGTCCGTGTAGCGGGTGTGGGTCATGCCCAACGAACGTGCGGTGGCGTTCATCCGGACAACGAACTGGTCCTCCGAGCCGGCGTCCCAGCGCGCCAGGACCGCGGCGATGTTGTTCGCCGACGGCAGGAGCAACGCCTGCAGCGCCTGCCGTTCGGTCAGTTGCTCCCCCGGGGCGATGGGCACGAGCGACTCCTGCCGTCCGCGCCGGCGCTCGGTGTCGGCGACATCGGCGTCGGTGAGCGTGATCGTCGGGCCGTCGTCCGCAGGCCCCAATGGGCGGTCACGGAGCACGAGGTAGGCCGTCATCACCTTCGCAAGGCTGGCGATCGGAGCCGCGTGCTGGTTCGGGCCGGCGTGGACCTGAGACTGTCCGGCCCGGACGAACGCCGCTTGGCCATCTGCGGGCCACACCGTGCTGGGCACCGCCTCGCCATGCGCACCGCGGTGGGCACTGCGAAGGACGCCGACGGTCGAGGTAGTAGCCGTGGAGGACGAGGACGCCGCCAGCAGATGGCCGAGGACTGCGGCCGCCGCGATGAAGACGAGCAGACCGGCGACACGCATCCTGCGAACCCGAGTCCGATAAATCGTTCGTGGTGCTTCGCGGCAGGCCATGCCGCCATTCAAGGCAGCACGGTGTTGCGGGCACGTATCGGGTTTTCGATATGCCGACGAAACGCGCCGGCTCTAGCATCGGAGCATGCGAGTGCTGATCGTCGAGGACGAGCCCTACATGGCGGAGGCCATCCGCGACGGCCTGCGCCTGGAGGCGATCGCGGCCGACATCGCCGGTGACGGGGACACTGCTCTGGAGCTGCTGAGCCTCAACGCATACGACATCGCCGTCCTCGACCGCGACATCCCCGGGCCTTCCGGCGACGAGATCGCCGAGCGCATCGTCGCCTCCGGCAGCGGCATGCCGCTCCTCATGCTCACCGCCGCCGACCGTCTCGACGACAAGGCGACCGGGTTCGAGCTCGGCGCCGACGACTACCTCACGAAGCCGTTCGAGCTCCGAGAGCTCGTGCTCCGCCTGCGAGCGCTCGACCGCAGGCGCGCCCACAACAGGCCGCCCGTCCGAGAGATCGCAGGCCTGCGGCTGGATCCGTTCCGTCGCGAGGTCCACCGCGACGGCCGCTACGTCGCGCTGACCAGGAAGCAGTTCGCGGTGCTCGAGGTTCTCGTCGCCGCCGAAGGCGGTGTCGTCAGCGCCGAAGAGCTCCTGGCGCAAGCGTGGGACGAGAACGCGGACCCGTTCACCAACGCCGTGCGCATCACGGTCTCGGGACTGCGCAAACGGCTCGGCGAGCCCTGGGTCATAGCCACCGTGGCCGGCGTCGGCTACCGCATCGACACGGGAGTGACCCGTGGCTAGAGCCCCCGGGTTGAGCGTTCGCCTCAAGCTCACCCTCAGCTACGCCGGCTTCCTCATGCTCGCCGGCGCCGTGCTGCTCGTCGCCGGGTACTTCTCCCTTTCGCGTGGTGTGCACCCCGGCGTGATCTTCATGGTGCAGAGCCATGCCGACCTCCTGCGCGACTTCGCTCCACTCGCGGCCGTAGTGATGGCCTTCCTGCTGGTGTTCGGTCTCGTGGGCGGGTGGCTGCTCGCCGGCCGCATGCTCGCTCCGCTCACCCGCATTACGGACGCCACTCGCGTGGCCGCCGACGGCTCGCTCTCCCACCGGATCCAGCTGGAAGGACGTCGGGACGAGTTCCGCGAGCTCGCCGACAGCTTCGACACGATGCTCGCGCGGCTCGAAGCGCACATCGCCGAGCAGCAGAGATTCGCAGCCAATGCCTCCCACGAGCTGCGCACCCCGCTGGCGATCACGCAGACACTTCTCGACGTCGCCCGGAACGATCCCAACGGCGCCAACGACGAGCTCGTCGACCGCCTCCGCGACGTCAACACGCGAGCGATCGACCTCACCGAGACGCTGCTCCTGCTCAGCCGCGCAGACCAACGCTCCTTCACCCCCGAGCAGGTCGACCTGTCTCTCGTGGCGGAGGAAGCCACCGAGACTCTCCTCCCGCTCGCAGAGAAGCGCGGCCTCACCATCGAGACCTCCGGCGACATCGCCCCCACCACCGGCTCACACGCACTCCTGCTGCAGCTGAGCACGAACCTCGTGCACAACGCGATCGTCCACAACCTCTCCGAACAGGGCAGCGTGTGGGTCACCACCGGCGTTCACCCCAGGACCGCGGTGCTCATCGTCGAGAACACCGGCGAGAAGCTCACCCCGCAGTTGGTCGCCACACTCGCCGAGCCGTTTCAGCGCGGAACCAAGCGCATCCGCACCGACCACGCAGGCGTCGGCCTCGGCCTGGCAATCGTCAAGACCATCACCCAGGCGCACGACGGGACTCTGACCCTCACGCCCCGGGCCGCCGGCGGGCTCCGCGTCACCGTGCAACTACCGGCTGCGTCCGGCTAAGACCGCATCCCCGCCGCGAAGTCATCGCCACCGAGCTCGTCCCCTTGCCGACGGAGCGCCTCGACGCGCTCGTAATTCCCGAGCGCCTCGTGCGCGTTGATTGCTCCGCGAAGGGCCGACTCGGCGCGGTCATGGAGGCCGTGTGCAAGAGCTCGCGCGAGCGCATCTTCGGCCGCGTCTGCGGCAGGCTGCGGGTTGCCGAGCGCCAGCTCCGCTGAGGCGATCGAGAGCAGAGCCCCCGACGTCCAGATGGGCATATCGATCTCCTCGGCCACTGCCAGCGCCTGCCTCGCGACGTCGAGCGCCTCCTCCCACCGGGCCAGCTCCTCCAGATGGTCGGCGATGTTGCAGTAGGCGCACGCGACGCCGACCTTCAATCCCGCTGCCTCGAAGGCCGCCAGTGCTTCATGATCGGCCTGGAGCGCAGTCTCGTACTCGCCGAGATAACCCGCGACGACGGCCAGGTTGATCAAGGAAGCCGCTTGCTCCTCGGCATTGCCGGTCCGGGCTGCGAGCGATTGCGCCTGCTCGAGCGCTTCGCGCGCCTGCTGCATCGTCTTGTCGTCATCTTCGGCGAGTGCCAGATCGGACTGGATGCCACCGAGGATGCGAAGCGTCCTTGCCAACAGCGGAAGATCTTCGGTGCGCTCGAGGACGAGCCGTGCGCGATTTACGCAGGCCAGGCCCTCCTCCGGGCCGATGGTGAATGTGACTGTGTAACCGCGCTCCAGGAGAAGCTCTCCTTCGAGCAAGTCGTCGTGCCCGGAGGCGGCGGCCGCCCCCCTCTCGAACGCGTCGGCTGCTGCATCCATCTCGCCGCGCATCCGCAGCAGGTAGCCCTCCGCGAGCGCGAACGCCGCGGCGTCTCCCCGCGTCGGATCCGGATGCGCCTGGCGCGCTTGCTCCAGACGCGTCGCTGCCTCCTCCTGCCGACCGAGCAAGCGCAGGACCTCGGCCTCGCCGATTGCGGCGCGGAGATGCCCGGTTGCAGCGACTTCGTGATAGAGGGAGCGCGCCTTCTCGTAGCGACCGACGGTCTCTTCGAGCTTCGCACGGCGCAGGAGAAGCTCCGGCCTGTCGTCTGCCGCTCCGGCGACGGCATCGGTCAGCTCGAGCGCACGCCGGAGCTGGGTCAGAGCCTGCTCGTTCGCGAAGAGGCGCTCGGCCCGGTCGGCGGCGCGCAGCAGGTAGGGATACGCCTTGGGCGGCTCCTCGCCGAGGTAGAAGTGCCGCGCGAAGAGGTCCACGGACGCGTCGTCGACGCCGTACAGCCGCTCCGCGGCATCGCCCACGAGCGAGTGGAGGCGAGACCGGCGGCGGCGGAGCAGGCGCGAGTAGACGACCTGCTGGATCAGCGGGTGGTGGAACGCCAGGACCTGGCTCGACGCGTCAGGTGGCTCGAGGAATCCGGCCGCGACGAGGGTGGAGACGGCTGTGTCGATCTCCCCGCTGACGGCGCGCGCAAGCCCCCCGTCGGCACGTCGTCCGATGATCGAGAGCACCTCGAGCGCGTCGCGCTCCCTCTCGTCGAGAGCGTCGACGCGGGCGGCGAGGATGCCCTCGACGGTGAGCGGAACGCGGTCGCCCTCCCAGCCCGGGACCATGTGCCACTCGCCGGCGCGCTCGACGAGCTCGTCGTGCTCCACCAGCGAGCGGGTCACCTCCTCCACGAAGAACGGGTTTCCGCGTGTGCGCTCGAGCAGCTCGGCCACGAGAGAGCTCGCGGGGGGCGCTCCGAGGATTCCCGCTGCGATCTCCCGCACCGCCTCGCCGGCCAGCGGCTCGAGCTCGACGCGGACGCTCGCGGCGACAATCCCACCCTCGAGCTCGGCGACTTGCCGAGCTGCCTCGGGCCGAGTCGAGACGAGCACCAGCAGTGGCAACTCGTCGCAGAGGCCGAGTGTTGCGCGCAGCAAAGCGACCGTCGGACCGTCCGCCCAGTGCAGGTCGTCGAGGTGGAGGATCGTCGGCTCCCGAGCTGCGAGCCTCCGCAGCACGGCGACGATCGACTCGTGCAGGCGGATCTGGAAGGACTGCGCTCCGAGCTCGGTGGATGGCGCTCCCTCGACGCCGCAGAGCGCCGCCATGAACGGCAGCGCCTCCGGTAGGTCCAGCTGGGCGAGCTGTTCCTCGAGGAGGCCGAGCCAGTCCGGCTGCGTGCGTCCTCGAGCCCGAAGATGCGGCGAGCGAGGTCGGCAAACGGCCAGTACGCGAGCTCGCCGCCGTAGGAGACGCAGCGGGCGGCCAGCCACGACAGCCTCCGTTGCTCGGCGCGTGCCCGGATTGCCTCGCAGAGCACCGTCTTGCCGGCTCCGGCCTCTCCGATCACGAACCCGATGCCGCCACGCCCTTCCTCCAGGCGGTCGACAAGCTCTCCGAGCGATGCCAGCTCTCGCTCGCGGCCGGCCAGCGCCGGTCCCGCAGAGGCAGCCGCCGGATGGCCGCCCGAGTGCGGGCCGACCAGCCGCCAGGCCTGCACCGGCTCCGGCTTGCCCTTGACCGTGAGGTCACCGAGCGCCTCGAAGTCGAACTGCTTGCGGGTCAGCTCGTAGGTCGCCTCGCCCACATACGTCTCGCCCGGTGGCGCCGCAGCTTCGAGCCGCTGGGCCAGGACGACGACGTCTCCCAGCACTCCGTAGTCGAGGCGGACGTCGCTCCCCAGCAGGCGGCCGATCCCGTGGCCGGAGTTGACGCCGATGTGTAGCCGGAGGTTCGCCGCTGCCGGCCCCAGCTCGGGCACGAGGGCAGCGAGCTCCGTGTGCATCGCGTCCGCCGTCCGCAGCGCCCGGGCCGCGTCGTCGTCATGTGCGACCGGCGCGCCGAAGAGCGCCAGGAGGGCGTCGCCGGCGTACTTCTCCACGACGCCCCCAAAGCGACCGACCACGTTGCCGAGAGTGGAGACGACAGGATCGATCACCTCCAGCAGCTCCTCCGCGTCGATCCGACCCGCGAGCTCGCTGAACCCCGAGAGATCCGCGAACAACGCCGTTACGAGCCGCCGCTCCGACCTCAGTGTCGCTGCGTCGGCGGCTGGCTGGGCCGCCACCAGCCCGCGAACCGGGTCGGACACGACTGCGGTCGCCTGGCCGGCGCTCGCGGCGCCGCAGTGACCGCAGAAAACCGTGTGGTCCAGGTTCGTCGCAGAGCACGCTGAGCAGCGCCAGGACATGGCTCGGACTCTAGGGTTCGAGAGATGTCCAAGCCAAGACGCTGCTAGTCATGCTCGCTCGCCGCAACGACCTGCGCAATGTCGCGATCATTGCGCACGTCGACCACGGGAAGACGACGCTGGTCGATGCGATGCTCTGGCAGTCCGGCTCGTTCCGCGAGAACCAGGACGTCGCGGAGCGGGTGATGGACTCGATGGATCTCGAGCGCGAGAAGGGCATCACCATCCTTGCCAAGAACACGGCGGTGTCGCTCGGCGACACGAGGATCAACATCGTCGACACGCCGGGCCACGCCGACTTCGGCGGCGAGGTGGAGCGTGCCCTGACGATGGTGGACGGCGTGCTGCTGCTCGTCGACGCGTCCGAGGGCCCTCTGCCGCAGACGCGGTTCGTCCTGCGCAAAGCGCTGGAGCTGAAGCTGCCGGTGGTGCTCGTGATCAACAAGGTCGATCGAAGCGACGCCCGGCCGGCCGAGGTCGTGAACGAGGTGTACGAGCTGTTCCTCGATCTCGACGCGGACAGCTCGCAGATCGAGTTTCCGATCGTGTACGCGAACGCGCGCGCGGGTCGTGCGGGACTTTCCGCAGACGAGCTCGCACCCGATCTCGGGCCGCTGTTCGCCACGCTGCTCGACACGATCCCGGCGCCGACATACGACACCGAGCATCCGCTGCAGGCGCTCGTCACGAATCTCGACGCCAGCCCGTACGTCGGCCGGCTCGCGCTGTTGCGGATTCGCCACGGGACGTTGCGCAAGGGCGCGCCGATTGCGTGGTGCCGTTCCGACGGGACGATCCAGCAGGCACGCGTGGCCGAGCTGTACATCACCGAGGCACTCGACCGCGTTCCCGCCGACGAGGCGGGCCCCGGCGAGATCGTCGCGCTCGCCGGACTGCCCGAGGTGACGATCGGCGAGACGATCGCCGATCCCGACGATCCGCGGCCGCTGCCGGTGACGACGGTCGACGAGCCGAGCCTGTCGGTGACGATCGGGATCAACACGAGCCCGCTCGCCGGCACCGAGGGGACGCGTCTGACCGCAAGCCAGGTGAAGCAGCGCCTCGATGCCGAGCTCGTCGGCAATGTTTCCTTGCGCGTCCTCCCCACGTCGCGCCCCGACGCATGGGAAGTACAGGGACGCGGCGAGTTGCAGCTCGCAATCCTCGTCGAGCTGATGCGCCGTGAGGGTTTCGAGCTGACCGTCGGCAAGCCTGAGGTGTTGACGAAGGAGATCGACGGCAAACGGCTCGAACCGGTCGAGCGCGTCGCCATCGACATCCCGGAAGAGTTCATCGGTGTCGTTACGCAACTCCTCGCACTGCGCAAGGGCAGGCTGCAGGAGATAGTGAATCACGGCACCGGCTGGGCGCGCATGGAGTACCTCGTGCCCGCACGCGCGCTGATCGGGTTTCGCACGGAGTTCCTCACCGAGTCGCGCGGCACCGGGATCCTGCACCACGTGTTCGAAGCGTGGGAGCCGTGGCACGGCGAGCTGCGCACGCGGCCGACCGGCAGCCTGGTCGCCGACCGGCGCGGTCAGGCGACCGCGTTCGCGATCACGAACCTGCAGGAGCGCGGGTCGCTCTTCATCGCGCCCGGCGACGAGCTGTACGAAGGAATGGTCGTCGGCGAGAACGCGCGCGACAACGATCTCGACGTGAACGCGTCGAAGCCGAAGAAGCTGACCAACATGCGCGCCGCCGCCGCAGACGAGACCGTTCGCCTCATCCCGCCGCGACCGCTGTCGCTCGAGCTGTCGCTCGAGTTCATCCGCAACGACGAGGCGGTCGAGGTCACGCCGCAGTCGATTCGGCTCAGGAAGGTCGAGCTGTCGGCATCGAAGCGGCAAGCTCTGGCGTCGCGCGCCAAGCGCGAGGGCATAGCTACGACGCCCGGGTGATCGCCGCGTCTACGAGCGGGATCGCCGGCAGCCCTGGATCAGGAGCGACGCCAGGGTGGAACAGGTGCGCGAGCTGCCGGATCCCGTCGGCGAGCCTCGGCCCGGGACGCGAGTAGTAGCCGTCGCCGTCGACCGCGACCGCCGGGACGGGCCACTCGAGCTCTGCCGCACGCTCCGCTGCCTCGTCGGCGCCGAAGCCGCAGGGGCCGACGACGACCAGCTCCGGCCCGAGGGCGAACACCTCGTCCCAGGTTGTCGAGAACGACGGCCGGCCGGCTCTGCCCAGCACGTCGACACCGCCGGCGAGGTCGATCATCTGCGGCAGCCAGTGCCCCGCGCAGAACGGGGGCTCGAGCCACTCGGCGAAGAAGACCCGCCGCCGGGAACGGTCTCGCACGGAGCCCGCCACGTCCTCGGCGGTCGCTCGCATGCGTTCCGCGACCTCACTGCCTCGCTGCGCAATGCCTAGCCGGCCGGCGAGGCGCTCGATCGAGGCCGCCACGTCATCAAATGTCTGCGGATCGAGCGAGATCACCTCTGCACCGACCGGGCACGCGGACGCAAGCTCGCCACTCGACACAGCGCAGACCGCGCACAGGTCCTGCGTCACGATCACGTCCGGCGCAAGCTCGTCGAGAAGCTCGGCATTGACCATGTAAAGCGAGCGGCCGTCGCGCAGCGAGCTGCGCACGGCCTCGTCGATCTCGACGCTCGACAGTTCCGACGGGTCGATCCGTGCCGCCGTCACGACCGGCAGGCCCACGACCTCCGCCGGCCAGCGACACTCCTCCGATACGCCGACGAGCGACTCGATCAACCCGAGCTCGGCGATGATCTCGGTCGCGCTGGGCAGGAACGAGCAGATCCGCACCCCTCCGACCTTACCCCGGCCCCTCTTCAGCCTGGCGACGACCTGTCGCCGCCGCAGCAGCGTTACGCTCGACAGCGACGGGTCCTTACTCACGCAGAGGGAGACGACCATTTGTCCACGACCGACAATCCGAACAAGGCACTCTGGGAGAAGGGCGATTTCACCCGGATCGCGGCGAGCATGCGCGAGAGCGGCGAGGCGCTCGTCGCGACGCTGGGAGTCACCGAGGGGATGCAGGTCTTGGATCTCGGCTGCGGCGACGGCACCACGGCCGTGCCGGCCGCCCAGCGCGGGGCCGACGTGCTCGGCGTCGACATCGCCCGCAACCTCGTCCAGGCCGGCAACGAACGCGCGCGCACGCTCGGTCTCGACAACTTGAGGTTCGAGGAGGGCGACGCGTCCGATTTGAGCCAGCTCGACGACGACAGCTTCGACCTCGTCGTCAGCATCTTCGGCGCGATGTTCGCCCCGCGGCCGTTCGACGTCGCGAGAGAGATCGTCCGTGTGACACGACCAGGCGGCCGCGTGGTGATGGGGAACTGGATCCCCGGCGACCCGACACTCGTCGCCCAGATCCTGAAGATCAGCTCCGCCTACTCGCCCCCACCACCGGAAGGATTCGTCAGTCCGATGACGTGGGGCGTCGAGGAGAACGTGATCGAGCGATTCACGGCGGCCGGTGTGCCGGCAGAGCAGATCTCGTTCGAGCGGGACACCTATACGTTCCAGTTCCCGGCCCCGCCCTCGGAGCTCGTCGCGCAGTTCAGGGACTACTACGGCCCGACGATGAACGCGTTCGACGCTGCGGCGGCAGCCGGCCGTGAAGACGAGCTCAACGCCGAGCTCGACGACCTCTTCGTAAGCAAGAACACCAGCACGACCGAGGATGTCACCTCGATTCCCGCAACCTTCTTGCGCGTCACGGTCGCCGTGTAGTGCCTAGGAACCTGTTCCTCGGAATGGAGAAGCCATGACAGGCCCGTTCATCTTCATCGCAACCAACCGGCTCAAAGAAGGGAAGCTCGAGAACGAGAAGCAGCGTGTACCCGGTCTTGTCGACTTCGTCGAGACGAACGAACCACGACTGATCGCGTTCAACGAGTACGCCAACGAGGAAGGCACAGAAGTCGCCGTCGTGCAGGTTCACCCGGACGCCGACTCGATGATCTTCCACCTGAAGCTCATCGCCGAGCGCGCGGCGGGCGCCTATGCCGACACGATCGAGGCGACCGCGAACATCCAGGTCTTTGGAGCACCCGGCGCCGCGGTCGCCGAGATGCTCGAGCGCCAGGCCGGCGCAGGCGTGCCCCTCGGCGTCAAGCCCCACTTCCTCGGGGGCTTCACCCGCGGACAGGCACTCCAGCAGGGTGCTTAACCGACCTCGGCCGTGGCGGCCTCCCTCTCGCGGTTTGACGCGGCGGCTTCCGCTGTGTCGACCGTGAGGGTGGGGACGTTGCTGTGGTAGTGGACATGGTTGTTGACGCTCCCGAGGATCTCCGTCGCCAGGCGACCGTGGCCTCGTGAGCCGAGGACCACGAGGTCGTAGTCGCCGGATTCGATCTCGGCCACGATCTCGTCGCCGACGTGGCCCTTGCGCTCCACCGCCCGGACGGTCAGCCCGTCCGGTGCCGCGGCCGTTGCTTCATCGAGCTTCGCCCGCGCCCACCGGTCGAGCTCGGCCCGGAGCCCTGCGACGCTGACGGGCGCTATCGCGGCCAATGGGGCGACTGACGGCGCGACGGTCACGACCGTCACGTCCGCATCTTCTGCCTGTGCAAGCTCGTAAGCCTGCGTGAGCGCAGTACGGCTTGTGGGTGACCCGTCGTAGGCGACCAGGATCTTGCTGAACATCGCGCTCCACCTCACTTCCAGGTCTCGAGGGAATTTTGTTGACTACTCAAACGAGTTCCGCTCGCCCGGCATTTCCGCAGCGCGGGCGACGTGTCGCTGCGGGTCGCGGCGGCTAGGCGAACCGTTGGACGAAGCCGAGCGCCGTGTCGGCGACCTCGCGCCAGCCGCTATCGATCGTGAGGGCGTGCCCGCGTCCCTTGATCTCGATGATCTCCGTGACGGCCGGGTTGCCTTGCTGGTGTTTGTACGACGAGTTGGCGACCGCCCACGGGACGGTGTGATCCTTCTCCCCGGAGATGAACAACAGAGGTCCGCGGTCGGGGTTCTTCGTATCGACCTTTGCTTCGCTCCAGGGGTTCAGGTTCGCCGCTGCGGCTTGGAAGATCGGCTTGCCCGAGCCGGGGACTGCGTAGGTCTCATAGAGCCCCTTCGCCTCGTCCTCGCCGACCGCGTTGGCGAAGCCGTAGCGGAACTGCTCGAAGGTAAGGGGAACGGCGCGGTTTCGGTTCGCCGGGTTGGCGAGCACGGGTGAGGCAGATCGCAGCGCGGAGATCGGGAGCGGGAGGACGCCCCGGAACGGCGCCGGGTCGACCGCCACCGTGACCGCCGCCAGTCCGCGTCCGGCGATGATCTGCGCCAGCAGCCCTCCAAAGGAGTGGCCGATCACGGCCGGCTTCTTGTCGAGTCGGCGGATGACCTCGTCGAGGTGGTCAGCGACGTCGCCGATGCTCTTGCCCGCGAAGACCTCGGGTTGGGCCTTCGCCTCCTCCACCGTCTCCGGGTCGTCGGGCCAGCCTGGATTCACTGCGCTATAGCCGGCCTCCTCGAACACCGTCGCCCAGCGGTCCCAGCTGCTCGCAAGCAGCCAGAGCCCGTGGACGAACACGACTGGTGTGCGGCCGGATGCATTTGCACGTTCGACCTGCTCCGCTTCATGCGCGTCGACGGTGCTCGTACCAGCGGTTGTCGAAGTCATGACCACTCCTCCTCGCTCATCTGGTTGTGTTTCGTTCATCCGTCAAGTCCTTTGACGGTGGCTGGAATGACGCGAACGTCTCCCCCGAGTCGGAAGACGAGGTTGTGGACATCCGCCGCCGCCATGGCACGCAGGGTCGGTAGCTCTTCCGCCGCCTGCTCGTCGTCGAAGACGTTGAGTGGCCAATCCCCTACGCTCCCACTCTGCAGGTGAGGGTGGCTGAATGCGGGCCCGAAATACGCGCGGATGACTATCGGCTCGACACCGGCGGCCCGCTGCTCAGGCCATGACAATGCCCAGACCGCCTCGATGCCGCGGTCCGGTGAGGGCCGAACCCCCGTCGCCGTCACCTCTCCCGTCCCGAGCAGCAGATACGTGTTGATCTCCTCGAGCGCCTGCCGGGCATACGGATCGAGCAGCGGGACGGCCGCAACGAAGAGAGCCTCCTTGTCCCGTCGGGATCTGACGCCGCCGTGAGTGCCGTCGCGTAGATCCGCGAAGTGGCGCAAGAGCGCAGACGCCGACGCGGGACGAGGGACTTAAACGCTCACTCTGGGAACCACCGTAGCTCTCTCGTGATATAGGTGCAAAGACCGGTTCGCTTATCTGGCGATAGATGGTGTCTATGGATATCCCGTGAACCTCCGTCAACTCGAGTACTTCGTGGTCATTGCCGAGGAGGGCTCCTTCACCCGCGCATCGGAACGCCTGCTCGTCGCCCAGCCGTCGCTGTCGCAGCAGATCGGCGCATTGGAGGCGGAGCTCGGCGGGGCACTCCTGGAGCGGTTGTCGCGAGGAGTGCGGCTCACCATGGCCGGCCAGAGCTTCCTGCCCGAGGCGCGCGCGGCGATTAACCACGCAAACCGTGCCCGGCGGTCGGCGCGCATGGCCCTCAGCCTCGAGTCCGGCCGGCTCGAGATCGCAACCACCACCTCCGCAGCCGCGGGGATCCTGCCGTCGGCGCTGAGACGCTGGCAGGCACTCCATCCCGACATCGAGGTGAGCCTCCACGAGTTTCTGCATCGCCGACTCCTCGACGAGGCTGTCCGCAACGGCGACGGCGATATGGCCGTGGGCTCCCCTCCAGCAAGCTGGGACGGACCGATCACCCCGCTGGGATGGGAGGAGTTCGTGCTCGTGCTCCCCCCGGGCGACCCGATGCTCCGCAAGCAATCGGTCGACCTCGCGGATCTGGCCGATCGGAGTTGGGTCCATTTCGCGCGAGGCCACGGGCTTACCGAGGTAGTGGACATGCAATGCGCCGCCGCCGGCTTCACCCCGCGCGTCGCCGTGCGCACCAGCCAGGTCGTCGCCGCGCCCCTCTTCGCAGCCTCCGGCCTCGGCCCTGCCCTGGTTCCCGATCACATCGTCCCCGACAGCGCCAAGGAACTTACGCGACCTGCCAAACCGCGCGTTGTCCGCCCAGTCGTCGCCTTCGCACGGCAGGACTGGACGCCCGTCACACGCGCCTTTCTCGACACGCTGCACGAGAACCCATGGCGCCGGAAACCGCCGCGAGCCACCAATCTCGGCTGACCCGGCCGCGCCGTCGGCAGCGGCTTTCGGCATCGAAGCGGCAGACGCTGGCGTCGCGCGCCAAGCGCGAGCGCACGGCTACGGCACAGGCGTAACTACCCCCCGGGCTTCGTCGATACGGCCGTTCTCGATCACCGCGAGCCGGTCGGCGCGCCGAGCGACGGCGCTGTCGTGGGTGACGACGACGAGTGTGAGCCCCCGCTCTTGCCAGAGCTGCTCGAGCAGGCCGATGATCTCGTCGCGCGTTCGTTCGTCGAGGTTGCCTGTCGGCTCGTCGGCGAGCAGCACACGCGGCTTCTTGACGAGCGCGCGAGCGATGGCCACCCTCTGTTGCTGCCCGCCCGAGAGCTCGGACGGCAGGTGGGTCGCGCGGTCGGCGAGGCCGAGCTCGTCGAGGCCGGCGAGCGCGAGATCGCGCCGCTCCTTCCCATGTATCCCGCCGGGAACGAGCGCGGCCTCTACGTTCTCCTGCGCCGTCAGGGTCGGGATCAGGTTGAAGGTCTGGAAGACGAAGCCGAACTCAGAGGCGCGGAGCGGTGCAAGCTCCGCTTCCGACAGAGCTGCAAGGTCGCGCCCCTCGAAGACGACGCTGCCCGAGGTCGGCCGGTCGAGACCGCCCAGCAGGAGAAGCAGCGTTGACTTCCCCTGGCCGGTCGGGCCTTGCACGGCGAGGAACTCCCCGCTTCCGATCGTGAGGTCGAGGCCGTCGAGTGCGTGCACCGTTGCACCGCCTCGGCGGAAGGCCTTGTGGACGTCGTTCAGCTCGTACATCTCTCTTCAGTCTCCTCTCGTAGGTCTGGGCCTAGCCCACGCTCCGCAGAGCATCCGCCGGGCGCAGCCGGGCCGCGCGCCAGGCGCCGAAGCCGCCGGCGACGAGGCCCCCGGCGAGGGCCAGCAGGAGCGCGATCACGATGGTGTGCGCCTCGAGCGGCGCCGTCAGGTGAACGAGAACGCTCTGCGCTCCGCCGGGCCGGCGGCCTCCGCCGAAGGGGCCGAAGCCTCCCGCGCTCGCAAACGTCGAGCCGACGGTCGCGCTGAGGGAGGGCGCTGCGGCGCTGATCGCCGCCGCTGCCGCGACGCCGAGCGCCACGCCTGCGAGGCCTCCGAGGAGGCCGAGGGCGAGCCCTTCTCCGACGACCTGCGCGACAAGCCGGCGGGTCCGCCAGCCGATCGCTTTCAGGGTCCCGAACTCGCGCACCCGCCTCGAGATTGCCGACGTCATCAGCAGGCCTGCGACGAGGAAGGCGACCGCGAGCGCGGCGATGGAGAGCCAGCGACCGAGGTTCGACGTGAGACTCGAGGCGCTGGAGAGTGCCCCGCTGACCTGCTTGGCGAGATCGGCCGAGGTCGAGACGGTCGCCCTCGGCAGCGCCGCCTTCACCGCGGCTGCGACCTGCGTGACGTGTGAGGCGCTCCCGACCGAGACGAAGATCGTCGTCACCTTGCCGCCGAGACCGGCGAGCTTCTGGGCGGTCGCGAGCGGGAGGTAGATGTCTGCGGCGCCGCTCGAGACGCCTGCGAGGCCGATCACTCGCAGCGACTTGCCGGCGACCTTGATCGTCGATCCGACGTGGAGCGAGTGCTGCCGGGCGTACGCATCGGACACGATCGCGACTCGTGCCGACGACTCGGCCGTCGTGAAGTAGGAGCCCGAGGTGACCTGCGAAGCGGTCAGCGGCCCGACCGCGTTGGCGCCGATCGCCACGCCGTCGACGGCGAGCGAGTTGATCGAGAACGTCGGCGAACCGCCACCGCTCGAGCCGCCGCCGAGACGCCCGCCGCCGGCCGGCGAGGGGATCGTCCCGGAGAACTCCGTCTCCGTCAAGACAAGCCCGCCGCTCGCGGCTGACACACCGTTCACCTGCGCGACCTTCCTGACATCCGCTGCCGGCAGCGTCGTCGAGCCCGCCTGCGGATGCAGGGAGTCGCGCGAGAGCTTGCGCGTGCCACTCCCCGACCCGCCTGGGCCGAAGCCCCCGAAGCGCTGCGGCGCTCCTGAGCCGGCCGCGAGCGAGCGCGTAACGGTCATGTCCGTGCCGACGCCGTACAGGGAGTGCAGAACCTGTCCCTGCGCGCTTCGCACCCCGGCGGCTGCCGACGAGACGATGACGACGAGTGCGACCCCGACCGCGAGGCCGAGCGCGACGACGAGCGATTGCTTGAAGCGGCGCCGCAGCTCGCGGCGGATGTAGGTCAGGTACACGGCTGCTCCTCTCGCATTTGGCCGCCCGGCCGAGGAGGGAACCAACCGGGCGTACGACGAGTTCAGCTCCCGCCGCTGGGGCAGCCATGAACGCCGGCTGAGAGATCGATTAGAGATCTCCAGCCGGCAGCCCGTTTCCGGGCTAACTCATGCGCCGGTAGCGCCAGACCGAGAGCGGGACGAACACGGCGAGGATTCCCGCGATCCAGGCCAGTGACTCGCCGAGCGAGCTCGGGATGCCGCCGGTGAGCGCGAGCGTGCGGGCCGCGTCCGCGGTCAGCGTCACCGGCGAGGCCTCGGCGATCGGCTGCAGCCAGCTCGGCAGCGTCGAGACGGGGACGAAGATCGAGCTCGCGAAGACGAGCGGAAACAGGATCACGAACCCGGCCGTCTGCGCGCTCTCGGCACCGCGAACGACCAGAGAGACGAAGGCGAAGATCCAGCTGAGGGCGAAGCCGAAAGCGGCGACGAGGGCGACACAGCCGAGCGCCGGGAGAACGCCGGCCTGGAAACGGAAGCCGATGAGGTAGCCGACGACGATCATCAGGCCGGTGATCAGGACGTTCCGCACCAAGTCGGCCGTCGTTCGCCCGAGCAGGACAGCCCAGCGCGCCATCGGCATCGAGCGGAAGCGGTCGATGACGCCTTTGCGCAAGTCCTCCGAGAGACCGACGGCCGTCTGGCTTGCCCGGAAGGTCACCGACTGCACGAGGATCCCGGGCAGCACGTAGTCGACGTAGGTGACGCCTGGCGGCAGTGCCAGCCCGATCGCGCCGCCGAAGACGTAGACGAACAGGAAGACGAACATGATCGGCTGGATCGTCGAGAAGATGAGTAGGTCGGGCTGGCGCCAGAAGTGGCGGAGATTGCGTCCCGTAACCACCACGGTGTCGGTGATGTTCGTCTCGGCGCTGCGCAGCGTCGGCGCGTGCAGGCGCGGGCGGCGGCGAGCGGGTTCGGTGACCTTCGTGTCCGGCACTGCAACGGCGAGCTGCGGTTGTCCGTTCTCGCCCGGCGGCTGACCGGTCAGCTGGAGAAAGACGTCGTCGAGCGTCGGGCGCCGCAGGCCCATGTCGCTGACGCCGATGCCGGCGTGACGAAGCGCCGCTGCCGCCTCCTCGACGAGGACGAGGCTCTCGCGCGGCGCCGGGAGGGTCAACCGGTCGGGACGCCCGTCCTCCTCCGGGGTGCCGCAACCGACCTGAGCGAGCGCCGTCTGAGCCTCGTCACGCTGCGCGACGTCGGTCAGCTCGACCTCGAGGATCTGGCCGCCGACGCGGTCCTTGAGCTGGTTACCGGTCCCTTCCGCGATCACCCGGCCGTGGTCGATCACGGCGATCTCGTCCGCTAGCTGATCCGCCTCTTCGAGGTATTGCGTCGTCAACAGGATCGTCGTGCCCTCGCGGCGCAGGTCGCGGACGATCTCCCAGATCTCGTTGCGACTCCGCGGATCGAGACCGGTGGTCGGCTCGTCGAGGAAGAGCAGGCGCGGCTGGGTGAGCAGGCTGGACGCCAGATCGAGTCGACGTCGCATCCCGCCCGAGTAGGTCTTCGCCGTCCGCTCGGCCGCGTCGGCGAGCTCGAACCGCTCGAGCAGCTCGGCTGCGCGACGCCGGGCCTCCTGTGGCGAGAGCCGAAACAGACGCCCGAACATCTCCAGGTTCTCGCGGCCGGTAAGCAGCTCGTCGACAGCGGCGAACTGACCGGTCAGGGCGAAGAGCTCGCGCACGCTTGCCGCCTCATCGACGACATCGCGCCCGAGCAGCTCGGCCCGGCCCGCATCCGGGACGAGCAGCGTCGCCAGGATGCGGATGAGCGTCGTCTTGCCCGCCCCGTTGGGCCCGAGCAGGCCGAAGACCATCCCCTCAGGAACCTCCAGGTCGACGCCCGCGAGCGCGATCGTCGATCCGAAGCGTTTGAACACACCTTCGACACGAACGGCGGGCGGCGTCACGAGGAGATCATGCGTCGTCGTACTCCGACGCGAAGAGGTAGCTCACCGCGAGGCTCCGATACGGCCGCCAGCGGTCCGAGAGCTCGCTGAGCTCGTCCTCGGTCGGGACGTTGGCGAACTCGTAGACGCGCTGAATCGCGCGACGCAGCGCGATATCGCCCGTGAGGTAGACGTCGGGGCGGTCGAGCGCGACGAGCAGGAACCCGTGCGCCGACCACGGCCCGATGCCCGGCACTTCCGTGAGAGCGGCTTCGACCTCGTCGTCCGTCATGCCGGCGAGGGCCTCATCACTGAGGCGTCCGTCGACGAACCGCTCGGCGAGCGCCCTCAACGTCTGCCCCTTGCGAGTCGAGAAGCCGCTGTCGCGAAGTACCTGCGGATCGGCGGCGAGAAGCTCCGCCGGGGGCGGCATGTGCCCGCCGAATCGTTCCTCCAGATGCGAGATAATCGCACGGGTCGAGGCGACCGAGAGTTGCTGGCCGGCGACCTGGAAGATGAGCGTCCCGAAGGCGTCGCGCGGCGGCAGATCGGCCATCCAGGCCCGCGGACGGAAGCCGGGATGGGCGTCGATCACGCGCCCGAGCACCGGGTCGGCCTCGCGCAGGAACTCCCGCGCCTTCCGATCGGCGAGCGGCGCGCGCTTACGGGGTTGCTGAGCAGCGCTCATGCCGTGAGCCAGTCTCGCTGGACCTCGATGGCCAAGGCAACCCGGGCGACCCGCTCGAGCCCGTCATACGACTTGCGGCGAGCTCTTCGGCCTGCGTGCGACGAGCCCCCAACCCGCACCCGCAACGCCGAGACCGACGAGGATCGCGAAGCCCAGCACGGTGTTCGCGGCACTCGCGCCTCGGTCGAGCGCTACTCCTGCACCGATCACGGGGATCGAGAGGCCGACGAAGAGAGCGATGAGCAGCTGCGAGGTCATCGCCAGCCGATCCTCGGGCGCAGCTGCCGCGAGCACGATCCCGGTCGTCCCCTTGAAAACGGCTCCCGCGCCGGCCCCGATCAGTGCGCCGCCGATCAGGAACAACGCGAGGCTTGGTGACGAGAGCCGAACCGCGGTCACCAGCAGAACGAGACCCGCCAGCATCGACGCCGAGCCGACGGCGAGGACGGCCGAGGGTCGCAGCTTCGCCGTGGCCAGCTGCGACACGACGCCTGCGGAGAACACGATGAACAATGTCGCGCCGGCGAGCGCGTGCGAGGAGTGGTGAAAGGTGGTCGCGAGCAGGAGGCCGGACAGCCCCGCGAAGAGCCCGTTCGCCGAGAACGCCGCCAGGGTCGCGGTCCCGGCAGGGACGGGGATCCAGGTCCGCGCGCTCGGCCGCTTCTCGGTCGGGGCCGCGGCAGTCGCGTCGCCCGTCTCCGGCGCGCCCGCCAGGCCGGCCAGGGCGACGGCCCCGAGCGCGATCCAGAGGAGATAGGGCACCGTCAGCGGATCCCTCACCCACGCCGCCAGGCAGCCGGCGACGAGGGGACCGACTCCGAGCGCGCCGACATTCACCGCGGTGCCGATGTTCCGGGGGCGGATCGGGGAGCCACCGGGGGTGCGGCGGAGATACAGCTCGATGAGGTAGGTGGTGGCGGTCCCCGCGACGAGCCCGACCGCGATGCCGGTGATGAAGCGCCCGAGGAGCAGCCCCGGCAGGGCCTTCCACGCCGCGAGCAAGACGGCAGCCCCCATCATCGTCGCCACCGCCGTCAGCATCACGCCACGACGCCCGATTCGCCTGGCGATGGCCGGCACCGCGAGCAACGCGGCGATCGTCCCGGCGGCGAAGATCGCGTAGACCACGGTCAGTGTGAAGGCCGAAAGCCCGTCGCGTTCCCGGTAGAGACCGTAGAGCGGGCTCGGCAGCGTCGCGAATGCCATCACGATCAGGAAGGCGAACGCGACAGCCCAAAAGCCAGAGCGGTGCCTGTTCACCAGACCTTCATCCCGCCGTCGATGACCACGTCTATCCCGGTGATGTACGAGCTCTCGTCCGAGGCCAGGAACAGCGCCAGGTTGGCCACGTCCTCCGGCTCGCCCAGACGGCCAAGGAGCGTCCTCTCGGCCATCTCTCCGGCGAACCCGCCTGTGCCCTCGTCGAGATGGGCTCGGGTCGCCCCGCTCTGGATCAGGCCCGGCGAGATCGAGTTGACGCGAATCCCGTGTTCGCTCCCCTCCATCGCGAGCTGGCGGGTCATCCCGAGGATCGCCGCCTTGTTCGTCGTATGGGACAGCGACGCGAGGCTCTTGAAGCTGAGCTGCCCGTTCAATGACGCCATGTTCACGACCGCGCCGCTGCTGGCGACCAGGTGCGGCCAGGCAGCACGCGTCGGGTAGAAGATCACGTCGACCTCGTCCCGGTGGGCGGCTTCCCAGTCTTCGTCCGTGACGTCCTCGACCCGGCCGAAGTGCGATCGGCCGGCGAGGTTGAACAGCACGTCGATCTTCCCGTACTCGTTTACGGCGAGATCGACGAGCCTGGCGCAATCGCCGGGATCGCTGAGGCGGCACGGCTGCAGCGAGACCATCTCGCCGCCGGCCGCCTTGACCAGCTCCACGGTCTCCTCCGCCGGCTCGACCGCGACGTCGCAGCCGACGACCGACGCGCCTTCGCGTGCAAAGGTCAGGGCGGTCGCACGGCCCATGCTCCCGCCCGTCCCCGTGATGACGCAGACCTTTCCGGAGAGCCTTCCTGCCACCTAGTGCGCTCCCGCCAGTGCAGCTGCAGCAGCCTGCTTCTCTCGATCGGCGACGCCGACCTGATCGGTGTGGTTGCCGACCTCGTCGAAGTACCAGTAGATGACGCCGCCGGCCGGCCCGGCGAGCGGGCTCGCCCAGTCGCGGAACGTCTCGGTCACGACCGCAAGCGCCGTGGTCGGCACGGCGCCGGCATGCGCCAGCCGCTCGATGCTCGTTCGGTGAGCGACCTGTGAGCGCCCACCCACTGCATCGGCTACGTACAGGACGTCGTACCCGTCCTTCAGCGCTTGCGTGGTCGCAAACGCGAGGCAGATCTCGGTGTGCAGCGCGCCCACGATCAGCCGTTTGCGCCCGGTCGCCTCGACCGCCTGGCGGAAGGCATCGTCCTCGAACGCGTTCATCGAGGTCCGGTCGATCGGCTCGATTCCGTCCAGTTCTTCGAGGATCGACGGGAGGGTGGGGCCGTTGAACCCCAATTCCACACCCACCGTCGAGAGCACGATCGGCATGTCGAACGCCTTGGCCGTCTTCGCCAGCAGCCGGGCGTGAAGCTCGACCATCTCGGCGTTCGTCTCGGAGCGGATGACCTCGAACATCTCGCGCTGGTAGTCGATCAGCACGAGCGCGCAGTCCTCCGCTTTCCAGACGCCCAGATCCTTCGTCATCGTTCGCCTCCTTTTGCCTATGGGTGGACCCACGAGCCGTAGCCGAGATCGAGCCGGACCGACTGCAACACCTGGAACGTCGTGCTCTCGGTGAAGACATCCGCGGCCGCGAGCACGCCCGTGTACTTCTCGATCACGGGCGCAGCGGCCAGCGCGACCGTCTCTTCAAGACCGCCCCTGAACGCCGCCCAGGGGTTGTCGGGGTACTTCGCGAAGTACGGCGTGTAGTCGACCGAGTCGATCGCCTTCCTGGAGCTCTCGGCGATGTCCGCCATGTACTGCTGATGCAGCGTCAGGTCGTCACGGGTGCCGAGCCGGCCGAGATGGCCGCCGATGAAGTGCTTCCACGAATAGGCGAGCGCGTTCGCGGGCGCTTCGAGGTAGCCGGGGATGTCCTCGGTCAGGTTCGACTGGAAGACCGGCACCCAACCGGGGTTGACGATGTCGATCAGCATCAGCGTGTCGTGGTCGGGCAGGTGGATGATGATGTTGTCGGGCGAGTGATTCGCGCCGTGCCAGGCGAGGTCGATGCGCTCGCCGCCGATCTCGAGCGTGCGGCGATCCCCGAACGTCTCTTCGTTCGGCGGCCTTGCCGGGTCGTTGTCGCGGAGCAACAGCTTCCGCGTGTCCTCGTGCCCGATGCGCGTGACGTTCTTGTCGAACAACGACGCCGCCCCGACGTGATCGGCGTGATGGTGTGAGTAGACGAGGTAGTTGACCTTGTTGCTGACGCCGTTGGCCGACGCGATCTCGTCGATCGCGCGCTGGATGTTGTTCCCGATCGTCGGCGGAGCGTCGAGCACCACAACGCCGTCCGAGGTGGTCAGGAACGCCGACTGGTATGTCCCGTCGGTGATCCAGTAGAGATTCCGCTCGACGCGCCCGACGTAGTAGCCCTGCTCGTTGAGAGCGGGACCCAGCGCCGACTTCGGGACCGGGGCGTAGTCCGGGAGCATCGTTGTCTCTGTCGTGCTCATGCCGTCACCTCCGTGGCCGCCAGGGCGGCGCGCGCCTGGTCGAGATCCAGGAGTTCGCCCTTGAGGCCCCCCTGGCTGAGATCGCCGCCCGGTCCCTCCATCCGGATGGCAGCGGCAGCGCCGCCCGCCTTGACAGGATCGAAGCCGGCGGCGCGGATCAGCCGCTCGACCGTTCCAGCGGCGATGTCGTCGTCGGTCGCGTAGAACAGCGCGACACGTCGCGGCTCGCGGTTGGCGCTGCTCGCCAGCGAGTCCGCGCCGAGCGTGCCGAACGCCTTCACGTAGTGCGTGCTCGCGGGAAACGGTCCGGCCACGATCGAGCCCGAGGACTGGTCATCGGGAAGCGTCCGAATCATCTGTCCGCTCTCGTCGAACCCGATCGGGTTCGAGGGATCGACGACAATCTTGTGCTCGAGCAGACGCGCCTGTGCTGGGACGAGCTCCCTGATCTGGTCGAGCCAGAGCGCCAGGACGATGACGTCTGCAACCTCGATCGCATCCTCGACCAGGGCCGCTTCGGCGCGCGGCCCGAGCTCGTTCGCGAGGCCCACGGCGTGCGCCTCGTCCTGCGCGGCCAGGACGACGGTCTCGTCACCGGCCACGAGATGACGCGCGACCGCGCTCCCGAGGTTCCCCACTCCGACGATTGCGGTGATCAACGGTCACTCCTTTCGGGGACTGCGTTTCCGGCACGGATGGTCGCCTTCGCAGGCAGAGGATCGAATCCCGGAAACCCGTAGTTCGCGACCCCGGTGGCATGCTCCCCGGATGGTCACGAGGGCACCGGCAGCGCAACTGCTCGGGCGGCAGCGCGAGCGCGACGTGGTCGACCGGGCGCTTGCCGCGGCGCGCGACGGCCGGGGCGGCGTCCTCGCGGTCTACGGCGAGCCCGGAGTCGGCAAGACGGCACTGCTCGAGTACGCCGTCGAGGCAGCCGCGGACTTTCACGCCACCCACACCGTCGGGGTAGAGGGGGAGATGGAGCTCGCGTTCGCAGCGCTCCAGCAGCTGTGCTCGCCGAGCCTCGACTTCATCGAGAAGCTCCCCGCTCCTCAGCGAGACGCAGTGGAGGTCGCGCTCGGCCTCAGCGCCGGGCGGACACCGAATCCGTTCCTCGTCGGCCTGGCCGTGCTCAACCTGTTGTCGGAGGCTGCCGAACAGCAGCCGCTCCTCTGCATCGTCGACGACGCGCAGTGGCTCGACAGGGCGTCGGCACGCGTGCTGGCCTTTGTGGCCCGAAGACTCCTGGCCGAGAGGATCGTGCTCGTCTTCGCGGCGCGGGATCGGATCGACTCGCTCTCAGGTCTCGCGGAGCTCCACGTCGAGCCTCTCGGTCACCGCGAAGCGCGAGCGCTCCTGGACTCCGTCCTCCCTGGTCGACTGGACGAACGTGTGGTGGAGCGGATCGTCGCCGAGACGCGCGGCAACCCGCTCGCCATCCTCGAGCTTCCACGCGGGCTCACGCCGGCCCAGCTCGCCGGCGGCTTCGGACTGACCGCCGCGCTGCCGCTGTCCGCCGGCATCGAGCAGAGCTTCGCGCGCAGACTGGCGCGGCTCCCACGCGACGCGAGGCGGTTGCTGCTCCTGGCGTCGGCCGAGCCGCTCGGCGATCCGGCTCTCCTGTGGCGCGCGGCGAAGGAGCTCGGGATCTCGGAGCAGGCCGCGGACGCGGTCGAGTCGGAAGGCTTCGTGACTCTGGACAGTGCGGTGACGTTCCGTCACCCGCTCGTCCGCTCGGCCGTGTACACCGCCGCCGAGCCGGACGAGCGGCGCAGGATTCACGCTGCGCTGGCGGACGCCACCGATCCGGAGCTCGATCCGGACCGCCGCGCCTGGCACCGGGCGCAGGCCGCTGCGGCACCCGACGAGGAGGTGGCGGCCGAGCTCGAGCGTTCCGCCGGACGGGCCCGAGCACGAGGCGGCTTCGCCGCCGTCGCCGGCTTCCTCGAGCGCGCCGCGAGCCTTACGCCGGAGAGCAAGCGTCGTGCCCACCGTCGGCTAGCCGCGGCGGGCGCGAAGCGTGACGCCGGCGATCTGGAGGGTGCCCTCGACCTGCTCGCAGGTATCGAGTCCGGTGTCCTCGACGAATCCGGGGTTGCACGCGCCGAACTCTTGCAAGCCCAGATCGCGCTGGCGCAGTGGCGTGGTGGCGATGCGGGCCTGTTATTTCTGAGTGCCGCGCGCCGTCTCGAGCCAGTCGACCCCGAGCTCGCTCGAGAGACGTACCTCGAAGCGCTCGGTGGTGCGATGGCCAAGGACATCGACGTCGCCGGCGGCGCACCCGCGGTTGCGGCGGCCGCCCGGGCGGCGCCTTCCGGCACAGCGGCACGGCGCGTCGACGACGTGGTGCTCGACGCGTTCGCTACGCGCGTGATCGACGGGTATGCCCCTGCCGCTCCGTTATTTGCCCAAGCGCTCGAGCTCGAGCTCGCAACGGACGATGACCGTCGCCCGCTGTCTCTCTCCCGATTTCGGAACAACAACATTGTTGCGCTCGAGCTGTGGGACGCAGACGCCGCACATCAGTTCGCTGAGCGTGAAGCCCGTGTCGCACGCGACACAGGCGCACTCACGCACCTGCAGTTCGCACTCAGCTTCCTGTTGCGCAGCAACATCCTCGCAGGCGAGTTGACGAACGCCGCGCTGCAGCTCGACGAAGCGAACTTGATCGCCGAGGCGACCGGAAACCAGAGGTTCACCAACGCTCCGATGATTCTCGCCGCATGGCGCGGCGACGATGCGCGCGCGTCCGAATTGATCGAAGTCGGCGCCGAGGAAGCGACCGCACGAGGATGGGCGTCCAACAGTTACGCAAGAGCTGTGCTCGCGAACGGTCTGGGGCGGCACGAGGTCGCTCGCGATGCGATCTGGAAGCTATTCCGGAGTGACGCGATCGGGTACGGGACATACCTCGTAACCGAACTCGTGGAGGCAGCGTCGAGGACCGCTGATCGAGAACTGCTCGAGTCTGTCCGTGACTGGCTCTCCGAGCGAACTCGCGTGCTCGACTCGGCATGGGCGCGCGGAATCGAGGCGCGTGCGCGCGCCCTTTCGAGCGAAGGTGAGGCCGCGGATCGGCTGTACCGCGAGTCGATCGAGAACCTCTCAGGCCCTCGCCTCGTTCTCGAGCTCGCCCGAGCACACCTTCTCTATGGGGAGTGGCTGCGCCGCGAACGTCGTCGACTCGATGCGCGAGCGCAGTTGCGGATCGCGCTCGACTCGTTCGCCGACATGGGCGTCGAGGCCTTCGCCGGTCGCGCCGAACGCGAGTTGCTCGCGACCGGCGAGCATGCGCGCAAACGCACCGTGGAGACACGCGATCAGCTGACCCCGCAGGAGGAGCAGATCTCACGACTGGTCGCGCAGGGACAGACGAACCGAGAGATCGCTGCCCAGTTGTTCATCAGCCCGAACACGGTCGAATACCACCTGCGCAAGGTGTTCCGCAAGCTGGGCGTGAAGTCTCGAACCCAGCTCGCCGGCCGGATGACCTAGGCGGACTACGGGCTTCGGGGATTCGAGTGACCCGCGTCCGCCGCGACGATCGCTTCCGTTAGTTGAATCCGGGAGGGGAGCGAAGGGATGTCCGCGGAAGTCGTGACACACCCGTCAGTGGGGGCGGACGAGCGCCGGCGCTGGCTGGCACTGGCCGTGATCGTGACGGCGCAGTTCATGGTCGTGCTGGACATCTCGATCGTGAACGTCGCGCTGCCGTCGATCAAGACCGACCTGAACTTCTCGCAGGAGAGCCTGCAGTGGGTGATCACCGCCTACTCGATCTTCTTCGGCGGGTTCCTCCTCCTCGGCGGGCGGCTCGCGGATCTGTTCGGACGCCGGCGCCTGTTCATGGGCGGGCTGGGTCTGTTCACCGTCAGCTCGCTGCTCGACGGGCTCGCCTGGTCGGAAGGCTCCCTGATCGCCTTCCGGTGCTTGCAGGGTCTCGGCGCCGCCATGATGTCGCCCGCCGCGCTGTCGATCCTGACCACGACCTTCGCGGAGGGTCGCGAGCGCAATCGCGCGCTCGGGATCTGGGGCGCGGTGGCGGGCAGCGGCGGCGCGGTGGGCGTGCTGCTGGGCGGCATCTTGACCAGCGCGTTCAGCTGGCCGTGGATCTTCTACGTCAACGTGCCTGTCGGTGTTGCCGTCGTCGCCGTCAGCCCGATCCTGCTCCGCGAAAGCCGCGCCGAACTGCCCTACCGGTACTTCGACTTCGCCGGAGCAGCGACGATCACGGCGGGGCTGATGCTGCTCGTCTACGGGATGACTCACGCCGCGCAGCACGGCTGGGGCACGGCCGAGACCATCGGCCTCTTGACGGCCTCGGGGATTCTGATCGCCTCGTTCTTCGTGATCGAGTCGCGCACGAAGGCGCCGCTCTTGCCGCTCCGCATCTTGCGGCTGCGGACGCTGGCCGGATCGAACCTGAGCGCCCTGGTCGCGACCGGCGCCGTCTTCTCGCAGTTCTTCCTGCTCACGCTGTACATGCAGCAGGTCCTGCACTACTCGGCGCTCAAGACGGGGGTCGCCTACATCGCTCTGACGCTGACCACGATCGCCTTCTCTGCCGTCTCACAGGGGCTCGTGACGAGGCTCGGAGTGAGAACCGTGTTGCCTGCCGGGTTGGCGCTCTCGACGGTGGCGCTCGTGCTTTTCGCGCAACTGCCGGTGCACGGCCACTACTTCCGCAACCTGTTCCCCGGCTTCGTCGTCAGCGGGCTCGGCCTGGCATTGGTCTTCATCCCGATGTCGATCGGCGCGCTCACCGGAGTGCGCGCGGCGGATGCCGGCATCGCCTCGGGATTGATCAACACGACGCAGCAGATCGGCGGAGCGATCGGCGTCGCGGCAGCGACGACGATCGCGACGACGTTCACGGCCCATTACGTGAGCTCCCACGCCGGGACCACCGCCTTCAGCGCGGCCGCGCTCACGCACGGCTTCCAGATCGCCTTCTACGCCCTCGCCGCCACCGCCGCCGCCGGTGCCGTCCTCGCCGCAGTGCTGATCGAGCCGCAAGCGGCTCCGGTGGAGCGCGAGCGGGAGATCGGCGACACCGCGCCGGAGCCGGCCACCGGCTGCACTTCTTCGTCCACGCCCCTGCTGGGGCGGCCGTGATGACCAGCTTCCCGAAGGGAGATCCTCAGTGAGCACTGAGCAGCGAGAGACCCTCGACGCGATTCTGCGACAGTCGGCCTTCCCCGTCGACAGCGACGTCAACGAGCAGAGGCGCTTGCTCAGGGAGTTGCTCTCGGCGCAGCCGCTACCCGCCGACGTGACGGTGACCGCGGGCGCGCTCGGTGGCGTCCCGACCGCCGAGATCACGGTCGACGGGATCGAGCCTCGCAACGTCGTCCTCTACTTCCACGGCGGCGTGTACGTCATGGGCGAGGCCGCCCTCGCCGCCGATCTGGCCTCGCAGATCGGCCGCCGGGCACAGGCCAGAGCCATCTCTGTCGACTACCGGCTCGCCCCCGAGCACCCGTTTCCGGCGGCAGTCGACGACGCTCTCGCGGCCTACGAAGGCCTCCTCGACGACGGCATCGCCCCTTCGAGCATCGTCTTCGCGGGAGAGTCGGCCGGCGGCGGCCTCGCCGTCGCAACCCTGGTCAATGCGCGCGACCACGGGTTGCCCCTACCGGCAGCGGCCCTCGTCATGTCGCCGATGACCGATCTCACCCTGGCCGGAGCGAGCATGGAAACCAGGCGCGACGACGACCCTCTGCTCAGCCCAGAAGCCCTCCAAGCTCGAATCGCCGACTACACGGCGGGACAGGACGCCGCTCTTGGACTCATCAGCCCCCTATTCGCGGACCTGACCGGCCTGCCGCCGCTGATCATCCAGGCCGGAACGCACGAGGTCCTGCTCGACGACGCTCTCCGCCTCGCCGAACGAGCCGCCGGCGCCGACGTCGAGGTCACCCTCGACATCACCCCCGGCGTGCCCCACGTCTTCCAGGCCTATCACCCGATCCTGGACGAAGCAGCCGCCGCGCTCGACAGAGCCGGGCAGTTCCTGTCGGCGCATCTCGCCGGCGCAGACCAAGCGGCCGAGGGAGCAGCTCGCGCAGCGAGGTAAGGTCACCGAGCAGGTCTCGATGGACGTCACCGACAAGACTCCGGTCGTCGAGCCGCTCGACGACGACGTGGATCACGTGCGGGGGGAACCCGGCGCGCCGGTCATCCTCGAGTACGGCGACTACGAGTGCCCCTACTCGCGCCAGGCCTTCAGGTCGATCGAGCGCGTCGAGGGGGAGCTCGCCGGCCGCGTCCGCTTCGCCTTCCGCCACTTCCCGCTGACCCAGATCCACCCGCACGCGCTTGCAGCCTCGGCGGCGGCCGAAGCGGCGGCACGGCAGGGTCGCTTCTGGGAGATGCACTCACTGCTGTTCCATCGCCAGAAGGCGCTCGAGGACGCTGACCTGCGGACCTACGCCGGGGAGATCGGGCTCGACCTCGGCCCATTCGAGCAGGATCGCCAGGGCGACGCCGTCGCCGCCCGGATCGCTCGCGACGTCGCGAGCGGCGAGGCCACCGGCGTGGTTCGCGGCACGCCGACGCTGTTCATCGACGGCGTCCTCTACACGGGCGGCTACGACACGACGACGCTGCTCGAGGCGGTTGTGGGATGAGCTGGCCGGCGCTTCCCCTCGACGCCTGGCGTGCGACGTGCGACACGCTCCATGCGCACACGCAGGTGCTGGGCAAGCTTGCGGTGGTGCTCGCTCCGCCCGAGCCGCAGCTTCAGCATGCGGCTCTGCGGTTGAGCGCCCGAGGCTGGGAGACCCTCCCCCTCCCGGCGCGCGACGGCTCGGGCGCGCTCGTGGTCGCACTCGACCTGCGCAGCCACGAAGCCGTCGTCGAGCACAGCGACGGGCGTGTCCGGCAGGTCCCGCTGGCGCCTGATCGGCCGGTCGGCGAGGTCACGCGCGAGGTGCTCGCGGCGGTGCGATCCCTCGTCGGTCCCGTCGAGATCAACACCGTCCCCCAGGAGACGCCGTGGACGACGCCGCTCGACGAGGACACCGAGCACGCGACCTACGACCCAGACCAGGTCGCCGCCTACTTCGCCGCGGCCACGCAGGCTGCGCTCGTGCTCGCGGTTCTGCGGGCGCCCTATCGCGGCCGCTCGTCACCGGTGAATGCCTGGTGGGGATCGTTCGATCTCGCGGTCGGCCTCTTTTCCGGTCTTTCGGCCGACCCGTCGTCGCAGGCCTTCATCATGCGCAACGCCGGGAACGTGCAGCAGATCGAGGTCGGCTGGTGGCCCGGCGACGACCGCTACCCCCGCGCCGCGTTCTACGCGTACGCGTACCCGCCGCCGGAGGGGTTCGAGCACGCAACCCTCTCGCCCGCGAGCGCCCGCTGGGAGGCGTCACTCGGGGAGTACATCCTCGACTGGGACGACGTCCGGGCCGGCCAAGACCCACACGGGACCGCGCTCGCCTTCGCCCGCTCGGCCGTTTCACACGCGTGCCGGGTCTGCGGCTGGGACGCGACCCTCGCGGCCAGCGTGGAAGGCGACCCGCCACCGATTACCTGACGAACGCACCACCGGCGGCCAGGCCTCACACTACGAACGTGAACGCGGCGCGTACCACGATCGGCTTCGTCGGCCTCGGGAACATGGGCGGGAACATGGCGGAGCGGCTCCTCGCCGCGGGATATCCCGTCTCGGGGTGGCAGCGCAGCCGCGAACACGCCCACCATCTGATCGAGCAAGGGCTTCAGTGGCGCGAGGCGCCACGAGCGGTCGCGGAGCAAGCCGAGGTCATCGTCACCTCCCTACCCGACGATGCCGTGCTCGACGAGGTCGCCACGGCGCCAGATGGCATCCTGGCCGGTCTCGGCAAGGACGGGATCTGGATCGACATGAGCACCGTCAGCCCACAGGCGAGCAGGGAGCTCGCGGCGAGGGTGCGCGCAGAGGGGGCGTGGATGCTCGACGCGCCCGTGTCGGGAAGCGTTCCGCAGGTGCAGGCGGGGACGCTGACGATCATGGTCGGCGGTGACGCGGACGCCTACCGGCGCGTCGAGCCGGTGCTGCGGGAGCTCGGAACGCCCAACTACATCGGTGACAACGGGCAGGGCCTTGCGCTCAAGCTCGCGATCAACATCAGCCTCGCCGTCCAGATGCTCGCGTTCGCCGAAGGGCTGCTCCTGGCCGAACGGTCAGGCATCGACCGCCAACGTGCGCTCGACGTCATGGAGGAGAGCCCGATCGGTTCCCCGATGTTGCGAGCGCGCGCCTCGATCATCCTCGAACCGCCCGAGGAGGCGTGGTTCGACCTGCGCTTCATGCACAAGGACATCGAGCTCGCGCTCGACGCGGCGCGAAACCTCGAGATCCCGCTTCCGACCGCCGAGCGGACCGACGACGTGCTCGAGCAGGCGGTCGCGCTCGGCTACGAGCGGCGCGACCTCGCCGCCCTGTTCCAGGCGCTCGAGCAAATCGCGACCGGCGATCGTCCTCGCGAAGGCTGAAAGACCGACTCGGATGACGACGCGGGCAAGCGGGAAGTCCGCCTGGCAAGACATCACCGAGACGCTCTGGCCACCCGCGGCGGCGAAGGAGGATGGACTACCGCCGCTCCTGATCCTCCTGACGATCGTGACGGGAGTCGTCGACGCGCTCGCTTACCTGCGGCTCGGCCACGTGTTCGTCGCCAACATGACCGGCAACGTCGTCTTCCTCGGCTTTGCCGCTGCCGGGGCAGGCGGTCTCTCGGTGCCCGGATCGCTGCTCGCCCTCGCCTTCTTCCTCTGCGGTGGTATTGCGGCCGGGCGAGTCGCCGGCCGTCTCGGCGATGACCGGCGCCATGGACTTCGCGTCGCCG
>DASXOM010000022.1:0-6608 GCA_036494245.1 Gaiellaceae bacterium
GTGATCGAGGAATGGCGCGAGCTCTCGAAGCTCCTCAACACCTACCTGCAGCCGCTGCCCGACATGATCGGCGAGGACGGGCGCCTGCACACGACCTTCAACCAGACCGTCGCCGCGACCGGCCGCCTCTCGACGACGAGCCCGAACCTCCAGTCGATCCCGATCCGCACCGAGATCGGACGCGAGATCCGTTCCGCCTTCGTCGCGGAGCAAGGGGCGCGGCTGATCTCCGCCGACTACTCGCAGATCGAGCTGCGCATCCTCGCGCACGTCTCCGGCGAGCCGAAGCTGCGCGAGGCGTTCGAGCGCGGAGAGGACATCCACACCGCGACGGCGGCCGAGGTGCTCGGTGTCGATCCCGCGAAGCTCACGTCCGGTGAGCGGTCGATCGCCAAGATGATCAACTTCGGGATCGTCTACGGGATCTCGGCCTTCGGCCTCTCCGAGAACCTCGAGATCCCGCGCGAGCAGGCGCAGGAATACATCGACGCGTACCTCGCACGGTTCCCGCTCGTGCAGGACTTCATCTCCCGCACGATCGAACAGGCGGAGCGCGACGGGTACGTGACGAGCTTGCTCGGCCGGCGCCGCCCGGTGCCGGAGCTGCGCGTACGCAACCGCGCGACCCGCGGGTTCGGCGAGCGCGTCGCCGTCAACTTCGTGATGCAGGGCTCGAACGCGGACATCATCAAGGTCGCAATGGTCGCGATCGAGCGGCGGCTGCGGGAGGAGGGGAGAAGCGCGCGGCTCGTCCTCCAGGTGCACGACGAGCTGCTGCTCGAGGTCCCCGACGCAGAGACGTCGGTGGTGAAGGAGCTCGTGCGCGAAGAGATGTGCTCGGCGTATCCGCTCGACCCGCCGCTCGCGGTCGACGTCGGCGCCGGCGACTCCTGGGCCGACGCGAAGAGCTGACGCCGACTGGGATCGGGCGCCCGTTGGCGTTACCCTTCCGCCCGGCATGTCGTGTCGAGGGTTCTCGTGAGCGATTCGTTGCTGCCGGCGCGGTTCGAGTCCGCTCGGCTGCTCGCTCGGGGCGGGATGGGCACGGTGTATCTCGCGTGGGATCGCCTGCTCTCCCGGCGCGTGGCGATCAAGGTCCTTGCCTCCGAGCTCGTCTCCGACATGGTGGCGCGGGAGCGGTTCGCGCGCGAGGCGGCGCTCGCCGGCCAACTCGGCGCGCATCCGCACATCGTCACGGCGTTCGAGGCGGGCGAGTGGGAGCGCCGCCCGTACGTCGTGTTCGAGTACATGCCGAACGGGAGCCTCGCCGAACGTCTGTGGGAGAGCGGCACACCGTCCCGCTCGAAGGCCTTGCGCGGGCTCGAGCAGGCGGCCGATGCGCTCGACCACGCCCATGCCGCGGGAGTCGTCCACCGGGACATCAAGCCGGAGAACCTCCTCCTCGACGCAGACGAGAACGTCAACGTCGCCGACTTCGGCGTCTCTCGGCGCGACGGCGAGACCACGCTGACCGCGCAGGGGGAGATCGTGGGCACGGCGGGGTACATGGCGCCCGAGCAGGTCGCGGGCCAAGGCGCAACCGCGGCGGGCGACCGGTTCGCGCTCGCGGTGGTCGCCTACCAGCTCCTGACGGGCCGGCTGCGCACGGCCGAGGACCGGGAACTGGCGGCGCCGATCGAGACGGTCTTCGACCGGGCGCTCGCCGAGCAGCCCGATCGGCGATACGCGACGGCGTCCGCGTTCGTCGAAGCGCTCGCAGCGGCGCTCGCAGCCGATCCTGCGCGCACCGGGGTCAAGCGCACGCGAACGAGACTGCTTCCACTGCCCACGACGCCCGGTCTGCGGCGCACCGGACCGGCTCGCCCGCCGGTCGCGCGGCACACACAGCGGACTCGGCTTTGGCGCACGGTGGCGTTCGTCATCGCGGCGCTCGCAGTCGCCGGGCCGGCGACCGCAGGCGGAGTGGTGATCGGCCGGAGGCTGGCTCGCGCGCAGCCGTCGCAGACGCCTCGCGAGCTCCCGACCCGGTGCGCCGTGTCGAAGTTCGGCGCTGACGCGAACCTCGTCGTCTCCGGGGTCGGCGCGATCCGTTTCTGTCGCTCACAGGCTCAGACGCTGTCGGCGCAAGGCGACGCCTGGGCGTATCGAGCCGACACGCACTTGCTCGCGCCGGACAGCGGCAAAGCCCAGGACCTGGGCCGCATCTGCGCGCTCGTCCGCGGCCGGCTCACCGCTGCGGTCTACGACGATCTCGGCCGGAAGATCGGCACCGACCTCTGCCACGCGTACGCCGCCGCCGGCTGGGAGCTTCGCAGCTAACCAAACCGTCACCAGGGCGCGACGGTGGTGCCACCCCACTCTTCGGGCTCGACGTCGTGGAGTGTCTGCGTCAGCTCCCACCGGTGGCCTCCGATGTCCTCGATGACGCCGGACCGTTCGCCGTATTCCCACGTCGTCAGGTCCTCGACGACGCGCGCTCCTCGCTCAAGAGCACGGGCGAACGCCGCATCGACATCGGGCACGCGAACCTTGATCAGGTGCGTTCGGCCTGGGCCTTCGGGGGCGATACGATCCGAGCCGACATCCGCAACCACGATGGCCCCGTCGGCCCCGACGCGCATCTGGGCGCGGTGAGTGTCGCCGATGCGCACCCGCTCTTCGAAGCCGAGCGCATCCCCCAGCCAATCCACTGCGGCCCTCACATCCTGATACACGAGCACCGGCGTGACGGTCGCGGGGGGCGCCGAGCGATTGTGCACGGGCCGACGCTAACCGACTAGCGACCGGTGCGGACCCGGAAGAGCTTGCTCCGTGTCGTTTGTCCAGGCGTTTGCCGACTTTCGATGGAAGCGCGCTTAGCGGCGATCGCGGCGCGGAACACTCAAACCATGCCCGAGGGAGTCGTCACCGTCGCCGAGGTCAAGGCGTTCAAGACGCAGTCCGGCAACACGCGGTTCGTCCTGCGCGACGACGAGGGACGCGAGTACTCGACCTTCCGCGAGCAGATCGCACGCGACGCCGTCGCGGCCGAAGGCCGAAGGGCGCGCATCACCTTCCACGAGCAGCAGCGAGGCAACTTCACGAACGTCTACCTCGACGCCGTCGAGCCGCTCGAGGAGCCGGAGGGCGAAAGCCCGTCCGAGGCGGTCGAGGAGGTCGCCTGGAAGACGGCCGTCGACGCGGCACCGTGGCTGCTCGGCGGCGAGCCGGAAGAGGCCGTCCCACCGGAAGAGCTGTTCGAGCGCCTGCAGCCGTTCAAGGAGCGGGTCGCCGACGACATCCGCGGGGAGCCCCCGGACGAGCCTGACGACTGACGCCCAGCTACGAGCTGGTCGACAGTGCGCCGCGCCGGCGCTCGGCGGTCTCGCGGCCCCAGCTCGCGATCGCGTCGCCGGCGGAGGAGATGCCGCCGAGCCAGGCGAACAGACCGAACGCGAGCACGTAGAGCGCGGGAATCCAGATCCAACTCAACATCTGCCGAGGGTAGCCAGAGCCTCGTTAAGGACGTATGAAGGCGCACCGAGCGGGTCGGATCGTGAAGCTATTTGCAATTCGGGTCGATTGCGTTTCAAATGCCGGGGTGCCGTCCGCCCAGCGCCTCCTGGCGGGGATCACGATCCCGCAGCAGCTGCTCATCGCCGCGGCGCTGAGCTACGGCCTGGTCTTCGCGCTGCTTGTCGAGTACGGCCGGCCCGGGCTCAGGATCGGGGAGGGCTTCTTCGTGGCAGTCATCCTCGCGGCGGCGGCGACCAGCGCCTCGCTCGGCGCGCTCGCGGGCCTCGGGGCGCTCTTCCTCTACGAGCTCGCGATCCATCATCGAACCGGCCTCGCCTTCGGCGATTTCGCCCATGCGCCCGCGCTGACCCGCCTCGTGGCGTATGTCGCCGCCGGCATCGTGACCGGCTTCCTCGCGCAGCGGCTGCGGCTGATGCTGGCGGAGTCGCTGAGCATGCTCGAAGAGCTCTCCGACATCGCCTACGGCCGGGTCGACTGGGCGTCGCTCGACAGCGCGCTCGGCGAGCCGCCGCCTGCTGGTCGATGAGCTCGGCCTCGAGCCGGGCGAGACTCTGCGGCGGCTCGAGACACGCATCCTGCAGCAAGACCCCGAGCTGGAGCGTCCGAGCGTGTTGCCGGGCTCGGCGGTGGCACCGGCCGGGCGGCCCGCGCGCTCTCGCCGGCTCGCGATACTCGGCATCGCAGCTCTGTTCCTGCGGATCGCTGCGACCGTCGGGATCCTGATCGCGGCGGCAGGCGGCGGCCACAGTCGGCAACGTCCCATCGCCTCGTTGCGGATTGCTCTCGTCGCCGACGTGCCGCCGAATCCCACGTACGCGTCGCCGACGATCGAGGGATTGCGCGCCGCCGCTCAGAATCTCGGCTTCCGAACGAGGATCCTCTACGGCGGCGGTGCTCTTCGCGGCTTCCTGCGGAAGATCGCAGCGGCAGCGAGGACATCGGACCTCGTGGTCGTCGACGCGACGCCCGACCTGGAAGCGGTATCCAGGCTGACGCGCCGGTTCCCCGGAACCCGGTTTCTCGTGCCCGACTCCGTCTCGGACCCTCTTGCGTCCTTCGCCGGCCAGCGCAACGTGACGGGGTTCAACTTCGACGACCGCGAGAACGGCTACCTGGGTGGCTACCTCGCGGGGCTGATGACGCACGGCGACGAGGCCGTCTCCGCGGTCGGAGGCCAACCGACCGACGCGGTGCGCGGGCTGATCGGAGGTTTCACCGCAGGTGCACGCGCAGCCCGCCCGCGCATCCGGGTGCTCGTCCACTACACGGGCACGTTCTTGACGGACAACCGATGCGAGGCCACGGCAAACCGGCAGCTCGACCGCGGCTCATGGGTGGTCTTCGACGCCGCAGGCGCCTGCGGCCTCCGCGCGCTTCAGGCCGTCGTGGTCAGAGGCCACTGGGGCGTCGGCGTCGACAACGACATGTCGTACCTCGGGCCGCAGATTCTCGGCTCCGTCGTCAAGCAGTTCGAACGCGCCAACCAGCTCGCCGTCACGCTCTTCGCGTACGGCCAACTGCCCGGCGGGAAGGATCTCAGGCTCGACCTCGCCTCCGACGGCATCGGTCTCGTCGTGAGCAGCGATCGTGTACCGCCGACCGTCCGGGCGAAGGTCGAGAAGGTCGCCGCGAAGCTGCGCGCCCGCGACCAGGCGCGGGACGCGCGCTAGACCATCGTCAGCTGTAGCCGAGCTCGGCGAGGAGCGGGCCGGCCTCGGCCTCGACGTCTGCGAGCTGCTCCGGAGTCAGTTCTTTACGCCAGCGGCCGATCGAGGAGTCGCGGAAGCGGTCCATCGCCCGGTGCGTCGACGTCACGTTGGAGCCGAGGAACTCGGCGAGCTCGTCGGCCACGCCGGCGAGGCTCTCGTACCGGATCTCGAGCATGCGTTCGCCGGCGCCGGCGCCCCGCACGGCCTGGACATAGCGCCGCCACGCCCACGCGCAGCGTCGCGCGTCGCTCACCTGCGCGAACTCCTCGCGCCGCTCCGGCTCGACCCAGAAGCGCGGCTCCGACCCGTAGGCGAGCCTGGCGTCGTCGCGGCCTTCTGCGCCGGCGTTGAGCCAGCCGCGCTCGAGCAGGGAGCAGACCACGTCGCGGCCGTCGCGCAAGGCGTGCACCGCAACCGCCTCCGGATAGGCCTCCAGAGCAGCACCGAGCACATGCGCGGTCTCGGGCGTCTGCTCGACGCCGCGCAGTCCCCAGGCAAGCCCGATGCGCCGGATGCGCTCGAGGATGGTCCGCAGCTCTGCTGCCGAAGGCCCGTCGGGGAGCGCCGCCTTCCACGGCGTCACCTCGCCGAAGTCGACGAAGCCGGGCAGGCCCCCGATCGCGCGCCCAACGAAGGTCGTTCCTGAGCGCGGGCAGCCGACCACGAAGACGAGGCGCTCTTCCCGGCCGAGTCTCGGCCGCTGCACGAGCGAGCGCTCCGCGACCCGGACTCCGGCGGTGCAGTAGTCGAGCAGCGCGCTCACAACGCCTCGGGAAGCGAGTCGGGCACCATGCCGAGCCCCTGGCGGAGCGTCTCGATCAGCCGCTGGGCGTCGCCGAGCAGCGACGCGAGCTCGTCCACCTCGTCGCGCGGCACCTCGATCGTCACGCGCACCGGCGAGCGGGCCGTGGAGGACAGCGCAAGGGTCTCGACGTCGTCCGTGGCGAGAGCCGTTACGTCGAGATACTCGTCCCGCGCGAGTCTGCGCCCGGGCTCGAACCGCTCTGCGGCCGCGCCGAGCCGCTCTGCCAGGACACCTGCGTAGTGACCGGGTACGCGGATCGTCGCCTCGCCGCTGCGGAGCCCGATCGTCGCCGACCAGCTCCCGTAGACGTCTTCGCGGCCGTCATGTCGCAACACCGCAACCGCGCACGAGTCAGTGACGCCGATCGGATAGCGCTCGTCCATCCGTCGCAGCGTAGCCCCGGGTGCCGGACGACTTTGCCGGACCGCCGGTATATTGGCTCGCCGCAGATGGCGAACGAGACAATCAACGATCCGCGGCTCGAGGAAGGCGTCTGGACGACCGACCCCGAGAGCGGCGAGCTGGTCCCCGACTACGAATCCACCTTCCCCACGATCGAGGAGGGGCAGGTCGTGAACGGCACCGTCGTCCGCGTGGACAAGGACGAGGTGCTCGTC
>DASXOM010000023.1:0-21198 GCA_036494245.1 Gaiellaceae bacterium
ACATCTACATCTCGACCCAGTTCATCTGGGGTATCCGCCAGGCGGTCGCCGACACGCTCGGCCTGCCCGAGGACAAGGTTCGCGTGGTCTGCGAGTTCATGGGCGGCGGCTTCGGCTCGAAGAACGGCCCCGACGAGTACAGCTACGTTGCGGCGGAGCTGGCGAAGCGGACGGGACGGCCGGTGCGGTGCGCACTCACGCGCCGCGAGGAGCACACCTCTGCGGGCAATCGCAACGCGACCGTCCAGCGGCTCCGGGCCGGCGCCCGCAGCGACGGGACGATCGTCGCGTTCGACGGCGAGTTCACGAACTCCGTCGGCTGGTCGGGCTGGAACGCATCGACCGAGGGGCCGATGCGGATGCTCTACGACTGCGAGAACGTCCGCACCGTCACGTACGGCGCGCAGCTCAACACACCGCCGATGAAAGCGTTCCGCGCGCCCGGCTTCGTCGAGGGGACGTTTGGGCTCGAGTGCCTGGTCGACGAGCTCGCGGCGAAGCTCGACGTCGACCCCCTCGAGCTGCGGCGCCGCAACTACGCGAGCTCGAACGAGGGCACACCGTTCTCCTCCAAGAACCTCGAGGACTGCTACCGCATGGCTGAGCCGCACTGGGAGCGGCGGCACGAGGTGCGCAGGCGGTCCGACGCCGTCTGGAAGCGCGGCGTCGGGATGGCGAGCCAGATCTGGTACGGCGGCGGCGGCCCTCCCTCCTACGCGTGGGTGCGGCTCGGCTCCGACGGCCGCGCGACGGTGATCACGGCGATGCAGGACATTGGCACCGGGACCCGGACCGCGATGGCGCAGATCGCGGCCGAGGAGCTCGGCATCGCGCTCGACCACGTCGACGTCGTCCTCGGCGACTCGGCGCGCGGGCCATACGCCTCGATCTCAGCCGGCTCCTCGACGCTGCCATCCATGGGGCCGGCGGTGCGCGCGGCCGCGGCCGACGCGCGAGAGCAGGTCGAGGACATCGCCGAGCAGCGAGGCCTCCCGAAGGAAACGCCGCTGCAGGAGATCGTCGCGGTGCTGGAGGAGTCCCAGATCCTCGGCAAGGGCGCACGCGGCCCGAACCCGACCGGGATGAGCGTCCTCACCTTTGGCGTCCACGTCGTCGAGGTCGCGGTCGACGTCGAGACCGGCGAGGTGCTCGTGGAGCGCGTAGCCGCGATCCACGACGTCGGCCGTATCGTCAACCCGCTCGGCGCCTCGAGCCAGGTCGAGGGCGGGATCATCCAGGGAATCGGCCACACGCTCTCGGAGGAGCGGCTGCTCGATCCCGAGACGGGCCGCATCCTCACCACGTCGCTCGACGCGTACCGGATGCCCACCATCGCGGACGTGCCGGAAATCATCTGCGAGTTCGTCGACCGGCCGGATGAGCACCTGACGAACCTCGGCTCGAAGGGGCTCGGCGAACCGCCGATCGTCCCGATCGCCGCCGCGATCGCGAACGCGATCCGCGATGCGACCGGCGCCGACGTCCACGAGCTGCCGATCTCCCGCGAGGAGATGCTGCGCGCGCTCGACACTGCGAAAGAGAAGGAACGGCGTGGAGCTCCTGCGGCCGTCTAGCGTCGAGGAGCTCGACGGAGGGGTGTTCCTGCACGGCGGCTCGGAGGTCGTGCCGCAGCTGCGGGAAGGACTGCTCGAGACGGAGCGTCTCGTCGACGTGCGGGGCCTCGTGCCGCGCGGTGTGCAGGCCGGCTTGATCGGTGCCGGGACGACGCTCGCAGAGCTCGAGGTCGAGCCCGCGATACCGGACGCACTACGCGAGGCATGCCGGCTCGCGGCCTCGCCGCAACTGCGCAACATGAGCTCGCTCGGCGGCAACCTCCTCCAGTCGACTCGATGCTGGTACTGGCGGCTCGACTATCCGTGCCGCCTGCATGGCGGCGACCGCTGCCACGCCCAGGACGGCGAGCACCGCGAGCACGCGATCTTCGCGAACGACTTCTGCGCCTCGGCGCATCCCTCGGACGTGGCGGCCGCCCTCGTCGCGCTCGGCGCGCGGTTGCGCACCAGCCGCCGCGAGCTCGCGGTCGAGGAGCTGTACCGGCTCCCGGGCGAAGGCGACCGGAACACGACGACGCTCGAGGACGGGGAGCTGCTGCTCGAGGTCGAGCTTCCGGCCGTAGCGGCGAGTGCCTACCTCAAGGCGATGGACCGCAAGCGCTGGTCGTTCCCACAGGTGGGGGTCGCCGCGGCGCGGCTCGGTGACGGCTCGACCAGGATCGCACTCGCCGGCGTGGCTCCGATCCCGTGGCGGATCGAGAGCGTCGACGATCTCGACGCGGCGACGCCGCTCCCGCGCACCGAGTGGAAGGTCCCGCTCGCGCAGGCGCTCGTCCGCCGCGCGCTCGCACAACTCGCGTGATCGCAGCGGTCGTGCTCGCGGCGGGAGCCTCGTCTCGTTACGGGACGGAGCCGCCGAAACAGGTCGAGCTGCTGCCGCAGGTGCTCGCGGCGCTGCGGGAGAGCTCCTTGGGCGGGATCGTCGTCGTGAGCGGGGCTCACGCGCTGCCGGTCGAGAGCGTCCCGTGCGCCGACTGGGAGCGCGGGCCCGGCGCCTCGCTCCGCTGCGGGCTCGCCGCCCTCCCCCAAGAAGTGGAGGCCGCGGTCGTCGTGCTCGCCGACGGGCCCGATCTCGACCCACGCGCGGTCGACCGCATCGTCGACGACTGGCGGGCGAAGGGCGGCGACGCCGTCGCCGCGAGCTACGGCGGCGTACGCCTCCATCCGGTCCTGCTCGCACGGGCGTTGTGGGACCGCGTCCCCGACGAGGGCGCGAAGTCGCTCCCGGCGCGCCTGGTCGCCTGCGACGACCTCCGCCCGCCAGGAGACGTCGACTCCGCTACTCCAGCGGGATCCTGAGAGCGGCTAGCTTCTCCCGGAGCTCTGCCGGCATCTCTTCCGTTACCGCCTTGCGCACGTAGATCCGCAGGCTCTCCTCGAACTTGTAGCGCCTTTGGCAATCCACGCACTCGGAAAGATGTGCCTCCGCCTGATCCTTCTCCTCCTCGGTGAGGACATGGTCGAGGTACGGCTGCATCATCTCCTCGCAGTGCGCGCAGGGGTCCATCATGTCGCCTCCTCCAGGGCGGACTCGGCAAGCTCCCGCTTCAGGATGCGGCGTCCGCGGTGGAGCCTCGACATCACCGTGCCGACCGGGATGTCGAGGATCTGGGCCGCGTCCGCGTAGCTGAAGTCGCCGAGGTCTACGAGCACGATCACGTCGCGAAAGTCGTGCGGCACCGCAGAGAGTGCCGTCACGATGTCGTCCTGCGACAAACGCTCCACGACCTGCTCCTCGTCGGAGATTCCGTCCCCGTTCTCCGCGAGCCGGTCGTAGAGGAAATAGTCGTTCGCCTCGAGCGGTTGCATCTGCGGAGCCCGCTGCTGCCGCCGCCCGCGGTCGATGTTGAGGTTGGTCAGGATCCGCAGGAGCCAGGCGCGCATGTTCGTGCCGGGCGTGAACGAGCGCCAGCTCCGGAATGCCCGCGCGTACGTCTCCTGCACCAGCTCGTCGGCGTCCTCTCGCGAGTTCGCGAGGTGCCGCGCGACGCGGTAGACCTGGTCCGAGAGCGCGAGGGCGTCCTCCTCGAACCGGACACGGTCGCGCGCCTCAGTCGCGAGCCGCTGTGCGTCCTCCGGCTCCGCGTCCATGCGGTCCACCGTACCAGCGTGCGCCATTCCTTCCCGAACGGCCGCGGGCACGTGGCTATTCCGCGCTAGACAGCGGCGAGTTCCGGAAAACCGGCCTTGGCGAGGCGCTCGACGATCGCCTCACGGCTTGTCTGCTCGTCGTTCCAGGCGAGCGAGACCTGGCCCATCAGGTTCGCGTTCGCGCCTTCGAGGCCGTCGTGTCCCTCGAGCGCGTGCGCGAGCCGCATCACGCACCGCTCGCAGCGGACACCGCCGACCTGGATCGTCTCCGTCTGCGTCGCCACGACCTCAGCGTAACGTCAGCGCCGCGATCTCCCGCACGGCAGCCTCGGGCCCGAGCTCGAGCTGGCGCTCGGCCTCTGGCCCGCCGCCTTCCCGCCCGGCGGCGTCTCGCAGCTCCGCGTAGTCGCCGCGGTCGAACGGAGGCCCGTCGAACTCGGCCGCCTCCCGGACGACCCTCTGCACCTCGGCGGCGAGCTCGGCAGTCCGCCGCACGGATGTCGGCTGGTCGAGCACGCGAACCTCGAGCGTTCCGTACTCCGGTCGCGGCCACGCGTCCCAGTGGCGGCGCGTGCTGTCGCCGCGGGTCGCAGCCTGCCAGTCGTCCCAGGCCCGCAGTACGGGAGGCGTCCCGCCGGTCGGCATCTCGAGCAGAATCTGGGAGCGGATCGAGCGCCGACCGCTCTCCGCGCCGTCCCAGAACGGCGAGTTCGCGGAGGCGGCGAGGAGGCCCGGCAGTCCAGGCAAGACGCCCTCGAACGCCCGCAAGCAGGTGTCCGGGTCGGGCACGGAAACGTGCACGTGGAGGCCGCAGACCTGCTGCCGGTAGAGCTGCGGCCCGAGTTTCGCCTTGAGGCGCACGTAGCGCTCGACGGGTACGAGGGGAATACGCCCGCGTGCAGTGGGATGCGAACCAGTCGCGAGCACCGCGAGGCCGTGCGCCGCCGCCTGCTCGGCCGCCTCGTGCCGCAGCAGGCGCAGCTCGGCCTCGGCCTCCTCCGGCGTGTTGACGACGGTTGTCGTGATCTCGACGAACGACTCGAACAGCTCGGGCTTGATCCATTCGTTCCCCTGGCCAAACGCCCGAGAGAACCCGTCGCGCGAGGGCTCGAGGGTCTCGGCGTCGACGAGCATCAGCTCCTCCTCGACGCCGAGCGACCACGGCGGCGCCGATCCGAAGCGGCTGAGATCCATGCGCTCCCTACTTGCCGCGGACGCCGTGGACGGGACGGCCCGCCGCCTCCCATGCGTAGTACGACGCGCTCGGGCCGTAATCGACTTCGTACGAGACGATATGCGGATTGCGGCCGACCTCTTTCGCGCGTTGCGCGTGGCGGAGGAGGTTCGGGTCGTCCTGCTCCTCCCACACGAGCACGAGGTGGGCTGCCGTCATGAACGTCGCGACGAAGAGGCACCCAGGTGCAGGACAGGGGAACGGATCGGTGCTGACGCAGTACCAGCCGACGTGCTCCTGGCCGTCCTCGGTCCAGAGCTCCTCGGCCTCCTCGGGAATCGCCTCGACCATGCCGGCTCTGCCGGGGTGGATCTCCTCCCGCCTCACCTGCGCAAAGGTAGCGACACCGTCACGGTGGTCGCTAACCGTGTAAGAGGAGCGCAAAGGTGCCGCCCACGAACGCGGTGCCGACCGCGACCCAGGTCACGTAGTCGCCGACGACGCCGCTGTGCACTTCGCGGAGGACACGGATCGGCGCGGCCAGCGTCCGCCGGGCGAGAACCGAGACGACACGGGGAAGCCGCCGCCGGTACAGGCCGGCGAGGGCGAGCCCGAGAGCGAGGACCGTCGCGCTCGTGGCGTACAGCAGCGACTCCAGCGACGTGTGCTGGATCGCCACCGGCAGGCTCGGCGTCGCGGGGAACGGGTGGTCGCGGAGGACACGCGCCGCGTAGCCGCTTCGGTCCTGAAACCGAACCGCGGCGTATTCGGCCCGCTGGCCAAGTCCCGGGACGACGCTGACCGCGACGCCGAGGACGACTGCCGTAGCGGCTACGGCGACGAGCAGCGGCCGCTGGACATCCCGCTCGAGCGGGTCCTCCTCCATCGCCTTGCCGAGCAGGGGATCCTCCGCGTCGCCCCAGCCGAGGAAGATCCGCGCGCCGGCTCGGAGCAGCGCCCCGCCCGCCAGCGCGGACCCGAGCCAGAGGAACACGAGCACCCACCGCCGTCCGAGCTCGGTGGCGCCGTCGTCGATCAATCCGTGACCGAGATAGATCCCGACATACGGCGTCCCGACGAGCCCGATCGTGGCGGCGAACCACGCAGCGGCCAGGGCCAAACAGCCGCGACCGCGGCCTCGCAGGTGCAGCTCGTCGATCACCCCGTGGTCCGCGTGCAGGATCCCCGCGACGAAGAAGAGCCCGGCGGTGAGCAACGCATGGGCAAGGAACATCAGCTCTGCGCCGGCGAGCCCCGCCGAGTTCAGCAGGCCGATCCCGGCGAGCATGATCCCGATGTGGCAGACGACGGAGTAGGCGAGCATCCGCTTGAGATGCCGCTGCAGGAAGGCCATCGTCCCGGCGAGCACCGCGGTCACCATCCCGAGCCACAGCAGGACGTCTCCGACGGCGTGCCCGTGGCCGAACGGGGCGTCGAACACCGTCCAGTACAGGCGGCTCACCCCGATCAGGCCGATGTCCGTCATCACGCCGCCGAGCACGGCGCAGACGGGGGCCGGCGCCACGGCGTACGCATCCGCGGCCCAGAGGTGGAACGGGACGACCGCGCCTTTGATCAGAAAGCCGCAGAGGAGGAGGGTCATCGCGACGATAACGAGGCCGCCCGCCGGGCCGTGCGAGAGCGTGTTCCCGATCTGCGCCAGGTTGAGGGAGCCGGTCCGCGCATAGATGAGCGCGATGCCGATGGCGAAGAGGTAGCCGCCGAGACTGTTCGTGATCGCGAAGTTGACGGCGCCCTGCACCGGGCCGAGCCGTTCCACCTGGAACCCGGTGAGCGCGTAGGCCGCGGCGCCCATCAGCTCGAGCCAGACGAAGAGGTTGAAGAGGTCGCCCGACATGGCGAAGCCGCACATCGCGCCGAGCGCAGCCAGCATCAGTGCGTCGAAGAGACGCGCCGACGCGCGCATGAACGTCAGCGAGTAGATGAGCGCGAGCGTCATGACGAGGCCGATGACGGCGCACATCCCGGCGGCCAGTGGGCCGACCGCGAAGTCGATCCCGAGCGCGATCCCATGTCGGGGCTCCCAGCCGCCGAACCAGTGGACGACCTCGTTGCTCTCCGTGTGCCAGAGCAGCACGAAGGCCAGCACGGTGGTCGCCGCGGAGGCGGCGATGACGAGCGCATGCTGGATCGGCCGCGGAGTGACGTGGTCGAGCCCGGCCGTCACGGCCGAGGTCAGCAGCGGGATCGCGACCAGCAGAGGCGGGATCCAGCTCATCCCGAGATGTCGGCGATGTGGTCCGGGTCGACCGTCCCGGAGAGGCGGTGCGCGTCGAGCGCGAGCGCCAGGATCAGCGCGATCACGGCGACGCTGACGACGATGTCGGTGAGCGTCAGCGCCTGCACGACCGGATCGACCGCGGTCGTGCCGAGCTTCGTGCCGACGAAGATCGGCGCCTTCCCGTGCCTGACGTAGCCGACCGAGAGCAGCAGGACGTAGCTCGACGACTGGGTCACGGTGAGGCAGATCGCGAGCTGGATCAGGTTCCGGCTCGTGGCGATCCCCGCGATGCCCACGAGGCAGATCCAGGCGGCGACCGCGTACGGCAGATAGCTCACGAGTCGGCGTCCTCCGGCTCGAGCGGCACGATGTACGTCTCCAGGAACTCGGCGAAGAGGAGCAGGATCGCGACGGTCACGGCGATCGCGGATGCCCAGTTGAGGACCGGGATGCTGCCTCCTGAGCGGAGCAGGCCGGGTGTGCCGAACCCGAAGAGGTTCGTCAGGAACGCGGTGCCGGAGACGAGCGCCGCGAGGCCGACGACAACGTAGCCGCCCGTGCCCACGGCTTCCAGCGGATCGAGGACGTGCTCGTTGCGGAACGGGCGATAGTCGCGGTGGTTGCCGACGAGGTACAGCAGCACGATCGCCCCCGCGGCGACCACGCCGCCCTGGAAGCCGCCGCCGGGCGTGACGTACCCGAACGCGATCAGCCACAGGCCGATCAGGAGCCCGGCTCCGACCATGCCGATGCCGACGAGCCGCACGGTGTCGTTCCGGAACCGCTGCGTCCGCCGCTCGGCCTGCCGCGAACGAGTCTCGTCGCGGAGCAGGAGCGTGACCCCGACGACCGCGGCGTAGAGGATGAACTCCTCGCCCATCGTGTCGATGCCGCGCACGTCGAAGTTGACCCCCATCACCACGTTCGTCGTGTGACGCAGCGGGACGACGAGCCGGTTGAGGACGAAGCCGTACGGCCCGCGGTAGTCGCCGAACGCCGGCAGGCCGGCGATCGCCCAGGCGAGGAGCGCGCCGAGCCCGAGGAGCGCCGGCCCCAGGAGGAGCAGCCGTACCCGCCTGCTCATCGCTTCTCGTCGTCCTTGGCTCGCTCGTGGCCGCGCACCCGCGCGACGGCGGCCAGGATCACGAGCGGGTAGCCGATCCCCGACACCGCGAGCATCGACAGCGCCGGATCCGGAGCCTCGAGCACGACGAACAGGCAGACGAGCGAGACGCCGTAGATGCCGTTCACGAGCGCCTGCCGCAAGGGATCGCGGGTCAGGACGACGAGCGGGGCGCCGAGCGCGACGAGCCCGAACGCGACGGCCTGCAGAGGCACGAGGGTCGTGAGCAGCATCACGTCTCCTCCGGCTCGTCGATACGGCGCGCCGCTCGCGCCGTCGCGATCACCAGTGCGGGGTTGATCAGGAACAGCAGGCCGACGGTCGCGATCGCCTGCAGGCCGCCGGCGGAGAGGTGCACGCGCACGAGCACTGCGACGAGGACGAGGACGGCGGGCACGGTCGTCGCCGCTCCGGCGTAGTGCAGGCGGTCGAGGGTCGTCCGCATCACGACCACACCGGCGACGCAGAGCAGCTCGGCGGCTACGCCGAGCCCGAGCAGAACGTCGACGGCCAGATCCGAGGCATGCATCAGGTCCAGCGGCCCAGGAAGCGGACGTAGACGAAGCCGCCGATCCACGACGCGACCACCGCGATCAGGGCCACCGTGAAGAAGATCGACTCGCCCAGCCCTACCGAGAGGCACAGCAGCACGAGCGTGGTCACGGCCCCCGCGGTCTCGAGCGCGACGAGGCCGTCGATCGGCCGCCGCAGGGAAGCCAGAACGAGGAGCGGCGCGAGGGTCGCAAGCAGCACGGTGGCGGCGACGAGGAAGGCGTTCACACCGGGCTCTCGGACTTCGGGTTCCGGACGAGGTCGTGGAGCACGACGCGGCGCTTCTCGGAGTCGACCTCGACGACGTACGCGTTCGGGCTCAAAGATGCGACGAGCACGGTCCAGGCGCGCGGGCCCTCGCCCGCGGTCACCCAGCTTCCGCGCGGGCGGTCGCGCGTGACGAGCTCTCCGCGCACGATTCGGCGGCGGGTGACTCCGGCGAGCAGAGCCCAGGCGAGAATCCCGAAGTCCACCACCACCATCCCGAGCACCTGCGGTACGTCGGCCAGGAGACGAAGCGGCAGCGGCGCGCTGAGGCCGGTGCGCGTGCGCGCGAGCTCGGCCACGGAGGCGGCGATCGTCGCCGCGATCGCAGCGGCCACCACCTGCTCGCCGTTCCACTCCCCCACGAGCAGAAGCCAGAGCCAAAAGAGGGCCACCCACCAGCCGAGCCACGGGAGGACGTGCTTCACGCCGCGCGTATCCCCGCTTGGCGACAACGTGAATCAGGGAGCCCACAGGCGGCCCGTTTACACGCGCGCAGGGACCGGAATCACATGGCGATGGAGCTCTCGAGGCTGCTCGAGTCGTGGCCGGCACTGCGACAGCTGCGCGAGGGGGACCCGCTCGGGCTCGGCAAGGCGGTCCAGTCGCCGCGCTCGCAGAGCCTCGTGCCGCGCATCGACGAGGCCGAGCACGTCGTCCCCTCGATCTGCCCGTACTGCGCGGTCGGTTGCGGGCAGCTCGTCTACGTCAAGGACGGCGCGGTCACGCACATCGAGGGCGACCCGGCGAGCCCGATCTCCCGCGGCCGCCTCTGCCCGAAGGGCCAGGCCTCGAAGAGCTACGCGTATAGCCCGCTGCGCGAGTACAAGGTCAAGTACCGGCGCCCGTACGGCACTCGCTGGGAGGAGCTCTCGCTCGACGACGCGATGGACATGATCGCGGAGCGGATCGTCGAGACCCGCGCCGATACCTGGGAGACCGAGACCGAGGACGGCAACCCCGCCAACCGGACGATGGCGATAGGCAACCTCGGCGGCGCCACCCTGGACAACGAGGAGAACTACCTGATCAAGAAGCTGATGACGGGCCTCGGGATCGTCCAGGTCGAGAACCAGGCCCGGATATGACACAGCTCCACGGTGCCCGGTCTGGGCACCTCGTTCGGACGAGGCGGTGCCACCACGTTCCAGCAGGACCTGCAGAACGCGGACTGCATCGTGATCATGGGCTCGAACATGGCCGAGAACCACCCGGTGGGATTCCAGTGGGTGATGGAGGCCAGGGAGCGCGGCGCGAAGGTCATCCACGTCGACCCGCGCTTCACGCGCACGAGCGCGATGGCGACCAAGCACGTCGGCATCCGCGCCGGTAGCGACATCGCCTTCCTCGGCGGCATCGTCAACTACATCCTCGAGCGCGACCTGTACTTCCGCGAGTACGTCGAGCACTACACGAACGCGCCCGTGATCATCGACGAGGAGTTCGCGGACACCGAGGAGCTCGACGGCCTCTTCTCCGGCTGGGATCCGGAGGAGCGTAAGTACGACATCGAGAGCTGGATGTACGAGGGCATGGAGGTGCACGGCTCCGGTGGGGAGTCCGAGCAGGGGTTCAAGCCGACGAAGGGCGAGGCCTCGGGCCACGGCGGCCACGGCGGTGCGCTTAGCCACGGTGAGCCGCCGTCCGAGGACGAGACGATGCAGCACCCGCGCTGCGTCCTCCAGCTCCTCAAGAAGCACTACGCGCGGTACACGCCCGAGCTCGTCGCCGAGACGTGCGGCTGCTCGGTGGAGGACTTCGTCGAGGTCTGCGAGACGCTCGTCGCAAACTCCGGCCGCGAGCGGACGAGCGCGTTCTGTTACGCCGTCGGCTGGACGCAGCACACGGTCGGGGTGCAGATGATCCGCGCTTGCGCCGTTATCCAGCAGCTGCTGGGCAACATCGGCCGGCCCGGCGGCGGCATCCTCGCCCTGCGCGGGCACGCCTCGATCCAGGGCTCGACCGACATCCCGACGCTCTACAACATCCTCCCCGGCTACATCCCGATGCCGCACGCGGAGTCGTACGGCGACCTCGACAACTACATCGAAGCCAACACGTCGCCGACCGGCTGGTGGGGACACTTCCGCGCCTACTTCGTCAGCCTGATGAAGGCGTACTTCGGCGAGAACGCGAACGCCGACAACGACTTCCTCTTCAAGTCGCTGCCGCGGATCGACGACGACAACTCGGCCTACTGGACGGTCGAGCAGATGCTCGCGGGGAAGGTGAAGGGCTACATCATCGCGGGCGAGAACCCGGCGGTCGGGCACGCCAACGGCAAGGCGCACCGGCTGGGGCTGGCCCGCCTCGAGTGGCTCGTCGTGCGCGACGTAGTCGAGATCGAGTCGGCGGCGTTCTGGTACGACAGCCCCGAGGTCGAGTCGGGCGAGCTGAAGCCGGAGGAGATCGCGACCGAGGTCTTCTTCCTGCCGGCCGCGGCGCACACGGAGAAGGACGGCTCGTTCACGAACACGCAGCGGCTGCTGCAGTGGCACTGGCAGGCGGTCGAGCCGAAGGACGACTGCCGGTCGGACCTCTGGTTCTACTTCCATCTCGGCCGGCGGATCAAGCAGAGGCTCGAGGAGTCGGAGGAGCAGCGCGACAAGCTGATCAAGGCGCTCCGCTGGGAGTACCCGACGCACTCGGCGATCCAGGAGCCGGATGCCGAGGCGGTGCTGCAGGAGGTCAACGGCTGGGAGATCGCGAGCGGCAAGTTCCTCACCGGCTATCCCGAGCTGAAGGACGACGGCTCGACCCTCTGCGGCTGCTGGATCTACTGCGGCTGCTTCAAGGACGGCATCAACCAGACGGCGCGCAAGAAGCCGCACTGGGAGCAGGACGGGCACGTCGCGCCCGAGTGGGCGTGGGCGTGGCCGGCGAACCGGCGCATCATCTACAACCGCGCCTCGGCCGACCCCGAGGGGAACCCGTGGTCCGAGCGCAAGCGCTACGTCTGGTGGGACGACGGCGAGGAGAAGTGGACCGGCCTCGACGTGCCCGACTTCAAGGAGGACAAGAGACCCGACTACGTGCCACCCGACGGCGCGAAGGCCGAGGACGCCATCGCCGGCGACCACCCGTTCATCATGCAGGCGGACGGACGCGCCTGGCTCTACGTCCCGCAGGGCCTCGAGGACGGGCCGCTCCCCACCCACTACGAGCCGCACGAGTCTCCGTTCGACAACCCGCTCTACTCGCAGCGGGCGAACCCGGGCCGCCAGCAGAACCAGGACCTGGCCGAGGATCCCTACAACCCGGTCGCGGACGAGCCGGGCGCCGAGATCTATCCCTACGTCGTCACGACCTACCGGCTCACCGAGCACCACACGGCCGGCGGGATGACGCGCACGGTCCCCTACCTCGCCGAGCTGCAGCCCGAGATGTTCTGCGAGGTTCACCCCGACCTTGCGCGGGAGGTCGGGCTCGAGCACGGTGGCTGGGCGACGATCTACACGTCCCGGTCGGCGATCGAGGCCCGCGTGATGGTGACCGAACGCGTTCGCCCGCTGAAGATGAAGGATGGGCGCACCGTGCACCAGGTCGGCCTGCCGTACCACTGGGGCAGCCGCGGGCTCGTCACCGGCGACTCCGCGAACGACCTCGCGCACATGGCGCTCGACCCGAACGTCCACATCCAGGAAGTGAAGGCGTTCACCTGCGGGATCCGGCCGGGCCGCCGGCCGCGCGGGCCGGAGCTGCCGCGGTTCGTCGCCGAGCTGCGGCAGCAAGCGCATTCGCGCCGCGACCAGGATCCGCGCGTCGAGCCGGAGGAAGCGAGGAAGACCTCGTGACGGTCGCCGACGGCTGGGAGACGTACGCCGACGAGCAGCGGGAACGCGTCGGCTTCTTCACCGACACCTCGGTCTGCATCGGCTGCAAGGCCTGCGAGGTCGCGTGCAAGGAGTGGAACCTCGTCCCGGACGACGGCCACGTGTGGACGGGCAACTCCTACGACAACACCGGCGAGCTTTCGGCCAACACCTGGCGCCACGTCGCGTTCGTCGAGCAGGAGAAGCCTCTGCTGACGAACGGTGACGGCGGAACCGGGCTTCGCTGGCTGATGGAGTCGGACGTCTGCAAGCACTGCACGCACGCGGCGTGCCTCGACGTCTGCCCGACGGGCTCCCTCTTCCGCACCGAGTTCGGCACGGTCGTCGTCCAGCAGGACATCTGCAACGGCTGCGGCTACTGCGTGCCGGCGTGCCCGTTCGGCGTCCTCGACAAGCGGCACCTGGCTCCGGCCCCCGACCTGCCGGCGTTCGCGAAGGAGGACGGCCGCGTCTGGAAATGCACGCTCTGCTACGACCGGCTCAAGGGCGGCCATGAGCCCGCGTGCGCGAAGGCATGCCCGACGAAGTCGATCCAGTTCGGCCCGCTCGAGGAGCTGCGGGAGCGCGCCGACGCGCGGCTCGCGAAGCTCGAGGCCGAGGGCTGGAACGGTGCGCAGCTCTACGGCCGCGACCCGGAGGACGGCGTCGGCGGCTTCGGCGCGTTCTTCCTCCTCCTCGACGAGCCCGAGGTCTACGGGCTGCCGCCCGACCCGATCGTGACGACGCGCGACCTGCCGGAGATGTGGACGAACATGCTTGCGGCGGCGGGCGCGCTGGTGGTCGGCGTCGCGGCGGCGTTCGTCGGAGGCCGGTCGTGAGCTCCGTCACCGCCACCGGCACCGAGATGCGCTCGTACTACGGCCGGCCGATCATCAAGGAGCCGACGTGGACGTGGGAGATCCCGGCGTACTTCTTCACCGGCGGCCTCGCGGGCGCGTCGTCCGTCCTCTCGAGCGCGGCGCGGCTGACCGGGAACGAGGAGCTCGCGCGCAAGGCGCTCTACGTCGGCGCTGTGGCCGACCTCGTCTCCCCGACCCTGCTCGTCTCCGACCTCGGACGACCGGAGCGCTTCCACCACATGCTCCGCGTCGTCAAGGTCACGTCGCCGATGAACGTCGGCTCCTGGGTGCTGCTGGTCAACGGCGGCGCCTCGACGGTGGCCGCGGTGCTCGAGCTGCTCGGCCGCCTGAAGCCGATCAAGGTGCTCGCCGAGGCGGTGGCGACGCTTGCCGGGCCGCCGCTCGCGACGTACACCGGCGTGCTCGTCGCGGACACGGCAGTGCCGGTCTGGCACGACGGCCGGCACGAGCTGCCGTGGATCTTCGCGGCCAGCGCAGCCGCGAGCGCGGGCGCCGCCGCGTCGATGTTCGTCCACCCGAGGAATGCCGCTCCGGCCCGTCGCCTCGCCGTCGCGGGCGTCCTCGCCGAGGGTGCGCTCATGCAGGCGATGGAGCTCCGGCTCGGGAAGATCGGTGAGGTCTACCGGCAGGACGCGGCCGGCAAGCTCTCGTGGGCGGCGAAGGGGCTTGCAGTCGCGGGGAGCGCGCTGCTCGCGCGGCGCGGCCGGAAGAGCCGTACCGCGGCGGTGATGGGCGGTGCGCTCGTGTGTGCCGGCGAGCTGTGCCTGCGGTGGTCCGTCTACAAGGCCGGCTTCCAGTCGGCACGCGACCCCAAGTACGTCGTCGAGTCACAGCGACAGCGGATCGAGCGCGACGGGACGAAGGTGTCGACAACGCCCAACCGGGCATCGGGATAGCCATGGAGCTCGGCTTCGCCCTCTCCTCCGAGGACCATCCGCCGAACGAGCTCGTCCGCCAGGCAAAGCTCGCGGAGCGGGCCGGCTTCACGTTCGGGCTCATCTCCGACCACTTCCACCCGTGGGTGAGCGACCAGGGCCACAGCCCGTTCGTCTGGTCGACGCTCGGCGGCATCGCGCAGGCGACCGAGACGATCCGGATGGGCACCGGCGTGACCTGCCCGCTGATCCGCATCCATCCGGCGATCGTGGCCCAGGCCTCGGCGACGGTGGCCGCGATGATGCCCGGCCGGTTCTTCCTCGGCGTGGGCACCGGCGAGAACCTCAACGAGCACGTGACGGGAGCGCGCTGGCCCCTGGCCTGGGAGCGGCTCGAGATGCTCGAGGAGGCGGTGGACGTGATCCGCAAGCTCTGGAGCGGCGACGAGATCACGCACCGCGGCGAGCACTACACCGTCGAGCAGGCCCGGCTCTACACGCTGCCCGCCGAGCGCCCGGAGCTCTACGTCGCGGCCTCGAAGCCGCAGGCGGCGCAGCTGGCCGGCCGCATCGGCGACGGCCTCATCTCCACGGCGCCCGACGAGGAGCTGGTGTCGACCTTCGAGGAGGCGGGAGGCTCCGGCAAGCCGAAGATCGGGATGATCCACGTGGCCTACGACGAGGACGAGGAGGCCGGCCTCGAGCGCGCGCACAAGCTCTGGCCGAACCTCGCGCTCGCCGGGTCGGGCGGCCAGGAGTTGCCCGCGCCGCGCGACTTCGAGGAGTCGGCCGCGAACGTCACCGTCGCCGACGTCGCCGAATCGACCCCGGCCGGGCCGAATCCCGAGCCCTACCTCGAGCTGATCGGCTCCTACGAGGACGCCGGCTTCACGCACGTCTACGTCCACCAGATCGGCGACAACCAGGAGGAGTTCGCCGAGTTCGCGCGTCGGGAGCTGCTGGGGCGCCTCTAAGATCGAGACCATGGAGCAATTGCGCGTCGGCGAGGAGAGCTACGGGTTTCACAAGCTCGACGCCGCCGCCGCCCGGCTCCCGTACACGCTCCGGATCCTGCTCGAAAACGTGCTCCGCCACGGCTCGGCGGACGGAGCCGACGCGGTCTCCAACTGGGTCGCCGGCGCGGAGCCGTCGCGCGAGATCTCGTTCGCCCCGGCGCGCGTCCTGTTACAGGACTTTACGGGCGTCCCGTGCGTCGTCGACCTGGCGGCAATGCGCGACGCCATGCGCGACCAGGGCGGCGATCCGAAGGCGATCAACCCGCTGATCCCGGTCGAGCTCGTGATCGACCACTCGGTGCAGGTCGACGAGTTCGCTTCCCGGCTCGCGATCGGGCGCAACGTCGAGCTCGAGTTCGAGCGCAACCACGAGCGCTACGCCTTTCTCCGCTGGGGACAGGGCGCGTTCGACAACTTCCGCGTCGTGCCGCCGAACACGGGCATCGTCCACCAGGTCAACCTCGAGTACCTCGCGCGCGTCGTCGAGGTGCGGGACGGCGTCGCCTTCCCCGACACGCTCGTCGGCACCGACTCACACACCACGATGGTCAACGGCCTCGGCGTGCTCGGCTGGGGCGTCGGCGGGATCGAGGCCGAGGCGGCGATGCTCGGCGAGGCGCTCTCGATGCTCGTGCCGCAGGTCGTCGGCTTCCGGCTGACGGGCGCGCTGCGCGAGGGCGCGACCGCGACCGACCTCGTGCTGACGGTGACCCAGATCCTGCGCAAGACCGGTGTGGTCGGGAAGTTCGTCGAGTACTTCGGCCCGGGCGTCGGCTCGCTCGCCCTCGCCGACCGCGCCACGCTCGGGAACATGAGCCCCGAATACGGCGCGACGTGCGGCTTCTTCCCGGTCGACGAGGTCACGGTCGAGTACCTGCGGCTCACCGGACGTAGCGACGAGCGGATCGCCCTCGTCGAGGCGTACTGCAAGGAGAACATGCTCTGGCACGAGCCGGAGGAGCACCCCGAGTACTCGCAGGTCGTGGAGCTCGATCTCGACGACGTCGAGCCCTCGCTCGCAGGCCCGCGCCGGCCACAGGATCGTGTCCCGCTCGCGAGCGCGAAGGAGGCGTTCATCGACTCGCTCGACACCTTCGGCGTCGACCTCGTGAACGGCTCGTACGACAAGGAGATTGCGGACTCGTTCCCGGCGAGCGACCCGCCGACCGGCGACGGCGTGGCCGACTCCGAGGAGCCGGCGCACGCGCACACGGCAACGGTCGAGAAGAAGCGGGTCGCGGTCGAGGGCGAGGAGTATGCGCTCGAGCACGGCTCCGTCGTGATCGCCGCGATCACGTCCTGCACCAACACGTCGAACCCGTCGGTCATGATCGCCGCCGGCCTGCTGGCGCAGAAGGCGGTCGAGCGCGGGCTCGAGCGGCGGCCGTGGGTCAAGTCCTCCCTCGCGCCCGGCTCGAAGGTCGTGAGCGAGTACTACCGCGCGTCGGGCCTCGACACGTACCTCGACGAGCTCGGCTTCAACACCGTCGGCTACGGCTGCACGACCTGCATCGGGAACTCCGGGCCGCTGCCCGAGCCGATCAGCGCCGCCGTCGCGGAGGGCGACCTCGTCGTGTGCGCAGTCCTCTCCGGCAACCGGAACTTCGAGGCGCGCATCCACGGCGAGGTGAAGGCGAACTATCTCGCGTCACCGCCGCTCGTCGTCGCGTACGCGCTCGCCGGGCGGATGGACGTCGACCTCGTGAACGAGCCGCTCGGCCAGGGCTCCGACGGCGAGGACGTGTTCCTGCGCGACCTCTGGCCGAGCCGGGACGAGATCGATCAGGTGATCGGCAAGTCGGTCAAGGGCGAGATGTTCTCCTCCACGTACGCCGACGTCTTCACCGGCGACGAGCGGTGGCGCAACCTCGAGACGCCCGAGGGCGAGCTGTACGCCTGGGACGATGGGTCGACGTACGTGCGGCTGCCGCCGTACTTCGACGGGATGCCGCGCGAGCCGGAGCCGGTCGCCGACCTCGAGGGCGCGCGCTGTCTCGTCTGGGTCGGCGACTCCGTCACGACCGACCACATCTCGCCGGCGGGCGCGATCCGGCCCGACTCGCCGGCGGGGAAGTACCTGACCGAGCACGGCGTCGAGCGGCGCGAGTTCAACTCCTACGGCGCGCGCCGGGGCAACCACGAGGTGATGGTGCGCGGCACCTTCGCCAACGTGCGCCTCAAGAACCTCCTCGTGCCCGGCAACGAGGGAACGTGGACGGTCCACCTGCCCGACGGCGAGGAGGGCACGATCTACGAGATCGCCGAGCGCTACAGGGCCGAGGGCGTGCCGACGATCGTGATCGCCGGCAAGGAGTACGGCTCCGGGTCGTCGCGCGACTGGGCGGCGAAGGGCCCGAACCTGCTCGGCGTGCGCGCCGCGATCGCGGACTCGTACGAGCGGATCCACCGCTCGAACCTCCTCATGATGGGGATCGCGCCGCTCCAGTTCATGCCCGGCGAGAACGCCGAGTCGCTCGGGCTGACCGGCCGCGAGGAATTCTCGATCACCGGGCTGGAGGGCGGCGACGCCGACGAGGTCACGGTACGGGCCGACGACAAGGAGTTCCGCGCGCGGCTCCGGCTCGACACGCCTCGCGAGCGGGAGTACTTCCGCCACGGCGGCATCCTCCAGTACGTGCTGCGGCGCCTCCTGGCCACGTGACGGCCGACGAGCGCTGGAGCCGCGTCGCGGATGCGATCCTCGCGTCCCCGGTCGCCCGCGCTGCCTACGACGGGGAAGAGCCGGCCGAGCTTGCTCCTCTGGTCGACAAGACGCGGCACCACGCGTACCGGATCGTCGACGCAGACGTCGAGGGGCTCGACCCGGACGTCGTGATCGAGGCCGCGCTCGGCGCAGCACTCGCGGTCGCGCTCGAGGCACGACGCACCGCCCTGGAGTCCTTGCGCTGAGGCTCGAGCTCCAGCACGAACCGAACATGGCCGCCGAGATCGAGCGGCTGCGGGAACGCGACGGCTATGTCTCGGACATCTCGCTCGCGCTCCGGTACCGGCCCGAGCTCTTCGCCCGTCCCTTCTCGGAGCTGTTGCAGGAGGTGATGAAAGGGCCGTCGGAGTGGACCGAGGCGGAGCGCGAGTTGTTCGCCGCGTTCGTATCGGCACTGAACCAGTGCCCCTTCTGAACGGAGTCCCACGGCGCGGTCGCGTCGTATGCCTTCGGAGATCCGCAGCTCATCGACGCGATCCTCGCCGACTACGAGTCCGCGCCGATCGACGAGCGGCTGCGCGGGACGCTCCACTTTCTCGCCACGCTCGACCCTGAGCGCGCGCTCGCGGCCGGCGTGCCGCGAGAGGGGTTGCGGGAGGCGGCGGAGGTCAAAGCCGCGTTCGACGTGATCACGCGGTTCGCGGACGTCGTCGGCGCAAAGCCTCACTCGGAGCAGGGGTTGACGCGCGAGCAGGCCATCGCGCACGAGGGACGGTTCTTCGAGCTCGGCTACGCCTGACGCCGAAGGTGTGCGAGCCGCGCTTCCGCTTCGGCCCCGTGCCGCTCCTCGACGACGAGGTCGCCCGCCTGCAGCTCCTTGCAGATCCACCAGGCGGCGAAGCCGAAGAGCACCGGCAGCACCCAGACGATCACGCGGTAGACCCAGATCTGGGACACATAGCCGAGCCCGAACGTGACGTCGACCCGGTCCGAGGCACCCGCGAGGAACACGAGGAACACCCAGCTGACCATCGCCACGCCGATGGCCGTACGCACCGGCGCGTCGCGCGGCCGGTCGAGGAGGTTGTGGAACGCGACGTCGCCGCTGAAGCGCCGCTCGAGCCATGGCCAGAAGTAGAGGAAGCCGAACACGACCAGCGGGAACGCCGCGCCGCCCCAGAACGGTCCAGGCACGAGCGTGTAGCTGCCGATCGTCACGTCGAAGCCCGGCACGAGCCGCAGGGCGCCGATCAGCCAGCCGAGGTACCAGTCCGGCTGCGCTCCGTTCGTCGACGAGTACGTGTGGTACGGCCCCCAGAGCCAGACCGGATTGATCTGGACGAGCCCGCCGAGCAGGAACAGGAAGCCGGCCGTCCCGACCATCAGCCCCAGCGACCGCGGCGCCTGGCCCGGCCACGCGGGCACGCCGACGATCGTCCGCTCGGTCTGCGCCTTCTTCTGCCGGAACTGCGTGTGATGGCGCATCGCCACGAGCAGCAAGTGAGCGCCGAGCAGCAGCCCGATCAGGATCGGGAAGATCAGGACATGGGCGATGTACATCCGCGGCCAGAGCTTCGGGCTGCCGGGGAACATCCCGTCGAACAGCCAGTTCATGAGGTTCTGGCCCACGAACGGGAGCGAGAGCCCGACGGAGTAGCCGATCACGAGGCCCATCCCCGACATCAGGTCGTCGACGAGCGAGTAGCCGAGGTACGCCTCGAGCAGCGAGAGCATGAGCATCGTCACGCCGAGCCAGTAGGTCAGCTCGCGCGGCTTGCGGTACGCGCCCGTGAAGAAGATGCGGAAGAGGTGGAGGACGATCGCCGCGATGAAGACGTTCGCGGCCCAGTGATGCGTCTGCCGGATCAGCAGGCCGGCGCGCGAGGCGAGCGAGAGGTGCACGACCGATGCGTAGGCCTCGCTCATCCTCTGGCCGTAGAGCGGCGGGTAGTAGTTCCCGTGGAAGACGACCTCCCTCGTGGAGTCGACGAAGAAGAACGTCAGGTAGATCCCGGTGCCGACGAGGACGATGAACGCGTAGAGCGCGACCTCGCCGAGCAGGAACGACCAGTGGTCCGGGAAGAGGTAGCGCAGCGCCTTCCGCAGGTACGGCGCTGTCGCGGTGCGCTGGTCGAGCCAGCGCACGGTGCGCCGGGTCAACGGAGCTCCTCGCGAAGCCGTCACGGCTGCGCCTTCCACATGCGGACGCCCCACCAGGACGGACCGACCGGCCCGTCGAAGTTGCCCTTCGCGCGGAGGTAGCCGCTCGAGTCGACGTAGACCGGCAGCAGGGGCAGATCGCGCCGCGCCGGCCCGAAGGTCACCGTGCCGCCCGTCGCAGGGTCGAAGGTCGAGTAATGGCAGGGGCAGACGAGCGCCGGCCTCGGCTCGTCGGGCTGGAAGAGCGGCGCCCGGTACAGCGTGATCGCGCACCCGGCGTGGGTGCAAATGCGGGAGTAGGCGAGGATCCCGTGCGCGTCGTAGCCCTCGAGGTGCGGCGGCAGATGGAGCTGGTCGGGATCGAGGCGGACCACGACGAGCGACGCCGCCGTCTGTTCCTTCTCTTCGTCGTTCAGCCCTTCCGGGAACGCGAGGTAGAAGTCGTTCTTCTCGATGTCGGAGGCCTTGTACGGGCGGCCGCTCTCGTCCACGAGCCGCCGCCCGCGCCGCCACGGCGTGCGGAGGAAGTCGCCGACGTGGAAGAGCGGCCCGAAGGAGACAGCGGGTGTGAGGAGCGCGAGGCCGAGCGTCCCGCCGGCGCCGAGCAGCCCGAGCTTGAACAGGCGCCTGCGCGTGAAGCGCGTGCCGCTCTCGTCGATCAGCTCCGCGATCACCTGCTGCTCGCCCGCGTGCTCGTGCGGCGGGTACTCCTCGGCGATCTCCTCCGTCGGCACGAGCTTCAGGCCCACCACGACGAGAGCGGCCGCGA
>DASXOM010000024.1:0-4507 GCA_036494245.1 Gaiellaceae bacterium
CCGTATCCCTTGTCGGCGTTGAACCACTTCACGGTTCCGGTTGCCATAGATGAAACACCTCCTCTGCTACTTCAGGAACGGGCAGTGGAGGCACCCAACGCGCATCCGGTACTCGCTCAGATAGTCGACCGAGATTAGCAGTATTGGGGCGCGATTACTTCTTTGCGCGCTTGGCCTGCCTCTTTTCCTTCAGCGTTCTTTGAGCGGGCTTCTTCTCCGTGCTCTTCTTGGTGTTCTTGTCCTTGCTCGCCATGTCCGATCTCCTCATAGGTGCGAGTTGAGACGCTCTATGTGCGTCGCGGCTCTGCGGGACGCATTGTCGCACTTCCATCTTCGTCGACCTCGACCACGTAGCGCCCGGGGTCCGCGCCGCCGGTGAAGCGTTTCAAACCCCTCGGGCGCTGCGAGATGATCGCGTGGGTGTCGGTGCGGGTCTCGATCACGAAACCCTCGGCGACCTTTTGGTCCAGGAACGCATCGAGGCCTTGCCTACGCGTCCCGAGCGGATCGATCTCGCCCACGAGCACGAGTATCGCAAGTCAGGGCGTGCGCGGTCCTAGCCGCCCGCGCCGAAGCCGTCGACGCGCTCGGGGCGGATCTCGATGATCACGCGCTCCTCGCCCGGCCCGAGGTAGGGGTACTTGTCCTGGCCGAGGTACTTCTTCGCGAGCATGTTGATGTGCTCGAGGGCGCCCTCGTTGACGATCTTCGCCGGGCCGCTGACCATCACGTAGCCGGACTGCTGGTCCTCGGCCGGCAGGACGGTGACCGTCGCACGTGGATCGCGCTCGATGTTCGTGACCTTCGTCCTGCCTCGGGCGCTGTTGACGAGGACGTTCTCGCCGTCGTAGTCGATCCAGACCGGCGTGGCCTGTGGCGATCCGTCCTCGCGGATGGTCGCGATCACGCCCCAGTTGCGTTCGGTGAAGAGCTTCGCCTGCTTGTCGCTCAGTGTGGCCATCGGTCCAGCCTCCTCTGCTCAGGTCGGGGACTACGAAACTTCGGCGGCAAGTCGCGTCGCGGACTCGACGAGCGGCGCCACCTGGGTTCCGAAGAGCTCGATCGCCCGCATGACGTCCGCGTGCGAGACGGCGCCGATGCCGATGTGGGCGAGGTACCGCTCGGGCTCGAAGGTCTCGTGGAACGAGATGATCTTCTCGGCGACCTCCTCGGGCGAGCCGAGCGCGAGCGGGCCGGACGGAGCCGCGAGCGCCTCGAGCTCTGTGCGTCCCGAGGGAGGCCAGCCGCGCTCCCTGCCGATTCGATTCATGACGTTCAGGTACGGCGCGGCGAAGGCTTCGTTGGCCTGTCGGTGCGAGTCTGCGATGAACGCGTGCGTGTTGATGGCGATGCGGGGCTCGCCGGCCTGTCCGCTCTCCACCCAGGCGTGCCGGTAGAGATCGACGAACGGCCTGAAGCGGGCTGTTTGGCCGCCGATGATCGCGAGCGCCAGCGGTAGACCGCGACTTGCCGCTCGCACCACGGACTCGGGGCTGCCGCCGACTGCGACCCAGATCGGAAGCTGCTCCTGTACCGGGCGTGGCCAGACGATCGCGTCCTCGAGGGGCGCGCGATGCTCTCCCTGCCAGGTGACTCGCTCGTTGTCCCGGATCGCGAGCAGCAGATCGAGCTTCTCGGTGAACAGCTCGTCGTAGTCGCGCAGGTCGTAACCGAACAGGGGGAACGATTCGATGAACGAGCCACGACCCGCCATGATCTCCGCTCGGCCGCCGGAGATCAGGTCGACGTGCGCGAACTGCTCGAAGACCCGGACCGGGTCGTCGGAGGAGAGCACGCTGACGGCGCTCGAGAGCCGGATCTGCTCCGTGACGGCGGCGATCGCGGCCAGGACGGTCGTCGGCGACGAGACGAGGTAGTCGGGGCGGTGATGCTCACCGACCGCAAAGACCTTCAGGCCGAGCTCGTCCGCGAGCCTCGCTTCCTCCAGGAGGTCGCGCATGCGTTCCGCGGGGCTGAGACCGGGGTGGAGGTCGGCGAAGGTGACTAGTCCAAGGTCCATCGAAGACTCAAACGAAGATTGCGCGCACAAGTATTCCCGCCGAGCTTACCCGATCGGCCGAGCGGCGAGCGCGACGAGCGTGAGCAGAGCGACGGCCAGCACGAGCGGCGCAGCCGGCGCGACGTGGAGCAGGAGTAGCGCACCGAAGATGGCGCCGAGCAGCATCGCGCCGACCGCAAGGACGCGCCGGGCGGTCCTTGCCCCGCTGCCGCCGCCGAGCCACGAGTCGGCGGCGATGCCGGTCAGGGTCAGCGTGAGGACGGTGGTCGTCAGGTCGGCGACCGCGAGGCGGCGGACCGTTGCGTTCTGGACGCCCATCGCCAGCGCCAGCAGGGCGATCAGGGCGTAGCGGCTGCCGCTACCGAGGTGCTGGCCGGCGAAGGCTGCGACCGCGACCGCCACCGCGGACAGGACGAGCTCGACCGTGACGGCCACGCGGAGCCCAAGGCGCCGGTCGTCGCCGAGGCGGCCCGCGAGTCGCCCGGCCGCAATCCCGCCACAGAGGAAGAAGGCGAGCGCGAGCAGCGATCCGGGCACCGAGAGACCGCCGGCCCCGGCAGCGGCGAAGCCGAGGAAGACGACGTTGCCAGTCATGTTGGCGACGAAGACGTGGCCCAGCCTCAGATAGGCGAGCGCGTCGACGACGCCGGTGACGATCGTCAGCACGATCAGGAGGGGCGGCAGCCCATCCTCCTTCGCCGCCGCGGGCGGCCAGAGCGTCTCTGCGATGTCCCGCCGTGCAGACAGCCCGCTCGCGCGCGTCGGCATCCGATCTACGGGTCGCCGGCCGCGATGTCCTCGAGCGCCTGGAACAGGGCGGCGAGGTCGCGCCGCTCGTAGCCGAGACCGACCGCCTGCTCGAGCACCTCGTCGGCGCGCGAGGCGGTCGGGAGCGGGATCCCCAGCCTTCGCGCGGCGTCGAGCGCGAGCTCGATGTCCTTGTGCATGAAGCCCAGGTCGAACCACGCCTCCTCGGGCGGCTCAAGGATGATCGAGGCGCGTGCCCGCAGCATCGGCGAGCCGATCGGGCTCTCCTCCATGACGTCGAGCGCACGTTGGCGGTCGATGCCCGACCGTTCGGCCAGGAGGAGCCCTTCGGCGAACGCGAGCATCTGGACGGCGAGGCTGATGTTGATCGCGAGCTTGAGCGCAAGGCCCTGCCCGTTGTCACCGATGTAGTTGGGCGTCCCGAGCTCCTGCAGCAGCGGCTCGACGCGCCGGTAGGCGCCTTCGTCCCCGCCGACCATGATCGTCAGTGTCCCGGCCTGCACTTGCGGGACGCTCCCCGACACGGGCGCGTCGAGCATCCATGCATCCTGGGCACGTGCCCGGGCCGCGAGCTCCATGCTCTTCTGCGGGCTGACGGTGCTCATGTCGATCCAGATCCTGTCCTCGCCGAGTCCGGCCATGATCCCGTCTGCGCCAGTCGCGACCTGGTCGAGCACGGCATCGTCGGGAAGTGCGGTGACGACGACCTCGGCTCCCTCAGCGACCGCACGGGGCGTCTCGCGCCAGTGGAGCCCTTGCTCTATCAGGTGCTGGGCGCGTTCGCGGCTTCGCTGCCAGCCCGAGATGGGGTACCCGGCAGCGAGGAGCCGCGCCGCCATGTTCCCGCCCATGTTCCCGAGGCCGACGAAGCCGATGCTGGTCCGTGCCGCGCCCATGTCACGCCCGCTCAGGCCGGGAGCGAACCCCGGAGCATCCAGAGCTGCTTCTCGAGCTCGCGGACAACCTCGACGAGGACGTCTTGCGAGGCGAGGTCGATCTCGCCGAGGCGGTCCATGCGCACACGGATTCGCTCGGTCACGTCTGCGAGGCGTTCGACGAGCTCGCGCAGTGCGGTATCGGTGTCGAGGGCACCCGTGTCGACCGCGTCGATGTCAGAGCCGGCGTGGACGGTTCCGGCCCGGCCGTCGGGGGCGGCGCCCAGCGCGACTGCCCGCTCGGCGACGGTGTCCGAGAGGTCGCGCCACGAATCGACGAGCTCGTCCAGGTGCTCGTGGAGCGGCTTGAACGGGCGGCCGTAGATGCTCCAGTGCAGCTGCTTGCCGATCAGCGACAGGTCGACGAGCTCGACGAGCGTCGCCTGCAGCTCGCGACCGGCCTCACCGCGGTGATGCGAGTCGAGCGCCGGGAGGTGCGCTTCCTGCGGGACGGTGGTCATCTGTCCTCCTTCGAGATCCGTTGGGAGCAGCGAAGTCGGACCGATCTTCGCAGGTCAGGCCGGTTTTGGCGTGCTGCCGAATCCGGGCCGGCCGAGGTCCTGTGCCGCCGTTGCCTGGAGCTCCCGGAGCTGGCTCGGGGTGGGACACCAGTTCGACTCGAAGGAGCCCGCTTCCCCCCAGCCGGCCAGTCGCGCACCGGCTTCGTACGCGGCTTGCAGGAACGCGAGCAGCGTCCCGCGCGGGTCGGGCGAGGTGCGGACCGCCTCATAGGGGAGGATCGCGAGCGAGCCGCTGCCGGAATCGATCCAGTCGCCCGCCGGCA
>DASXOM010000025.1:0-35441 GCA_036494245.1 Gaiellaceae bacterium
CCTGATCGACGCGGGCGCGAACGCGGACTGCCGGGCCGAGCACCTGCTCCAGTTCGCGACGATGGGAGCGGTCTTCGCCGAGGAGATCCTCGGCATCGCGCGCCCCCAGGTGCGGCTTCTCTCCATCGGCGAGGAGCCGGAAAAGGGGAACCAGCTCACCCTCGAGGCGCACCAGCTGCTCGCCGCGTCCGATCTCGACTTCCGCGGCAACGCCGAGGGCCGGGACGTGCTCGAAGGCGCCGCCGACGTGCTCGTCACCGACGGCTTCACCGGCAACGTCACCCTCAAGGCCGTCGAGGGAACGATCCGAACCCTGCTGGACTCGCTGCGCGAGGAGATCACCGCCAGCGCGACCGGAACCGTCGGCGGGCTGCTCATCCGTCCCGCCGCCCGGCGGTTGCGCAAGCGCCTCGACCCCGACACGTACGGAGGCGCCTACCTCCTCGGCCTACGCGGGGTCGTGGTGATCGCGCACGGCAACTCTTCGTCGACCGCGATCGCCAACGCGATCCGGCTGGCCGCGCGCGGCGTCGACCACGGCGTCGTCGGCCGCCTCGCTGCACGCCTACCGCAGCAGGTTGAGGCTGTATGATCGGCGCGCTTTCCAGCCCCGACGACACAACGAGGTGACATGGCAGCTTCGCGCGAGGAAGTCTACGAGCGGGTCAAGGAGGTCCTCACCGAGCAGCTCGGGATCGAAGAGGCGGACATCACGGAAGAGGCTTCCTTCCAGGAGGATCTCGACGCCGATTCCCTCGACCTCGTCGAGCTGATCATGGAGCTCGAGGACCAGTTCGGGATCAAGATCTCGGACGAGGACGCCCAGAAGATCCAGACTGTCGGCCAGGCCGTCGACTACGTCAATTCGCACCAGTAGCCGCGGATCCCGACCTCGCGCAGTTGATCGACGCGCTCCCGCCGGAGCTGGCGGAGCCCGTCTTCACCCACACGTCGTGGGCGAGCGACCGTGGCGCCTCGTACGAGCGGCTCGAGTTCCTCGGCGACAGCGTCCTCGAGCTCGCGGTCGCGCATGCGCTCTACACGCGCCACCCGGACTTCACCGAGGGGCAGCTCGCCAAGGTGCGCTCGCACGTCGTGTCCCGCGCGACCTGCGCCGAAGTGGCACGCGGTCTCGGCCTCGGGCAACGCCTCGTCGAGCACGCTGCTCCCACCCCGACGGAGGAGGAGCTCGACCGCCTTTCACGCAACCGCAACGTGCTCGCGGCGGTCATCGAGGCGGCGCTGGGCGCGATCTTCCTCCAGCACGGGTTCGCCGCCGTCGAGGGCGCGGTCGTCGACGCTTTCGCCGACCAGATCGAGCACGCGCTCACTGAACGGGTCGACCACAAGACTGACCTGCAGGAGCTGCTCGCCCGCACGAGCCGCCAGGTGGTGTACACCGAGATCTCCGTCGAGGGGCCGCCGCACGAGCGCCGCTTTACGTGCGCCGCGGTCATCGACGGCGAGGAGCTCGGCCGCGGCGAGGGACAGACGAAGAAGGCAGCCGAGCAGGAAGCGGCGCGCGAGGCGCTCGCCAAGCTCGACGCCGCGGAGCTCTAGGCCTTTTCTGGCATCCTGTGCCGCCTCATGGCTGAGAGGCGCCCAACCAACTCGGAGCTCCGCTTGCGGCGGCTCACCGAAGAGGAGCCCGATTCCGAACCCCGCGGGATCTTCGAGATCTTCGCGGAGGACGAGCAGGCCGACGAGGACGCTCCGCTCGCGCGCGACGACGAACCGCAGCAGTAGCGTCCTGCCGCGTCTTTAGGGTCCCGGCGGTGCATCTGCGCGCCGTCAAGCTGCGTGGCTTCAAGTCCTTTCCCGACCCGGTCGAGGTCCGTCTCGAGCCGGGCGTCGGCGTGATCGTCGGCCCGAACGGCTCCGGCAAGTCCAACGTCTCCGACGCGATCCGCTGGGCCGCCGGCTCGCTCAGCCCGACCGAGTTGCGGGCCGAGAAGCCGGACGACGTCCTCTTCGCCGGCGGCGGCTCACGCGGCCCGGCCGACTTCTGCGAGGTCGAGCTCCTCTTCGACAACGCCGACGGCGCGCTCCCCGTCGACTACGCGGAGCTCTCGGTCGCCCGGCGGCTGCACCGCGGCGGCGAGGGGCAGTACCTCGTCAACCGCACCGCGGTGCGGCGCCTCGACCTCGTCGAGTTGCTCGCCGACCTCGGGCTCGGCCAGGGCATGCACTCGATCATCAGCCAGGGCAAGGTCGAGGCGATCCTCGCGTCGCGGCCGGCCGAGCGGAGGGCGCTGATCGAGGAGGCCGCCGGGCTCGGCCGCTTCAAGGCTCGCCGCCATCGCGCCGAGCTGAAGCTCGCAAGGGTCTCGCTCGAGGTCGAGCGCGCCCGCGACGTCGAGGCGGAGGTCAAGAAGCGGCTGCGGCCGCTTGCGCTCCAGGCGACCGCGGCCGAGCGGGCGCAGAAGCTCGCCGTGGAGATCGCCCGCCTGCGTGCGCGCATCGCGCAGCTCGATCTCGCAGGGCTCGAGGAACGGCTCGCGGAGCTCGAGACGCGCCGCAGCGCGGCAGGCGCCGGGCGACGCGGCGTGGAGGAGCGGCTCGAAGCGCTGCTTGCGGAGCGCGGCCGGGCCGAGGAAGAGCTCGCCGACGCGGCGGGCGGCCGGGAGCAGGCGCTGCAGGCGCTCTACCGGCTCCGCAGCGCGGCCGAGCGGCTCGACCTTCGGCGCGAGTCTGCGGAGGCGCGCGTGGCTCGGCTCCGAGACGAGCTTGCCCGGCCGCGCCGCCTGCTCGACAACTCCGTCCGCGCCGAACGAGCCGCCCTCGCGGATGAGATCCGCCTGCTCGAGGAGCGTCTACGGACGCTCGACCGTGCACTCGCCGAGCGCGAAGGTCTGCCGCCGGCTGCGCGCGCTCTTGCGGAGGACGGTGAGCGGATCGCTTTCTCCCTGCTCGAGGTCGAGCCCGGGCGTGAGCGCGCGGTTGCCGCGGCGCTGGGCCGCTCGGCCTCCGCAGTGGTGCGAGACGACGCGGCAGGAGCGCTCACCCTGCTCGAACGGGCGCAGGACGGCGGCCTCGGCAGCCTCGTCGTCCTCGTAGGCCGCGACCCCGCGCAGCTGGTTGCCCAGATGCCTGTCGTGTCCAAGGAAGAGCTGCTCGAATCGCAGGTCGCGGCGGTGACCCCGGAGGGCTTCGGCTACGACCCCGAGCGCGGCGAGCTGTGGTTCGCGGGGGAGACCGCCGAGGCGCTGCTGCTCGAGCTGCAAGCCCGCCGGCGGTCGCTCTCCTCCGAGCTCGACGAGCTCCGCGCCCGGCTCGACACGCCGATCCCGGACGCCGCTTACTCAGTCGAGCGGAATCCGTTTGCCGAGCGGGCTCTCCGGCTCGCCGAGCGGCTGGTTCGCGCGCTCGAGGTCTCGGTGGCGCAGTTCGAAGGCCCGCTCCGAGCAGAGGTCGAAGCCGGAGCCGCACGCAGCGGCGAGCTGGGCGCCGAGCTCCGCCGCCTCGGGGCGGCAGAGGTCGAGCTGCGGCAGGAGCTTACGGCCGCCGCCGACGCTGCCTCGACCGTCGAGGTCGAGGCCGCACGCCTCGAGGCAGAGGCCGACGAGGCCCGCCGGCGTCTGGACCAGGCAGCTGCGGACGAGCCGGCGGAGGGCGACGACCGCGAGCAGCTCCTGGCGACGGTCGAGCGGCTCGAGCGCCGCCGCGAGACGCTCGGCCAGGTCAACCCGCTCGCCCACGAGGAGTACGAGGCCGAGAAGGCACGGCTCGAGGAGCTCGCCGGCCAGCGGGCCGACCTCGAGGCGAGCCTCGAGGAGCTCGAGAAGCTCCGCAACGAGCTGACCGAGACGGTCGAGCGCCGCTTCGCCGAGACCTTCGACGCCGTCCAGCGCCACTTCGCCGACGTGACGGGCACCGTCTTCCCCGGCGGCGAAGGCCGCCTGAGGCTCACCGCGGCCGAGGCCGAGGAGGACGGGGGCGAGCCCGGTGTCGAGGTCGAGCTGCGCCCCGCCGGGAAGCGTGTGCAGCGGCTCTCGCTCCTCTCGGGCGGTGAGAAGGCGCTCGGCGCGATCGCCTTCCTCTTTGCGCTCTTCCTCGCGCGGCCGTGCCCGTTCTATCTCCTCGACGAGGTCGAGGCGGCGCTCGACGACACCAACATCGGCCGCTTCGTCGAGCTGCTGCGCCGCTACTCCGACCGCGCGCAGTTCGTCGTGATCACGCACCAGAAGCGGACGATGGAGGCCGCCGACGTCCTCTACGGCGTGACGATGGGCGGCGAGGGCGTCTCGCAGGTCGTTTCCCGCCGTCTGCCGCGGGAGGAAGCAGAGGCAGCGAGCGCCGCCTAGGCTGCCCACGTGCTCTACGACTCAGCTGCGTTCGAGCCGCTGACCGACGAGCCGTGGGACGAGGCGCAGGCCCGCGACGGCATCGCCGCGATCGTCGCCGACGCCGATGCCGCGTTCGGCACCGACGCGCTCTGGCCGGCGCACGAGTGGGACGGCTGGAACGCCCCGCAGCCCATGAAGAACCTCTACGTCGGCGCGGCCGGCGTGATCTGGGCCCTCGACGACCTGAGGCGCCGAGGCCTCGCCGCGACGACGCTCGACCTGCCGGCAGCCGCACTACGCGCGCTCGAGTTATGGCGCACCGAGCCGGACTACATGGAAGGGGAAGTCGTCCCCGAGCCGGGCGCGTCGGGGCTCCTGACCGGCGAGACCGGGATCGCGCTCGTCGCCTGCAGGCTCGGCCATCCGCTCGAAGACGACTTGCGCGATCGCATCCGCGCGAACCTCGCGAACGAGGCCGAGGACCTGATGTGGGGGACCCCCGGCACGCTCGTCGCCGCCGTCGCCATGGGCTGGGACGACCTGGCCCGTGCGTCGGCCGACGCGCTGGCCCCCCGACGCGACGCGGACGGCCTCTGGACCCAGCGCCTCTGGGGGACGAGCTTCCGCGGCATCGGGACCGTGCACGGGCTCGCCGGCAACGTGCGGGCGCTGCTCCAGATCGACGACCCGCGCAACGAGTCGCTGCGCGCCGAGTCCGCCGCAGCACTCGCGCGCGCGGCGAGGCGTGAGGACGGGCTCGCGAACTGGGGCAGCGAGGGCAAGCTCCAGTGGTGCGCGAGCGGGCCCGGAGTCGTCTCCGCCGCGCGCGACTACCTCGACGAGGAGCTCCTGCTCGCCGGTGCGGAGCTCGTCTGGCGAGCAGGTGCGCCCGGCGATGAGAAAGGGCACGGGATCTGTCACGGCACCTCGGGCAACGGCTTCGCGCTCCTCGCCGCCTTCGACCGCACGCAGGACGAGCTGTGGCTCGATCGCGCGCGCCGCTTCGCGATGCACGCCCTGGCGCAGGCCAAGCGCATGCCCGGCCGGTACTCGCTCTTCACCGGAGGCGCCGGAACCGCGCTCTTCGCCGCCGCCTGCCTCGAGGGCGACGCCCGCTACCCGGTGCTCGAGCGCAACCGTCCAGCCGCCTGAAGCGGACCACGTACGATCGCCGCGTGGACGAACGCCTGGAGCGCTACGCCGAGCTCGTCGTCCGGGTCGGCGCCAACGTCCAGCCCGGTCAGGAGGTCTTTCTCCTCCCGAAGGTCGAGCACCAGGAGCTCGCGCGCGCCCTCGCACGCCAGGCCTACAAAGCGGGCGCCTCCTACGTCCACGTCCGCTACCAGGACAGTCACGTGCTTAAGGCGATGATCGGGCTCGGGCCCGACGAGGCGCTCACCTACTCGCCCGAGTGGCTGAAGTCGTTCTTCGGGGCGATGAGCGGCAACGCGATGATCGCGACGACCGGCGATCCCGAGCCGGAGCTCCTGGCCGACCTCGACGGCGAGCGGGTGGGCCGGGCGGTGCCGCAGGAGATCGTGCAGATCCGGATGGAGCAGATCCGCGAGAACAACGTCAACTGGTGCGGAGTCGGCGCTGTAAGCGAGGGCTGGGCGAAGCAGGTGTTCGGCGAGCCGGACGTCGAGCAATTGTGGGAGAAGATCGCGATCTGCATGCGCCTCGATGAGCCCGACCCCGTCGCGGCCTGGCGAGATCACACCGCCGGCCTCAAGGCACGGGCAGCGGCGCTGAACGACCTCCACGCGGACGCGCTCCACTACCGCGGCCCCGGCACCGACCTCGAGGTGGGGCTGCTCCCCAACGTGAACTGGCTCGGCGGCGGCAGCGACACGTCGACGGGGATCACGTACGTCGCGAACATGCCGACCGAGGAAGTCTTCACCTCGCCCGACGCGGGACGCACGGAAGGGACGATCCGCTCCACCGTGCCGCTGCCTCTTCTGGGCCAGATCGTGCGCGGCCTCGAGCTCACGTTCGAGAACGGCCGAGCCGTACGGGTCGAGGCGGAGACCGGCGCAGAGCTCGTACGCAGCCACTTCGAGACGATCGAGAACGCGAACCGGCTGGGCGAGGTCGCGCTCGTCACGAAGGAGTCGCGGGTCGGCCAGACCGGCACGCTCTTCTACGACACGCTCTTCGACGAGAACGCGACCTGCCACATTGCGTACGGAGCGGGCTTCCCCTTCCTTGCCGACGACGACCCCGGCGACGGGCTGAACGCCGCGAACACGCACGTCGACTTCATGGTCGGCGGGCCTGAGCTCGAGGTGGATGCGGTGCTCGCCGACGGGACCGAGGTGCCCTTGATCCGGAACGAGGAGTGGCAGCTCGCGTGAGCGAGGACCGGATCGAGCGCTACGCGGAGCTGGCCGTTCGCGTCGGCGCGAACGTTCAACCCGGGCAGCAGGTGTTCCTCCAGGGGCTCGTCGAGCATGCCGAGCTCGTGCGCGCGCTGACACGGCAGTCGTATCGGGCCGGAGCGTCGTACGTGAACGTCGGCTACCAGGATCAGCATCTCCGGCGCGCGATGATCGAGTTCGGGCCGGACGAGGCGCTCACGTACACGCCCGAATGGCAGAAGACGGCGGCCGAGTCGACCGCGGGGAACGCGCAGATCGGGACGACGGGGAACCCGGAGCCCGAGCTGCTCGCGGACCTCGACGGCGAGCGCGTCGGCCGCGCGGTGCCTCTCGACGCGGTCACGATCTTCCGCCGACTTCACGGCGAGAGCGCGATCAACTGGTGCGGTGTCGGGTCGCCGAACGAGGGTTGGGCCAGCCAGGTGCTGGGCGAGCCCGACGTCGAGCGTCTCTGGGAGCTTGTCGCGTTCTGCTTCCGGCTCGACGAGCCCGACCCCGTCGCCGCGTGGCGCGAGCACCTCGACCGGCTCGACGCGCGGGCCGGCGCGCTCACGAGCCTCCGGCCGGACGCGATCCGCTATCGCGGGCCGGGTACCGATCTCACGGTCGGGCTGCTGCCAACGGCACGTTGGGGCAGTGCGCGCTTCCACACGGCCTCCGGGATCGAGTACGTCGCCAACATGCCGACCGAGGAGATCTTCACCACGCCCGACCCGGCCCGCGCGGAGGGGACCATTCGCTCGAGCATGCCGCTCAGCCTCGGCGGGCAGCTCCTCCGTGGCCTCGAATTCACCTTCGAGGACGGCCGGATCGTCAACGTCGAGGCGGAGACCGGCGCCGACGTCGTCCGGGGCCACCTCGCGAGCATCGAGAACGCCGACCGCCTCGGCGAGCTCGCGCTCGTCACCAAGGAGTCGCGGGTCGGCCAGACGGACACCCTCTTCTACAACACGCTGTTCGACGAGAACGCCACCTGCCACATCGCCTACGGATTCGGGGTTCCGAATGCGTTCGAGGGAGAGCCCGACGAGCGGATGAACTCCTCGAGGATCCACGTCGACTTCATGGTCGGTGGGCCGGAGCTCGAGGTGGACGCGGTGCTCGCCGACGGGACGGCCGTGCCGCTCATCCGCGACGAGGAGTGGCAGCTCGCCACGTAGCTGGGGCCAGCTGCTGGGCGAGCCGGATGCGGCTCCCGAGCCCGACGAGGAGAGCGGTGGCCGCTTCTTCTCGCGGCTGCGCGACTCGCTTTCGAAGTCGCGCCGCGCGCTCACCGGCGAGCTCGTGGCGGCGGCCTCGTTCGATCCGGGCGACGACGCGGACTGGGAGCGGCTCGAGGAGGCGCTCATCGCCGGCGACGTCGGCGTCCGCGCCACTGCCGAGCTCGTCCGGCGCCTCGAGGCGCGGGGGGAGCTCGCGGATCTGAACGCGGCGCTCGCCGAGGAGGTGGCCGAGCTCTTCGGCGAGGCTCCGATTCTCGACGTGGCCCACGAGCCGACCGTGATCCTCGTGGTCGGCGTCAACGGGACGGGCAAGACGACGACGATCGGCAAGCTGTCGGCGAGGCTCGCCGAACACGGCCGCTCGGTCATCGTTGCTGCCGCGGATACGTACCGCGCGGCAGCGGAGGAGCAGCTCGAGATCTGGGCAGAGCGGGCGGGGGCGGACTTCGTCGGCTCCGAGCGCGGTGGTGACCCGGCCGCGGTCGCGTACGACGCCGTGGAGGCCGCCGTGGCCCGCGGCCGCGACGTCGTGGTCGTCGACACGGCCGGTCGTCTCCACACGCAGACGAACCTCATGGAGGAGCTCGCGAAGGTTCGCCGCGTCATCGCGGGCCGCCTGGAGGGAGCCCCGCACGAGACGCTGCTGGTCGTGGACGCGACGACGGGTCAGAACGGTGTGCAGCAGGCGCGGCTGTTCGGCGAGTCGGTCGGGGTCACGGGAGTCGTGCTGACGAAGCTCGACGGCTCCGCGAAAGGAGGAGTCGCGATCCCGATCGCCTACGAGCTTGGCCTCCCGGTCAAGCTCGTAGGCGTCGGTGAGGCGCTCGAGGACCTGCAGCCGTTCGACCCGCGCGAATACGCCCGCGCACTCGTCGCTGGCTAGCCCGCAGAGGCTCGGCTATTCAGAGACGATGATGACGGTGTAGCTATGGATCGGGTTTCGGCAGTCGAGCTCGATCCTTTCGACTACGTAGGTCCCCGCTGACCCGCCGTGGTCCTTCGCGTCCTGCCACGCGTTCTCGATGGCTTGCTCGAGAGCCGTCACCGGGTCGCCATCCTTCTTGTCCGCGTGGCCTGTCCCGTGCACATGGTCATGGATGGCCAATGCGCACCTCCTTTCGGGCGCGAGCCTACTCCCCCACGAACGCTCTGCCTAGGTGAGCAGCGCCGCCTGCCCTGCTCCGACGATGTTCCCCTTGCGCTCGTAGACCGCCTGTGCCTCGGCGCCCACGCTCGCAGCTTGCGGCGCTCCGGCTTCCCGGAGGACGCGCGCAAGCGCGAGCAGGGCAGTCGCCTGCAGGTCGAGGAAATCGGTCGGCGCGGCCAGCTCGACCGCCTCGCGCCCGAGTCGCTCGGCCTCGGCGGTTTCGCCCGTGCGCGCCTGGTATTGCGCGCGGGCGACCCGCCACATCACCTCCGTAACGATGTCGTCCTCCCACGAGTGTGACTCCGCATAGGACGCAAGCGCGTCCGCGTCCCCGAGGTTGCCCGTCTCGACGAGCACCGCTGCCAGATAGGCGGCCAGCATCGGCCGGAGGTGTACGTCGCCGATCTCCAGAAGGAGGTCGTATCCTGTCCGGAGCTCGCGCTCGGCAGCCTCGGCGTCTCCGGCCAGCAGCTCGATCGTGGAGGCGTCGATGGCCCGGATCGCCTGTTGGTGCGGCAGTCCGAGCTCCTCCCAGAACGCCCGTGCCCGCGCCCACTGAGCGCGTGCTTCAGCGAACTCGCCGCGCATGGCCAGTAGCACCGCGAGCGAGCTGACGATCGACGCGGTGAGCAGCCGATCGCCTTCGCTCTCGCGTAGGAACAGATGTGCTCTGTCGATCGCGGGGTCCACCGGCGTCGGCCCGAGCTGGATCGCCTGCATCAGCGCCCCTGCGGCGCGGGCCGCTTCGCGAGTGTCTCCTGCACGCCTGGCGTGCTCCAGCGCGTGTTCGAGCGCGGCGGCGCGCCGGCCCCAGAGGCACGCGTTGACCGGCGGCTCGCTCAGGAGGTGCCACGCTCTCGCGACGCCGCGGTGGTCACCGAGCGCCTCGAGGGCCGGAATCGCCTCCTCCGCGATGCGCGTGACCTCCTCGGCCGGCGTTTCCGTGTTCGTGAAGATCCGGAAGAACTCGCGCTCGATCAGCGTGCGTAGCTCGAGCCGCCGATCGCCCTCGGTACGGCCGAGATCGAGAGCTTCCTCGAGTGCGCCCTCGGCGGCAGCGAATGCACCCGAGCGCATGAGTGCGATCGCGAGCTCGAGGAGCCCGTAGCCTCGCGAGCCGCCCGTGCGCGGCAACAGCGAGACGCCGCGCTCGAGCAGGATGACGGAGGCCGGCACATCGTCGCGCGCCAATGCGCGCCGGCCGGCGGCCGTGAGCAGCTCGCCTGCCCGCTCGCCGAGCGACCGTGTGTGGTCGTCGAGAGCGTCGAGCTCCTCTCGGTAGCGGTAGGCCTGCTCGAGGTGGTAGCCGACGAGCTCTTCGCGGCGATCGTGGAGCTCCAGCCACCCGGCGAAGCGCTCGTGGAGGTCCGCACGCACCCTCTTCGGGATCCCGGCGTAGGCGGCATCTCGGATCAGGGCGTGCCGGAAACGGAAGCCGTCCTCTCCCGGGATGCTCGAGACCGCCGGCTCGACGAGCTCACTGCGCACGAGCCCCAGCAACGTCGGCCCGAGAGTCTCGTTGTCACCGCCTAGCGCGGCTACAGCGCCGGGCCAGAACTCCTTGCCGACGACTGCGGCCCGTTCGAGCACGTGGCGGTTGAAGGGATCGAGGCGGTCGAGCCGAGCGGCGAGAAGCGCCTGAATCGTCGGTGGCAACTCGACGAGCTCTACCGCCGCCCGCGCTTCTTCGCCGAGCATGGCCACGAGCTGCTCGGTGTACAGCGGATTCCCCTGGGCGACGTCCGCGACGCGCGTGCGGAGGTCGGGCGACAGGATGGCGCGGCCGTCGAGTGCGTCCAGGAGTTGTGTCGCCTCCTCGGTCGAGAGCGGCTCGAGCCGCACGTGCCTGCCTTCCCAGCGCGGCCGCTCCTCGAGCAGTTCCGGCCGCGCCACGCAGAGGAGCAGGATCGGTGCCTCGCGGCTCCAGCGGCTGATGTGCTCGACCATGTCGAGCAGCGTCGGCTCAGCCCAGTGAACGTCCTCGAAGAGAACGAGAAGCGGACGCTTGCGGGCCAGCACCTCGAACAGGCGTCGCACGGCCCAGAGGAGCTCCTCGGGCGGCGCCGCGCCGTTTCCTGCAAGCACGCCGAGCCGCTCGACGACGAGCGCGGCGTCGGCCTCGCCGTCCAATGCCTCCGCCACCGCTCGTTCGCCGCCGAGCCGCCGGATGAGCTCTGTGAGTGGCCAGAAGGTGATGCCGTCGCCGTAGGGCAGGCAGCGTCCGGCGGCGACGGTCGCGTGTCCGGCGACCTCGGCGATCAGTTCGGACACGAGCCGTGTCTTGCCGACGCCGGCCGCGCCGATCACCGTCACCAGCCGGCACTCCCGGGCGTCCGCGCTCGCACTCAGCTCCTCTCGCAGGAGGGCGAGCTCGCCTGTCCTCCCGACGAGCGGCGTATCCCAGCGGCGGGCAAAGGAGTCGGCGCCGGCGATCGCTTCGAGCACACGCCACGCCTCAACGGGAGCGCTCTTCCCCTTCGCCTCCACGGGGGCGAGCGGTGCGAGCCGCGAAGCGTGACGTACGAGCCGCTCCGTGACCGCGCCGATCAGGATCTCGCCGCCGGTGGCCGCCTCCTCGAGTCGCTTCGCAGTGTTGACCGCGTCGCCGGTGGCGAGCGTCGCCGCCTCGTCGCCTGTCACCACCTCGCCGGTGTTGATCCCGATCCGGATCCGCAGCTCGGGCACCCGGCGTTCCGCGAGTGAGGCATTCATCCGCTCGACGGCCTTCTGCATGTCGAGCGCGGCGCGCACCGCCCGGAGCGCGTCGTCCTCGTGTGCGCGCGGAAGGCCGAACACCGCCATCACGGCATCGCCGATGAACTTCTCCACGATGCCCCCATGGCGCTCGACGGCGATCCCCATCTCCTCGTACCACCTGCCCAACAGCTCGCGGAGCGGCTCGGGGTCGAGGCGCTCGCCGAGCATGGTCGAATCAGCCAGGTCGCAGAAGAGGACGCTGACGGTCTTCCGCGCTGCCGCTGCGGAAACCACGTGCCCAGTCTGACCCCCGGACGGGCCGGTTTCCAGCCCGGCTAGCTGCCGGTCGTGTAGCCGAGCTGCTTCAGCTTGGCGAGGGCGCTGCTGACCTCTTTGGAGCCCTTAACGGGCCCGCGGGTGTGCTCGAGGTACGAAATCGCCGCCTGCACGGTCTTCATCGTCGCGACTTTCGCGCTCGCGGCCCGTGTTCCAATGGCGATGTCGTGCAGACCCTGCGCGAGCTTCGTATTGGCAGCTTCGGCGTTCGGCGGCGGGTTCAGCGCCGCAACCTCGTCGCCGATGCGCTGCGTCGCCGCGGCGAATGTGTCAACTGTCTTCTTGAGGTCGTCGACGGATTTCGCCTGCAGGCCGGCTCCCACGTGAGCCTGCGCGCTGGCCGCCTCCACCTTGATCTTCGCGATGTGGGCGCGGTACTGGGCCGCAGACAGCTGCGAGCCGCTGCTGGTGGTGCCGCTCGTGGCGCCACCCCCGCCGCTGCCTCCGCAGGCGGCGAGCAGGAGAACCGCAACCGCGGCGATACACAGAATCCCTCCACGCACGGCGGCCAACCTTACCGGCGCGCCGGGTACCCTGCGGCCGATGTTCGACGCACTCAGCGAGAAGCTCCAGAGCGCCCTCGGCGACCTCCGCGGGCGCGGCGTCCTCGACGAGGAGGCGATCTCCCGCGCCATGCGCGAGGTCCGCCTCGCCCTGCTCGAGGCCGACGTCAACTTCGGGGTCGTCAAGGAGTTCGTCGCGCACGTACGCGAGCGCGCCCTCGGAGAGGACGTGCGCAAGAGCCTCACGCCGGGCCAGCAGGTCGTGAAGATCGTCCACGAGGAGCTGACCGAGCTCCTCGGCTCCAGCGACTCGCGGCTCGCCTTCTCGCAGCGCCCGCCGACGACGATCCTGCTCGCGGGCCTGCAGGGCTCGGGGAAGACGACCGCCGCCGGCAAGCTCGCGCTCCTGCTCTCGAAGGAGGGCCGGAAGCCGGCACTGGTAGCTGCGGACCTGCAGCGTCCGGCGGCGATCGACCAGCTCGTCCAGCTCGGCGAGCAGGTGGGAGTGCCGGTCTACGCCGACGAGCGCTCAGAGCCGGTCAAGGCCGTCCACGACGGGATCGAGCGCGCGCGGGCCGAGGGGCGCGACGTCGTGATTCTCGACACCGCCGGCCGGCTCCACGTCGACGAGGAGCTGATGGAGGAGCTCGCCGCCGTCCGCCGCGAGGCAAAGCCGACGAACGTCCTCCTGGTGCTCGACGCGATGACCGGCCAGGAGGCCGTCAACGTCGCGCAGGCGTTCCAGGAGCGGATCGATTTCGACGGCGTCGTCCTCACGAAGCTCGACGGCGACGCGCGCGGCGGAGCTGCGCTGTCGGTGCGCGCCGTCACCGGCCGGCCGATCAAGCTCGCATCGCTCGGTGAGAAGCTCGACGCGCTCGACTGGTTCCACCCCGACCGGATGGCATCGCGGATTCTCGGCATGGGCGACGTGCTCACGCTGATCGAGCGGGCGGAGGCGGCGATCGAGGACGAGGAGAAGGAAGAGCTCGAGCGCCGCATGATGAAGGGCGAGTTCACGTTCGACGACTTCCTCTCGAGCTACAAGATGATCCGCCGCATGGGGCCCCTGCAGGGCGTCCTCAAGATGATCCCCGGCCTCGGCAAGCAGATGGAGGGGCTCGACCAGGTGGACGAGCACCAGCTCAGGCGGGTGGAGGGGATCGTCCTCTCGATGACGCCGCACGAACGGCGCGTCCCACACGTCATCGACGCCTCGCGCCGCAAGCGGATCGCCGCCGGCTCGGGTACCACCGTCGAGCAGGTCAACCAGCTGATCGAGGCGCGAAAGCAGATGGCGAAGATGATGAAGATGGTCGGATCGGGCAAGATGCCGCAGATCCCCGGCGCCGGCCTGCCGGGCAACGGCCCGGTTCCGACGCAAGGCCCGCCGCGCCCGAGCGCGACGCGCAAGTCGAAGTCCAAACGCAAGAGGAAAGCGAAGAGGTAACCGGATGGCAGTGAAGCTCAGGCTGACGCGGGTCGGTTCGAAGAAGAACCCGATCTACCGCGTCGTCGCCGCCGATTCGCGCTCGCCGCGCGACGGCAAGTTCATCGAGATCGTCGGCCGCTACAACCCGCAGTCGGATCCGTCGCTCATCGACCTCGACGAGGAGAAGGTGCGCGGCTGGCTCGACAAGGGCGCGCAGCCGACCGAGTCGGTGGCGAAGCTCCTCAAGGCCCAGGGAATCCAGTAGGCGTGGCGGAGCTCGTCGCCGAGCTTGCCCGCCGGCTCGTCGACGAGCCCGATGCCGTGCGCGTCGAGGAGATCGAGGAGTACGACGGCACGCTCGTCCTCCGGCTCCACGTGGCCGACGACGACATCGGCAAGGTGATCGGCCGCCAGGGCCGGCTCGCTCGCGCGCTGCGCACGATCGTGCGCGCCGGCGGGGTCGAGGCGGGCCGCCGGCTCCAGCTCGAGATCGCCGACTGATGCCGCAGGTCGCGGCGCTGTACGACATCCACGGCAACCTCGCCGCGCTCGACGCCGTCCTCGCGGAGGTGCCGGACGACGCGACGATCGTGATCGGCGGCGACATCTGCGCGGGTGGCGAGCAGCCGTCCGAGGTGCTTGCGCGGCTGCGGGGGCTCGGCGATCGCGTGCGCTGGCTGCGCGGCAACGCCGACCGGGAGCTCCATCCGAGCGAGGAGGGCATCGCGCCGGCGGAGTTCCTCGAGCAGGCGCGGTCGCAGCTGAGCGAGGAAGAAATCGAGTTCCTGCACGAGCTGCCCGAGACGCAGCGCATCGGCGACGTTCTCTACTGCCACGCGTCGCCGCGCAACGACCTCGACATCTTCACCGAGCGCACGCCCGAGGAGCGGATCGCCTTCCTCTTCGACGGGCTCGACGTGTCGACGGTCGTCTGCGGACACTCGCACTCCCAGTTCGAGCGGACCGTCGGGGACGTCCGGGTCGTCAACGCCGGCAGTGTCGGCATGCCGTACGAGAAGGAGCCGGGCGCGTACTGGCTGCTCGACCTCGTCCACCGGCGGACGCCGTACGACGGCGCCGAGCTGAAGACCTCGCGGGAAGAGGCGGTTGCAGAGTTCACGGAACGTGGGCTCTGATCTCGTGCGCGTCGGGCGGGTCGGGAAGCCGCACGGGCTCGACGGCGGCTTCTTCGTCGACGGCGCGAGCGAGCGGAAGGGCGTGTTCGCGGCAGGCGCGACGCTGTATGCAGGCGGCGAGCCGGCGACCGTCGTCGCCTCGCGCCACGGCTCCGGCGGCAGGCCGGTGATCCGGCTCGACCGGCACGTCGAGCGCGGCGCCGAGCTCGCCGTCGCGCGCGCGACACTGCCGAGCCTCGCGGACGAGGACGAGTTCTACGTCTTCCAGCTGGTCGGTCTCAGCGTGGAGGAGGAGGACGGCCGGCTGCTCGGGCGGGTGCGTGAGGTACTCGAGTACCCTGGGAACGACGTGCTCGAGCTCGACTCCGGCGCGTCACTTCCCCTTGTCGAGGCGTGCGTCCAGCAGGTGGATCTGACCGGTGGGCGAATCGTTGTCGCAGCGGGGTTCGCAGACCCGGAATAGTCGCCCTTGCGCATAGACGTCTTCACCCTCGTCCCTCACGCCTATGCGTGGCTCACCGAGCAGCGCCCGGTCGCGACCGTCCTCGGCACGGAACTCGAGCTGCGGCTCTTCAACTACCGCGACTCGACACCGCTGCGCGCGGGACAGGTCGACGACGAGCCGTACGGCGGCGGAGCCGGGATGGTGCTGCGCGTGGACGTCGTCGCCGCAGCGCTCGAGGCCGCCTACGGCAGCGAGCCCCCCAACCCGGTGATCGCGCTCACGCCCAAGGGCCGCCCGCTCACCCAGACAGTCGTCGAGGAGCTCGCCGCGCTGCCGGCGCTCACGCTCCTCTCCTCGCGCTTCGAGGGCTTCGACGAGCGAATCGTCGAGCACCTCGCGACGGATGCGCTCTCGGTCGGCCCCTACGTCCTCTCGAACGGCGACCTGCCGGCGATGGTCGTCCTCGACGCGGTCGCGCGGCGGTTGCCCGGTGCGCTCGCGGAAGGCTCCGGGGAGCTCGAGAGCTTCTCCGCGGAGCTCGGCGGAGGCCTCGAGTATCCGCACTACACGCGACCGGCCCAGTTTCGCGGCTGGTCCGTCCCGGACGTGTTGCTGTCGGGCGACCACGCGCGGGTCGAGGCCTGGCGGCGGGAGCAGGTGACATGAGCGACGACTGGGGCAGCTACCGCTCCGGCCTCGACGACGAGGACGAGGGCGAGCAGGACGACGCCGACGCCGGTAGCGACGAGCCCGGCGGCTGGGCGGACGACAAGCCGGGTACAGGCCATACCCACTGGGCCGACGACGAGCCGGAGGAGCCCGGCGAGGAATCGGAGAGCGGCTGGCCGACCCCCGGCTCGGCCTGGCAACGGCCCGACTACGGCGAGAAGCCGCAGGGCTGGAACAGGGCGGACGAGCCGGGATACGGGAACTACGGGTACACGCCGCGAGAGGATCTCTTCCCGGCCGATGCGGAGGAGGACCGGTATGCGGCGAGTCACAGCCGCGATCCGCTCGCCCGTCTCTTTCCCGGCCTGCCACGCAGCGTCCGGGTCACGCTTGACTGGGTCCTCACCATCGCCGGCGCGATCCTGATCGTGCTCGCTCTGAAGCAATGGGTCGTCAACCCTTACCGCATTCCGTCGTCGTCGATGGAGCCGAATCTCAACTGCGCGAAAGGCCCTGCGAACCCCGGCTGCCTCGGCGACTCGAGCGACCGGGTGCTCGCTTGCCGCATCTGTCTCGACTTCGGCCGCAACCCGTCCCGAGGCGACATCGTCGTCTTCAACACGCCGAGCGAAGCTGCTCTCAAGTGCGGCGAAGGCGGAACGTTCGTCAAGCGCGTGATCGGCCTCCCGGGCGACACCGTGCGCGAGGACAACCACGGCTTCATCTGGATCAAGGACCCGGGGGCGAAGAAGTTCGTGAAGCTCAAAGAGTCGTACATCTCCGCCAGCGACCGGCTGGCCGACTCGCAGCATTTCGGCATAACGAGGCGCGTCCCGGAGGGGTCGTACTTCATGATGGGCGACAACCGCTCGCAGTCGTGCGACTCGCGCACGTGGGGCTCGGTGCCCCGCAACAAGCTGATCGGGATCGTCTTCTTCGTCTACTGGCCGCCCGACCGAATAAGCTTTCGCTAGCCGGATCGGATCGAGCCCCATTCCGCTACCCTTGGCCGTCGGCCGTCCGGCCCTCTTGCCATGAGCAACGTCATTCAGGACCTCGAGCGCGCCCAGTTGCGCAACGTCCCGCGCTTCAAGGCGGGCGACACGGTCCGTGTCCACTTTCAGGTCATCGAGGGCACGCGGCGCCGCGTTCAGGTCTTTGAGGGGATCGTGCTCAAGCGGCAGGGAGCGGGCGCGCGCGAGACCTTCACCGTGCGCAAGCAGTCGTTCGGCATCGGGGTCGAGCGGACGTTCCCGCTCCATTCGCCGAAGATCGAGAAGATCGAGGTCGTCGCGATCGGCGACGTCAATCGCGCGAAGCTCTACTACCTTCGCGGTCGCGTCGGCAAGAAGGCGCGCGTGCGCGAGCGGCGGTACGGGGCCGGGTCGGAGCTTCCGGTCGCCGTGGAGGCCACGCTCGCGGAGCCCGACGAGGCACCCGAGCCCGAGGACGCCGAGGGGCCGCAGTCCGAGGCCGAGCCCGTCGAGGCGGAGCCGGTGGACGAGGAGACGGCCGAGGACGAGGCCGCGGAACCCGAGGCTGAGGCGGAGCCCGAGACGGCAGCCGAGCCCGAAGCGGCGCCTGCCGAGTAACAACTCTCCGGAATTTGCGGGGCGACGATCCTCGTCGCCCGAGGACGCCGATATCCTCGCCGCGAGGTGAAACGGACCGGCCAGAAGCTCCTGCGTTTCGATCGGCGCCTCGGCGCGCGCTTCGTCGCCGGCACCGACGAGGCGGGGCGCGGCTCTCTCGCCGGCCCGCTCGTGGTAGCGGGCGTCCTGCTCGACTACGGCTCGCTGCGCGATCACCGCGTCAGGCCGCTCGGCTTCCTCAACGACTCGAAGCAGTGCTCGCCCGAGCGGCGTGAGGATCTCTTTCGCGCCGTGGTCGGCTGCGCCGAGCGGGTCGCCGTGCGCGTGATCCCGCCCGGCGACATCGACCGCAATGGGCTGCACCGCTCGAACCTCGCGGGCCTGCGGGCGATGCTCGAAGCGCTGACGCCTCCGGCCGAGGCATGCCTCGTGGACGGCTTTCGGCTAGGCGCGGCGGCGCCGGAGCACACCGCCGTCGTGGACGGCGACGAGAAGAGCGCCGCCATCGCCGCCGCCTCGATCGTCGCGAAGGTCACGCGCGACCGCCTGATGCGCCGTCTCGACGCGCTCTATCCCGCGTACGGCTTCGCGCAGCACGTCGGCTACATCACGCCGGGGCACTCCGCAGTCGTCCGTGCTCGCGGCCCCTCCGTGGTGCACCGGTTGAGCTTCCAGGCGCTCTGCTACGAGGGCGAGGCGGTTGCCTAGACAAGGGACCGGCCACGCCGCCGAGCGACAGGCGGTGCGCTGGTACCGGCTACGCGGCTGGAAGATCCTCGGCGAGAACGTCTGGGCCGGCGGTAACGAGCTCGACCTGATCGTCCGGCGCGGCCGTGTGCTGCGGTTCGTCGAGGTGAAAGAGAAGAAGAGTGCGCGCTTCGGCGACCCGCTCGAAATGATCACGGCGGAGAAGCAACGCCGCCTACGCCGCGCGGCGGAGGCCTGGCTCGGCGCGCGCCCCGAGCTCGGGCGCCTCGCGATCGGCTTCGACGTGATCGCGGTGCGCGACGGTCGCGTCCAGCGCGTCCCGCAGGCGTTCTGACGCCGGCGTCGAAATGCGTCGCGTGGCCGTCACGCAAGACGAGCTGTACGCGACCCTGGACCTCGACCTCTCCTGGTCGGAGGCCGAGCTGCGCGAACGCGAGCGGACGAAGCACGTCCACCGCCTCCACCCGTACCACGGCAAGTTCATCCCGCAGCTCGTCGAAGTGCTGCTCAGTCGCTACTTCGCGCCGGGTGACCGCGTCCTCGACCCCTTCGGCGGCTCGGGCACCACGCTCGTGCAGGCGCTCGAGTCCGGGCTCGACGCGACCGGCGTGGACATCGCCGCCTTCAACTGCCTCCTGATGCGCGTCAAGACAGCTTCGTACGACCTGCCCGAGCTCGGGGAGGAGCTGCGGGACGCGTACGGTCGCATCGAGTCGCTGGGGCTGCGACGGCGACGGGTCGGCGGCTACCTCCGCGAGTGGTACGCGCCGGGAGCGGCCGCCGAACTCCTCGACTTCGGCGAGATCGTCCCGGAGTACCGGCACAGCGACGTCCTCCGCGTGATCCTCTCGCGGGCGGCGAGGTCTGCGCGTCGCGCCGCCCACTTCGACCTCGAGGCGCCCAAGGCTCCGCAGCGGGGCGAGTACTGGTGCCACAAGCACCGGCGGAACTGCAGGCCGGTCGAATCGGCCCTCGGCTTCCTCAGCCGGTACACGCTCGACACGCTGACTCGGATCGAGGAGTTCGCGCTGGTGCGCGACACGGAGCGGGAGGCGAGCGTGCTGCACGGAGATGCGCGCGAGCTCGATCTCGGCGGGCCGTACGACGGAGTCCTGACCTCACCGCCGTATCCGGGGCTGATCGACTACCACGAGCAGCACCGCTACGCGTACGAGCTGCTGGAGCTCGACGACCGGAGGGAGCTGGAGATCGGCGCAGCCGCATCCGGTGCGTCACGCGCCGCGCTCGAGGCCTACCGCGTGGGCATCGCAGCCGTCCTCGAGCGTGCGGCAGCGGCGTTACGGCCGGATGCGCCCCTGCTCGTCGTCGTCAACGACCGGCGCGACCTCTACCCGGAGATCCTCGCGCGCGCGGGACTCCAGCTCGAAGGGCGGCACCGCCGGCACGTCAATCGTCGCACCGGCCGGCGGGCGGGCGAGTACTTCGAAGACGTCCTGGTTGCGCGTGCGTTCTGAGCGAATGAGCTGCTGAAGTCAGCGAGATGAGGCCCGGGCCACGCCCCGGGCCTCTTCGCGCTTGTCAAGGGTGGCGAGGAGGCGTTCAATCGCTTGGGTGTCTCCTTTCCGCAGCAGATTGGCCGCCGCCGCGCTCGCCGCGAGAAACGCGAACATCAGGCGCGTCGAGCTTGCGTGGGGCGCTGCGATCAGCGCCGAGTGGGCGTATTTCGTCGCGCTCGGCGTGTTCGCATACGACGAGGGCGGCGCAGCGGCGGTGGGGCTCGCCGGACTGATCCGGCTCCTGCCGGCCGGCGTCATCGCGCCCGGCGCCGCATCGCTCGGCGACCGGGTCCGCCGGGAGCGGCTTCTGCTTGCAGCAATGCTGCTCGGCGCGTTCTCCCTGGCCGGCTCCGCGGTCGCCGCCTTCGCGGGTTCCTGGGGCGGCGTCCTGGCTTGCGCAGCGCTCGTCGGGATCTCCTCGACGCTGATCAGGCCGACACTCCAGGCCCTGCTGCCGTCGCTGACTGCGACGCCGGAGGAGCTGGTCGCGGCGAACGCCGCCACGTCCACCGTCGAGAGCGTCGGAACGCTGGTCGGGCCGCTTGTCGCGGGCCTGCTCGTCGAGTTGGCGAGTGTCGGCACGGCCTTCTCCGTCGCGGCGGCGGTCCTGGCCGTCGGCGTCTTCCTCGTCTCCCGCGTGCACGCTGAAGGGCCGGCGCCGGCTCGGGCCGCCGCCGCCGGCCGCCCTGGCTTCGCGTGGCGCACGGTGGAACAGCATCCCGGCGCACCGGTAGTCGTGATCCTCATGGTCGCCCAGGCGTTCGTCCGCGGCTGCCTGAACGTGCTGATCGTGGTGGCTGCCTTTGAGCTTCTCGACGGCGGCGGCGGCACCGTCGGTGTCCTCACTGCAGCAATCGGAGCCGGTGGCGTGATCGGAGCGGTCTTGTCCTCGACGTTGCGCAGCCGCCGGCTCGCGCGCATCTTCGCGCTCTCGCTGTTCGGCTGGGGGATTCCGATCCTGCTAGTCGCGCCGAGCACGGAGCTGTTCGCCGCGCTTGTGCTCCTCGCCATCGTCGGCGCTTCCAACAGCATCGAGGACGTCTCCGGCTTCACGCTGTTGCAACGGGCGATTCAGGACGACGCGCTGAGTGGGGTGCTCGGGCTGATCTGGGGCGCGGCGATGGGCGCGCTCGCCCTCGGATCCATCGCCACGCCGATCCTCGTCAGGGATCTGGGAGCGCGTACCGCCTTCGTCCTCGTCGGCGTGCTGCTGCCGGTGCTGACGGTCGCCGGCTTCCGCCGCATGAGGGCCCTCGACGACGTGGCGGCGCCGAGCCGGCAGCAGCTTTTGGTGGACGGCGTGCCGATGTTCGGGCCGCTGTCGCTCGCTGCGAAGGAGCGACTCGCCACGAAGCTCCTCCCCCTCGAGGTACCCGCAGGCGCGACGATCGTCCGGGCAGGCGACGTAGGCGACCGCTTCTACCTCATCGACTCCGGCGAAGTCCGGATCGGTCTGGAGGGCGGCGAGAAGCAAAGTGGCCCGGGCGACCACTTCGGCGAGATCGCGCTCGTGCGTGACGTGCCACGGACGGCAACGGTGACCGCTGCGTCGGATATGCGCCTGTACGCGCTCGAGCGCGCAGACTTCCTTGCCGCGGTCACCGGCCACGCACTCGCCGAGGCCGCTGCGCACGGCGTCGTCGATGCACGGCTCGCTGAAACCGGCGTCCGCGGCCACGCGTAGTGACCTACGTGGTCATCCTCAGGCGCGTTGTGGGAGCTCTGCTCTGCCTGACGGGCGTCGTCTGGATCGGACAGGGAACCAACCTGATCCAGGGATCGTCGATGACCGGGAGCACGTTCTGGGCGATCATGGGCGCCGTGTGCCTGGCCGCCGGGCTCTTCCTGCTCGGCTGGCCGTGGCGCCAGCCGCGTGAAGACTCGGAGGATCAAGCTTCGCCGGTGAAGTAGTCGACCGCGTCGGCCAGCCGGAACAGCTTGCCGGGAGGCCAGGCGCCGACCTTCTCCGAGTCCGGATAGACCGAGGTCGCGACGGCGATCCGGTTCGACCATATGCAGACGCGCGCCGTCTCGGCGGTTCGGTTCGTCACCTTGTGCGCTCCGGCCTCGCCGGCCGGGAAGAAGGCGCAGTCCCAGGGCCCGAGCTCGCGCTCGCCGTCGGGCGTGCGCAGAGTGGGGCGGCCGACGAGGACGATCAGCCACTCCTCCTCGGCGTTCTCGTAGTGGTAGGGGCAGATGCTTTGGCTCGGGCCGAGCTCGTAGACCGAGAGCCCGAGCTGCTCACCTTCGACGAGCGGCCCGACGCGGACGTAGCTGACCTCGTAGCCCGGAGCGTCGTCCTCGTCCTTCTGGAGCTCAACCTCGAACAGGTTGGCGGTGCTCATTGCTCGCCTTCCCAGTAGTCGACGGGCTCGCCGAGCCGGCCACGGTGGTCGAAGCCCGGGCCGCCGACGCGGATCTTGCCGCTGTCGGGATAGACCGTCGCGCCGCCGTAGCGCGCCTCCGCCGAGGGCATCGCATACCGCACGGGCGCGTCCGAGTGGTTGCGCACCGCATGCCCGCCGGCTGCGCCGGCCGGAAAGCAGGCGACGTCGCCGGCGCGCAGGACGGACTCGCCGCCGGGCGTGCGGAGCGTCAGCTCGCCCTCGATCACGATCAGCCACTCCTCCTCTGTGACCTCGAAGTGGTACGGCCAGGAGGCGTTGCCCGGCTCGAGCTCGTAGATGCCCATGCCGGTTGCAACCGCGCCGAAGAGCCTCGACAGGGACGTCGCGCTGAAGGAGTGCCCAGGAGGCTGACCCGTCCGCACATCTTCGAGCGTGAGGGTCAAGAGGTTCCGCACCCGCTCCGGTTCGCTCACTCCGGCACCCTAGCCCGCCACTGATCCTTGACGAAGACGGCGCAGCCACGTTGCGGCTTCGCTCGTAGCGTCGGCGTGTGCTTGCACGCGCGGTCACGCATGCGCTCGTCGGCCTCGAGCCTCGCCGGGTCGACGTGGAGGCGCACGTTCGGGACGGGATCCCGGGCTTCGCCATCGTCGGCCTCGCCGATCGCGCCTGCCAGGAGGCGCGTGAGCGGGTTCGCTCGGGGATCTCGGCGGCGGAGCTGAGCTTCCCGCCCCCGGATCACCGTGAACCTTGCGCCCGCGGAGCTGCGCAAGGAGGGATCCGGCTTCGACCTGCCGATCGCGCTGGCGTTGCTGGCGGCCTCACAACAGCTTCCACGGAGTGCGCTCGAGCGCACCGCCGCGGTCGGCGAGCTCGCGCTCGACGGCCGCCTTCGCCGGGTCGGCGGTGTCCTCGCGGTCGCGGAGGGCGCACGGCGGCTCGGTGCCGAGCGTCTGCTGTGTCCGGCCGACTCCGCTCGCGAGGCCGCGCTCGCGGGTGTCGCCGCCATCCCCATCAGGCATCTCGCCGAGGCCGCCGCCTACCTGCGTGGCGAGCTGGAGCTGGAGCCCGAGCCGCCGCTCGCGCCGAACGGGGACGGCTCCGTCTCCGTTCCCGACCTCGCGGACGTGCGTGGCCAGGAACGCGCCAGGCGCGCGCTCGAGCTGGCCGCCGCGGGTGGGCACAACGTCCTCCTCGGCGGCCCGCCCGGCACGGGGAAGACGATGCTCGCGCGCCGGCTCCCGGGGATCCTGCCGCCGCTCGACCCCGACGGCGCGCTCGAGGTCACGCGGATCCACTCGGTCGCCGGTCTCGTGGACAGCTATGCGCCGCTCGTCTCGCGCGCGCCGTTCCGCGCGCCCCACCACAGCGCCTCCACCGCCGCCATCGTCGGCGGCGGCCCGCACCTCCGACCTGGCGAGGCAAGCCTCGCGCATCGCGGCGTGCTGCTCCTCGACGAGCTCGCCGAGTTCCAGCGGCCGGCCCTGGAAGCACTGCGCCAGCCGCTCGAGGACGGCTTCGTCTCGGTCTCGCGCGCCGCCGGCCGGGTCGTCTTCCCGGCCAGGTTCCAGCTGGTCGGAACGATGAACCTGTGCCCCTGTGGCGGCCGCGGCGACCCCGGCGCCCAGTGCAGCTGCTCTGCACAGCGGCTCGCTCGCTACCGCGACAAGCTCTCGCGCGCGCTGCTCGACCGCTTCGACCTCGTCCTGGCGATGCCGCGGGTGCGCGGGGAGGAGCTCGCCGCGGCGCCGGGCGAGAGCTCCACGGCGGTGGCCGCGCGCGTCACGGTGGCGCGGGAGCGGCTCGTGGCTACGCCGCCGGCACGCGACCAGGAGGCGGATGCGCTGCTGCGACGTGCCGCCGACCGTCTCCACCTGTCCGGGCGGGGCTATGCGCGCGTCGGGCGGGTCGCGCGGACGATCGCCGCACTCGCCGAGTCAGACTCCGTGCGAGCCGAGCATGTGGCGGAAGCGCTCTCCTATCGCTCGCCGGACGAGCTCTCGAGTGTCTGAGCTCGCGCTCGCGGTCTTCGCCTCGGAGACGGGCACGCATCTGATCCGCCCGCCTCGCGGCGAGCGCTGGCGTGCGTTCGAGCGACGCTTCGACGAGCGCGCCTACCTCGAGCGGCTCGCTGCGGCTGGGCAGCGCTTCGTGCCACGGTCGGCACCGGACTTCCCACGGCTTCTCCGAGCGATCCACGATCCCCCGGCGGGACTCTTCCTCCGCGGCTCGGCGAAGCCCGAGCTTCTGGCCCAGCCGGCGGTTGCGATCGTGGGCGCCCGCGCAAGCTCGGGATACGGTGCCTCTGTCGCCCGCAGCCTGGGCCGGGAGCTCGCGGCTGCCGGGCTTGTCATCGTGAGTGGGCTGGCGCGCGGCGTCGATGCCGAGGCGCATCGCGGAACGCTCGAGGCGAACGGGACCACCGTCGCCGTCCTCGGCTGCGGCATCGACCGCGACTATCCGGCCGCGCACGCCGAACTCGCGCGCCGCGTCGCCGATGCGGGGCTGATCGTCTCGGAGTACGCGCCCGGCGTCGAGCCCGCGCCCTGGCGCTTTCCCGCGCGCAACCGCATCGTGGCCGGGCTGTGCGCGGCGACCGTCCTCGTCGAGGCACGCGAGCGCAGCGGCGCCCTGATCACGGCCGACCTGGCGCTCGAGGAGGGGCGCGAGGTGTTCGCGGTGCCGGGTGAGATCACGAGCTCACTGTCGGCGGGAACGAACGCATTGCTCAAGCTCGGCGCGGCGCCTCTGACGAGCGCCGCCGACGTCCTCGTCGTTCGGGATCGAGCCCGAGCCGGCGCAGGGAGAGCAGTCACCGCTCCTCGATCTCCTGCCCGCGAGCGCCGACGAGCTCGCGCGCAAGACAGGACTCGGCGCCGACGCGATCTCCCGGACACTCGTCGAGCTCGAGTTGGAAGGGCGCGTCGTCGTGTGCGACGGCATGTACCGTCGCGCTTCGTGAATCCGTACTGGCTGGAGGAACCGAGCCCGCCGCGGCCCGAGACGAAGCTCGACGGCCGTGCCGAGGTCGCGATCGTCGGCGCCGGGGTGACGGGCTGCTCCGCCGCGCTGCGCCTCGCCGAGGCGGGCTTGCGCGTCCGCGTGCACGACACGCGCGGGATCGCGGAGGGAGCGAGCGGCCGCAACGGCGGCTTCGCGCTCGGCGGCGGCGCCGCACGGTACGACGTCGCCCGCGACACGTATGGCGCCGAGAAGGCAAAGGGCTTCTGGCGCTGGACCCACGAGGCGCTCGACCGCATGGCCGACCTGGCAGGCGACGCGCTGCGACGAACCGGCAGCTACCGCCTCGCCGGCGACGAGGAGGAGCGCGAGGGCATCCGGCTCGAGTACGAGGCGCTGCGCGAGGACGGCTTCGAGGCCGATTGGCTCGACGACGTTCCCGGCGGAGCGGCGGGCCGCTTCCACGGCGCGATCTCGCATCCCCACGACGGCTCGATCCAGCCGGCGCGCTTCGTCCGCCGCCTTGCCGCTCTGGCGACGACGGCGGGAGCGGAGTTCCGCGAGCACGACCTGGTCGAGGACGTCGATGCGCTCGACGCCGATCGCGTCCTCGTCGCGACCGACGGCTACGGCCACGGCCTCGTCCCGGAGGTCGCCGACCTCGTCTGGCCGACCCGAGGCCAGGTGATCGTGAGCGAGCCGCTCGACCGCGAGCTCTACGACCGGCCTCACTATGCGCGCCAGGGCTTCGACTACTGGCAGCAGCTGCCCGACGGCCGGATCCTGCTCGGCGGCTTTCGCGACGTCTCGATCCTCGACGAGCTGACGGACGTCGAGGAGACGACCCCGACCATCCAGTCGTCCCTCGAGTCGTTTCTCCACGAGCTCGCCGGCGAGCAGGTGCCGGTCACGCACCGCTGGGCCGGCATCTTCGGCCTGACGCAGGACATGCTGCCGCTCGTCGGGGCGGTGCCGGGCCGGGACGGACGCGTCTGGGTCGCCGGCGGCTACTCGGGCCACGGCAACGTCCTCGGCTTCGCCTGCGGCGAGCTGGTGGCGGACGCCATCCTCGGCCGCGAGTTGCCGCAGCTCGAGCTGCTCGACCCGGCGCGCTTCGCCGGCTAGAGATCGAGCGGCGTTTGGTGCCGCGGCTCGTAGAGGAGGATCTCGACGCCGCCGGGCAGCAGCATCGTCGTCGTGATGCCGAAGCTCTCCTCCTCCGGCTCGCCGCGAAACCCGATCCCCTTCGCGCGCAGCTCGACCATCGTCTGCGCGAGGTCGTCGCACATGAGGCAGATCTGGTGCTGCGTCGAGCCGTCGGACGGATGGACGCCGACCTCCGACGGTGGCAGCGCGAAGATGAGCCAGCCCGGATGATCCTCGACGTGCTTCCACTCGAAGACGTCGCGCAGCACCGCCCGCACCGCCTCGGCCTCCGGCGTGTACAGCAGCATGTGCGCGCCGACGATCGCCATCAGAGTGGCTTGACGTCGGCGATCAGCTGGTCGATCGACGCCTTCGCGTCACCGAACAGCATCACGGTCTTCGGGTTGTAGAAGAGCGGGTTCTCGATCCCGGCGAAGCCCGGGTTCATCGAGCGCTTGAGGACGACGACCGTCCGTGCGTCGTCGACGTTGAGGATCGGCATACCGTAGATGGGGGAGCCCTGGTTCGAGCGCGCGTCGGGATTGACGACGTCGTTCGCGCCGACGACCATCGCGACGTCCGTGCGGGAGAACTCCGGGTTCGCCTCGTCCATCTCCTTCAGCTGCGGGTAGGGGACGTTCGCCTCGGCGAGGAGGACGTTCATGTGCCCTGGCATGCGGCCCGCGACGGGATGGATGGCGTACGAGACCTCGACGCCCTTCGACTCGAGCAGGTCCGCGAGCTGGCGGACGTCGTGCTGGGCCTGCGCGACCGCGAGCCCGTAGCCCGGCACGAAGACGACCTTGTGGGCGTACGCGAGCATGACGGCCACGTCCTCGGCCGTCGCGCTCCGGACGCTGCCGCCGTCGCCCGCCGCCACCGCTGCGGCTGACTCGGAGACCTGGCCGAACGCGCCGAAGAGGACGTTCGCGACCGAGCGATTCATCGCCCGCGCCATCATCAGAGTCAGCATCGTTCCGGAGGCGCCGACGAGCATCCCCGCCACGATCAGAAGGTTGTTCTCGAGCTCGAAGCCGCCGAGCGCGACGGCGAGGCCCGTGAACGCGTTGAGCAGCGAGATCACGACCGGCATATCCGCGCCGCCGATCGGAAGGACGAAGAGCACGCCGAAGGCGAGCGACGCGGCGATCGTGACCCAGAGCAGCCACTCGTCCTGGACGCCGGCGACGAGGGCGATCGCGCAACCCAGAGCGCCGAGGAAGAGGGCGCCGTTGACGAACTGCTGGCCGGCGTACGTGATCGGCCGGCCGCCGATCAGCTCCTGCAGCTTCGCGAAGGCGACCATCGATCCCGAGAACGAGATCGATCCGATCAGCGCGGAGAGAGCGATGCCGAGCGAGATGTCGGCCTTCGGCGCGCCGGGCAGGGGAAGGACGCGGTGGAGCTCGGCGAGAGCGATCAGGGCGGCGGCACCTCCGCCGACGCCGTTGAACAGGGCGACCATCTGCGGCATCGCGGTCATCAGGACCTTGCGCGCCGCGACGGCTCCGAAGGCGCCGCCGATCAGCATCGCGAGCGCGATTGCCCACCAGCTCGTCGATCCGACCTTGATCCACGCAACGACGATCGCGAGCAGCATCCCCGCAGCGCCGATCTGGTTGCCTCGCCTCGCCTGCGCGGGGTTGGAGAGAAAGCGCAGCGCGAGGATGAACGCGACGATCGTGATCAGATAGAGGAGGTTCGCGAGGTTGACGCTCACGTCTCGTCCGGCTTCTTCGGCCGCTCGCGACTCTTGAACATCTCGAGCATCCGGTCGGTGACGACGAAGCCGCCGACGACGTTGGCGGAGGCGAGGACGACGGCGGCGAAGCCGACGATCCAGGTGAAGGCGCTCTTGTCGGGCTGGCCGAGCACGATCATCGCGCCGACGATCACGACTCCGTGGATCGCGTTCGTCCCCGACATCAGCGGCGTGTGCAGCAACGCCGGCACCTTCGAGATCACCTCGATGCCGACGAAGATCGCGAGCACGAGGATCGTCACCTCGAAGACGAGCAGGGTGTTGTGGCTCATGCCGCGGCTCCTTCCTGCTTCCCGGCGACGCACGCGCCGCTCGTGATCTCGTCGGACCAATCCAGCGTGAGCTCGCCTTGCGGTCCGAGGTGGAGAAGGAGCGCCTGGACGTTCCGCGAGTACAGCATCGAGGCGTGGTACGGCATGGTGCTCGCGAGGTTCGTCAGCCCGACGAGCGTCACGCCGGCGCGCTCGACGATCTTGTCCGGCTCGGTCAGCTCGCAGTTCCCGCCGGTCTCGGCGGCGAGGTCGACGATCACCGAGCCCGGCCGCATCGCCTCGACGGCCGAGCCGGGGATGATCTTCGGCGCAGGCCGCCCGGGGACTGCGGCGGTCGTGATCACCGCGTCGAAATCCGCGATCCGTTCCTCGAGCCCCCGCTGTTGTGCAGCCATCTCGTCCGCGGTCAGCTCGCGCGCGTAGCCCCCCTCGGCCTCGGCACCGGTGACGCCGAGGTCGAGCCAGTTCGCGCCGAGGCTCTCGATCTGCTCGCGCACGACCGGACGGACGTCGAATCCCGTGGTCACGGCGCCGAGCCGGCGCGCCGTAGCGATTGCCTGCAGGCCCGCTACGCCGGCGCCGATCACGAGCACCTTCGCGGGAGGAACCGTGCCGGCGGCGGTCATGAGCATCGGGAAGAAGCGCGGCAGCTGGTCCGCGGCGAGGAGCGCGGCCTTGTACCCGCCGACGGTCGCCTGCGACGAGAGCGCGTCCATCGGCTGCGCGCGCGTGATCCGCGGCACGGACTCGAGCGCGAACGCCGTGACGCCGCGTGCTGCGAGCGCATCCACGCCGGCCTGGTCCGAGAGCGGCTCGAGGAAGGCGATCAGCAGTTGGCCCGAGCGGAGTCGCTCGCGCTCGTCCGGTGACGGCTTGCGCACCTTGACGACGCCCCCGGCCTCCCACGGGTCGCCGACCGTCGCTCCGGCTTCGGTGTACGCGCTGTCGGGGAACGAGGCCGCTGTGCCCGCGCCGTGCTCGACCACCAGCTCGAAGCCCGCGGCCGCGAGCTTGCCGACGGTTTCGGGGACGAGTGCGACACGGCGCTCGCCCTGCGTCGTCTCGCGCGGAATGCCGACCCTCATCCGGCGAATAGCCTACGCACCTTGACGCACTTCTTCACGAGCCACGGTCTTCCGCTCCTCTTCGCCGTCGTCATGCTCGAGTCGTTCGGGATCCCGCTGCCGGGCGAGACGGCACTCATTGCCTTCGGAGTGCTCGCGTCCCAAGGGCACTACTCGATCGCCGAGGTGATCGCCGTCGCCTCCGCCGCCGCGATCATCGGCGACAACCTCGGCTATTGGCTGATCGGTCGGCTCGGCGGACGCCGCCTCTTCGAGCGGACGCGGGTTGGACGCCGCTACGCAGAACGCTTCCTCCCCGAGGCGGAGCGGCTGATGGCGAAGCACGGTGGCAAGGTTGTCTTCTTCGGCCGCTTCATCAGCATTCTCCGTTTCACGGCGGCCTGGGCGGCCGGCATAGCGCGGATGCCATGGTGGAGGTTCTTGGCCTGGAACGCGGCCGGCGGCATCGCCTGGGCAACGGCGGTCGGGCTCGTCTCCTACTACGGCGGCGCCGCCGCAGCCGATGCGATCCAGCGCTACGGGATCTACGCCGCGGTCGGGATCGTGATCGCCGTCCTGATCGGCTTCTTCTTCACCCACTACGGCAAGAAGTGGCTGGAAAGGCGGCTGTAGCGCGCCGGCTCGCGCTGGCCGTCGCGCTGGCGGGCGGGCTCCTCGCGGCCGGCTGCGGGGGCGGCTCGGTCGGAGCGACGATCCCGAGGGTGGCGCCCCCGTCGGTGCGCGTGCCGGACTTCACGCATGTCGTCGTCGTGGTGTTCGAGAACAAGGAAGCGAGCTCGATCGCAGGGAACGCCGACGCGCCGACGTTCAACGCGCTGGCGCGCCGCTACGCCACGCTCACCAACTACGACGCCGTGGCCCATCCGAGCCTGCCGAACTACCTCGCGCTCGTCTCGGGCTCGACGCACGGGATCTCGAGCGACTGCACCGACTGCGTCGTTCGCGCCCGCAGCCTCGCCGACACGCTCGCGGCCGCGGGTAAGAGCTGGAAGACGTACGCGGAGGATCTCCCGTATCCCGGCTTCAGCGGCGGCTCGTCCGGCCGTTACGCGAAGAAACACGACCCGTTCCTCTACTTCCGCGACGTCGCCGACTCGAAGGCACGCCGCGACCGCGTCGTCCCGTTCCCCCGGCTCGGGCGCGACCTCGCGGCGCGTCGGCTGCCGGACTTCTCGCTCGTGATCCCGAACCTCTGCGACGACATGCACGACTGCTCGGTCGCGACCGGCGACGCATGGCTGAAGGCGCACGTCGCGCCCCTGCTGCGCTCGCCCGAGCTGCGCGGCGGAGTCGTCTTCGTCGTCTTCGACGAGGGGACGAGCGACACCGGCGGCGGCGGTCGGATCGAAGCGCTCGCGCTCGGCCCGACCGTGCGCCGCGGCTCGAGGTTCACGAAGGCGACGAACCACTACGGCCTGCTGCGCACGATCGAGGACGGCTGGAAGCTGCCGCGGCTCGGCTTCTCACGGACGGGGACGCCGATCGGAGGCATCTGGAAGTGACGCGAGGCACCTGCCCGCGCTTCGCGCACGACGCTTTGCGAACTTCAAAGTAGGAGTCGACGGGCGGACGCGGAATCCGTCCGGGCAATGCTCGTCTCGATCGCTCGCGCGCTCGAAGAGCGCGACCACACCCTCGGCCACGGCGCCCGCGTCGCGGCGCTCGCCGAGCCCGTCGCTCTGGAGCTGGGCTGGGATCGCGAACGGATCCGCTCTCTTCGCTGGGCCGCGCCGCTGCACGACGTCGGCAAGGTCAAGATCCGGCCGCAACTGCTCGGTAAGTCCGGGCCGCTCACCCGCGACGAGGTCGCGGAGATCCGGCGCCACCCCGCCGCCGGCGCACGGCTCGTGCTGCCGCTGCGGCGATTCCACGACGCGCTCCCGTACGTCCTCTTCCACCACGAGCGCTGGGACGGGGACGGCTACCCGGCCGGCCTGAGCGGACGCCGCATCCCGATCGAGGCCCGGATCCTGGCGATCGCCGACGCCTTCGACGCCATGATCTCGCTGCGGCCGTACCGGCGGGCGCTGACGCACGAGCGCGCGCTCGCTGAGGTGCAGGACGGCGCCGGCTCACAGTTCGACCCCGTCGCCGCGGAGCTCTTCGTCGACGCCTGGTCCGACGGCTGGGACACCTGGCACGCCGCCGCAGCTTCTTAACGCCGACCCCGCACCTCTTTAACAACTCGGGTTTACCGTCCCCACCATGAGAAGACTTCCCTGGATCGGGCTGCTCTTCGCGCCGGCTCTGGTGTTGTTCTCCGCTCCCGCCGGGGCGGCCAAGCCGCAGGCGAACAAGGAGAAGCGGACTGCCAAGCCGATCGCGTCCCTGGCGATGGACGGCTCTCGCGTCGCCTACATGACGGAGAACCGAAAGGTCGCCGTCTGGAACGTGAGCTCCGGCAAGACCACGAGCGTCAAGGGCACGTATCCGAGTAAGGGTGACAAGTTCGGCCACGGCAGCGGCGAGGTCGCAATCGCCGGCAAGCGGATCGCCCTGATCACGCGCTTCGTGATCGGAAATTCGGAGCAGACCCAGGAACGGCTCTACACCGCGACAGCGGGAGGAACGGCGCATCAGCTCGGGAAGCTGACCAACCACCAGACCAATCCTCAGGATGGGGAACCCGACGGCGGCCTGTCGGAGGGCAGCTGGATCGTGGGCGTGGTCGGCTCGGGCAAGGTCCTGGCCGTCAGCACCTGGAAGTCGAGCGACAGCGTTCCGAGCAACGAGCGGCTCAGTCTCGTGACGCCGACCGGCTTGCACACCATCGCGACCGGTGCCGGCGCCATCGCGGCCGGCTCTGTGGACAATGGCCACATCGCCGTCTTCCGCTCGACTGAGGCGTGGCCCGCCGACGACGTCAGCCCGGCGACCACCACCCCCACCGTCGGCGTCTATTCCTCCGGTGGCACGCTGCTCAACGAGGTCACGCTCGACAGCAGTGCAGTGGGCGTGGCGCTAAGCGGCGATGAGCTCGTGGTGCTGACGGAGACGATTCCGCAGCCCGGCTCCCTGACCGTCACGCTCCAGGTCTACGACTGGAAGACCGGCGCACTGGTGAACACGTGGCCCGTCGCGGTCGGTCACATCCCGCCGGCGGCCAGGTTCGCGGTGCAGGGAGAGCTCGCCACGGTGGAAGGCTCGTCGAAGCTGCACCTGGTCAACCTGAAGACGGGCAAGGACGACGCGATCGCGCCCTCCAGCCGGATCGGTTGCCCCGCGGCGCTCGGCCCCCGCGGCCTCGTCTACGCGGTCAACCCCTCCTCGGACAAGAAGCCCGGGAAGCTCGTCTTCGTCCCGATGGGGAAGCTGCTGGCCGACATGGCCGGCTAGAGCGCCGCCCAGACCTCGAGCTTCGCGCGGACGCGCCCGATCACCTCGTCGGTGAACTCCGTCGTGCCGAGATGGCCGCCGAGGTCGGCGGTGCGTGAGCCCTGCGCGACGGCCTCGAGACACGACTCGCGAATCGCCCGTCCCGCACTCTGCTCCTCTTCACCACCGTGCGAGAGGAGCGCCGCCCCGGCGAGGATCATCGCCATCGGGTTGGCGACGTTCTTCCCCTGGAGCGAGGGCGCCGTGCCGTGCGCCGCCTCGGCCATGATCGCCGCAGGCTCGAAGTCGTCCTCGAAGGCGACGAGCAGCGACTCGGAGCCGGCGATCGAGCCGAAGAGCGGGAGCACGAGGTCGGACAGGATGTCCCCGTCGCGGTTCAGCGCGGGGATCACGAGCGGGTCGCCGGCGGAGGAGAGGAGGAGCGCGAACGTCGCGTCGATCAGCTGCGGCTCGTACGGCACCTCGGGATGGCGCTCGGCGGCCGCGTCCATCTCCTCCTTCAGCATCCCCTCGTACGTCGGGCTGACGGTGTACTTCGGGCCGCCGAAGACCTTGGCGCCCGTGCGGACGGCCTGGCGAAAGGCGAACTCTGCGACGGCGTGGCAGATGCGGCGCTCGATGCGCTCGGTCCGGAACGCGACCTCGTCGTCCCCCTCGCCTTCGCGCCACTCCTTCGCTCCGTAGGCGTCCCCGACCGCCATCCGCACGATCGAGATCGGCGCATGCACGCCGCCGAGCGGCGCGACGCCGGGAATCCGCCGCCCGGTGCGGACGATCACCTTGCCGCCGATCTCCTCCCGCAGGATCCGGTTCGGCGAGCCGACGTCACCGCGGCCCTCCGGGGTGACCGTCGCGGCCTTCAGCCCGAGCCCGTGCTCGCGGATGGCCGCCGCAGCCTCGTGCACGATCCCGTTGTCGGTCTCGCGGCGCCGTTCGAGCGAGAGATCGAACCGCGGGAGCTCGAGCTCGACCCCGATCACGCCGGGATCGAGCACCCGGAGGCTCTCCTCCAGGAGCTCCTGTCCCGTCTCGTCGCCCTCGAGGACGACGATCGTCCGCTCGTCGCGCATCGCGCTCGATGGTAACCGCGTTGAACACGACGAATGGGGTGGAGCCGGAAAGGTCGCAAGGGCGCGTTTCGCTACTACGACAGCAGAGACAAGCGAATCTCCGACGAGGGGAAGCTCGCTCGGATCGAGGCGCTCGCGATCCCGCCCGCATGGAAGGACGTCTGGATCTCGCCGCGAGCGCCGGCGAAGCTCCAGGCCACGGGCTTCGACGCCGCCGGCCGGAAGCAGTACCTCTACAGCGCCGACTATCGGGCCCAGCAGGAACGGGCGAAATACGACAGCCTGATCCGCTTCGGGGACGCTTTGCCGACGCTACGCGAGGCGATGGCCCTCCACTTCGAGCAGGAGGAATTCGATCGCGAACGCGTCTCCGCGATCGCCTTGCGGTTGATCGAGCTCGGCTGGTTCCGAATCGGCTCGGAGCGATACGTCCGCGACGGAACCTACGGCGTGACGACGCTTCTGCGTCGGCACGTCAAGGTGCGCGGCCGCCGCATCTGCCTGTCATTTCCGGCGAAGCACGGGGTCCGCGTCCGCACCGAGGTCGTGGATCCGGATCTCGCCGACGCAATGCGGAGCTTGCTCGAGCTCAAGGGGCCGCGCGTCTTCAAGTACGAGTGGGAGAGCGATATCTACAACCTCACGAACCAGAGGCTGAACGACTACGTGAAGATCTATCTCGGGGACGAGTTCAGCGCGAAGGACTTCCGCACCTGGGGCGGCACGCTACTCGCGGCGATCTACCTTGCGGAGCGCGCCGCGAAGGAGGGCTTTCCGGAGTCGGAACGCGAGCAGAAGCGATCGGTCAGTGCCGCGATGCGGCGTGTTGCGGAACGGCTCGGAAATACGCCGGCGGTCACGCGCGAGTCGTATGTCTCGCCTGCAGTTGTCGAGCAGTACCTCGACGGGCGAACGATCGACGATTTTCGACCGCGGCATTTGCGTGTCGTCAAGGCACGCGGGGTTGCTCTATCGCCGGAAGAACAGGCCATGCTCAGCTTGTTGCGTTCGTGGCGAATTCGCCGCGCACGCGAGGCTGCTTAATACGCGGCGAGTTTCGCTAGGGTTTCGGCTCGAAATCGCTCTTGCGAAGGAGGACAACGGTGGCTCGGAAAACGGTGCTCGTGTGCGACAGCTGTGGGAACGAGGTCGACGAGGGGAAAGGCGCTGTGATGCGGGTGACGTACACCGACGCACGTCGCGGGGCGAAGCAGGCCGACCTCTGCGACAACTGCTCCGGCGGGATGCCGGGACGCGCTGTCGCTCGCCGCGGCCGCAAGCCCAAGTCCGCGACCGTCTAGAGACCGTCCCGCGCTCGCGCTAGCGTAGGCGGGTGCCGCTCCGCCTGATCGCGGGCCCTGCCAACGCGGGCAAGGTCGAGCTTCTGCT
>DASXOM010000026.1:0-1532 GCA_036494245.1 Gaiellaceae bacterium
CAATCCTGACGGGACTTAGAAAGCGGATCTGCGGCCCACCCGCTTCCGTTCCTCTGCCGGGATCTCCGGCGCGCCCCCTGCAAACCTCGGCCTGGCGTCCGGCCTGGTTGCAAGGTGCGCTCACTATAGGAGCGTCTCGCGTCCTCGTCAAGTAGCTCGGTCAAGTGATTCTGCATTTCGCATGGTTGACCGACTTTTGCGATGAATACGCTCGATCGAGGGATGGCTGAACTGCCGAACTTGCGCTTGAGTGAAGTATGCGCTTGACTAAGGCGCGCCGAGAACATGCCCATGAGAGAGACAGCCAGCCGCACTGCTCGCAGGACCAGCCCTGAGGGACTCCGCCTCGGGGAACGGCTCCGCCAGCTCCGCGTCGCCGCGGGGCTGACGCAGACCGAGCTCGCCGGTGACCGCTTCTCGAAGGAGTACGTCTCGCAGATCGAGCGCGGCAAGACGCGCCCGACCAAGGGCACGATCGAATGGCTCGCCGACCGCCTGGGAGTCGACGCCGGCTTCCTCGCGAACGGCGTCGCCACTGACGAGCGCACCCGGCTCGAAGGAGCCCTCTCACGCGCCGAGGCGCTGTACGAGTCGCAGCAGGACGCGGAGGCCGCGGAAGCATTCGAGCCGCTGGTCGCCGCAGCCCGTGCGACCGGGATGCCGGAGCTTCAGGTACGTGCGCTGTGCGGCACCGGCCTCGCGAAGATGCGAACCGGTGAGCATCGCGCCGCGGTCGACCTCCTCAACGAGGCACGCTCGATCACCGAGGCCGAGTCCTTCTCGGACGTCGAGCGCGCGGACGTGCTGTTCTGGCTCGGCTGCTGCCGCTACCAGCTCACGAGCATGCAGACGGCGCTCGCGCTCTTCAACGAGGCGCTCGGGCTCGCCGAGCGGTCGGGCCTGCCGTGCGATGCGCTCAAGGCCAACATCCTCTCGTGGCGCTCGCGCTGCTGGCAGCGCCAGCGGGACTTCGAGGCTGCACGCGACGACGTCGAGCGCGCACTCGAGCTCTCGCAGGGAGTCGAAGATCTCCGCACGATCGGTGCCGCCTACTTCCAGGCTTCGCTCATCGCCGACCGCGAGGGGCACTGGGTGCTGGCGCGCAACTATGCGGAACGGGCCCGCGAGGCCTACGGGCAACTCGCCGACCGCGTCCACGTCAGCCAGCTAACGAACAACCTCGGCGGCCTGAACTTCCTGCTCGGCAACACCGACCAGGCCGTGAAGCTGCTCAAGGAGTCGTTCGCCATCGCGCTCGACCTCGGCCGGGACGCCGATGCGGGTCGCGCGGTCTCGTCGCTCGCGCAGGTTCATCTACGCACCGGCAGCGTCGAGCAGGCGGAGGACCAGGCGCGTCAGGCGCTCGACCTTCTCGACGGTCGCGTCGACTACATCGACGAGATCGGGAGCGCCCAGCTCGTGCTCGGGCGCGCCCTGCTCGAACAGGATCGGCTCGACGAGGCGGAGGCGGCGTTCGCCGCCGCCGAGACGAGCTTCGGCGAGCTCGGATCAGGTAGCCACCGCGCGGCCGC
>DASXOM010000027.1:0-6261 GCA_036494245.1 Gaiellaceae bacterium
GCGCTTCCAGCGCCGCCTGGAGCGCGCCGGCCAGCCACGCCGCGGCTAGCGCCGAAGACTCATGGCAAACGTCGGCGGACAGGCGGTCCTCGAGGGCGTGATGATGCGCGGCCCCGGCAACTGGGCCGTCGCCGTCCGCAAACCGTCGGGGGAGATCGCGCAGGTCTCGCGTTCGATCGACTCGGCGATGGCGCGCCATCGCCTGTTCCGGCTGCCGGTCGTGCGCGGCGTGATGGCGCTCGGCGAGTCGCTCGCGATCGGCTTCCGCGCGCTCGCGATCTCGGCGAACTACGCGCAGCAGCAGGAAGGCGAGGAGGGTGAGGTCGACACCGAGCTCTCGCGCGGCGCTCTCGTCTTCGCGTTCCTCATCGCGATCGGCTTCGCGATCGCGGTCTTCAAGGTAGGACCGGCCCTGATCACGGATCAGTTGCCGATTCGCAACGGGGAGTATTTCGTCGTCGTCGAGGGTCTGATCCGCGTCTCGATATTCGTGGCCTACCTCTTCCTCATCTCGCTGCTGCCCGACCTGCGCCGGGTCTTCCAGTACCACGCGGCCGAGCACAAGGCGATCAACGCCTACGAGGCCGGCGAGCCGCTCGAGCCGGAGGTCGCGCAGCGGTACTCGCTGATCCATCCGCGCTGCGGGACGGCGTTCCTGCTCTGGGTGATGGTGCTCGCGGTCTTCGTGTTCGCGTTCTTCGGCCGCCCGACCTGGTACTGGCTGATTGCGACCCGGATCCTCCTGCTGCCGGTGATTGCAGGGCTCGCCTACGAGCTGATCCGTTTCGCCGGCAAGCACCAGCAGAACCGGGTCGTGATGACGCTGCTCGCGCCCGGGTTGTGGCTGCAACGGCTGACCACGCGCGAGCCGACGCTCGACCAGCTCGAGGTCTCGATCCGCGCACTCCGTGAGGTGCTCGAGCTGGAGAACGTTCGCGGCGAAGCGCCTCTCGTCGAGGTCATGGCGTAGTGGCAACAGAACGCAGAGCAGAGGTCACCTGGCAGGGGAGCCTGCTCGAGGGCTCAGGCACGATCGGCTCCACGACGAGCGGCGCCTTCGGCGGGCTCGGCGTGACCTGGAAGGCGCGCTCGGAGGACGAGACCGGCGGCCTGACCAGTCCCGAGGAGTTGATCGCGGCGGCGCATGCAGCGTGCTTTTCGATGGCGCTCTCGGCCGGCCTCGCAAGGGCCGGCACCCCGGCCGAGGAGCTCCGCACGTCCGCGACCGTCACCTTCCAGCCCGGCGAGGGCATCACGCACATTGCGCTCACGGTTGAGGGCGCCGTGCCCGGTATCGACGGCGTGGCGTTCGAGGAGGCTGCGCTGGCCGCCAAGGAGAACTGCCCGGTCTCGAAGGCGCTGGCCGGCGTCCCGGAGATCAGCCTCGACGCCTCGCTCGACTCTTAGACCGGGTCGATGGCGCCGCTCCGCACGTCGTAGACGAAGCCGGTCGCCCCGAACGAGTCGGGGAGAAGCGGATGGCTGCGGATCGTCTCCACGCTCTGCCGAACACGGTCGGCGACGTCCGGGAACGGCTGGAAGTCGATGCTTTCCGACTCCGGCCCGAGCTTCTCGTGCAGGTCGTCGTTCGTGAAGGTGAGCATGCCGCAGTCTGTGTGCCCGACCACGACCGCCTCCTGCGTGCCGAGCAGGTGGTGGGAGATGACGAGGGAGCGGATCGTTTCGTCGTTCACGATCCCGCCGGCGTTGCGGATCAGGTGCGCGTCGCCCAGCTCCAGGCCGAGAAAGCGTGCCGGATCGAGTCGTGCGTCCATGCACGTCACGACCGCGAGCTTCCTGCCCGGCGGCATGGGCAGGTCGCCCTTGGCGAATTCTCCTGCGTAGCGCTCGTTTGCCTGCGTGACCTCGTCGACGACGGACATTCTGCCCTCCACCTCCCCGCTCGAAGCTTTACCGACTAAAGCGTGAAGCTATCCAAACTGAAGCGGGCTGGGCAAGAAGTACGCTGACTCGCGGTGGCGACTGACTTCGACAACCTCGTCGCGGACCTCGAGCGCTCCTACGAGGAGGTCCAGGCCCGAATGTCCGACCCGGCGGTCTACAACGACCATCGCGAGGCGGCCGAGGTAGGCCGCCGGCTGAAGGAGCTCGAAGGCCCGTACAAGCTCGCGCAGGAGTGGAAGTCCGCGCAGGACGACCTCGCGGCGGCGCGCGACGACGCCGACCTGCGCGAGCTCGTCCCCGAGCTCGAGGAGCGGACCGGCCGGCTGCAGGTGGAGCTTCGTCTCGCGCTGGTCCCGAAGGATCCGGCCGACAGCAAGGACGTCATCGTCGAGGTGCGCCAGGGAGTCGGCGGCGACGAGGCGGCGCTCTGGGCAGGCGACGTCTACCGCATGCTCGCCCGCTACGCCGAGCGGCGCGGCTTCAAGGTCGAGGAGCTCGGAGCGAGCCCATCGGACGGCGGCGGCTACAAGGAGGTCACGTTCGCGGTCAAGGGCGACGGCGCCTACTCCATCTTCAAGTGGGAAGGGGGCACTCACCGCGTGCAGCGTGTTCCCGAGACCGAGAGCGCCGGCCGCATCCACACCTCGACCGCCACGGCGGCAGTGATGCCCGAGGCCGAGGAGGTCGAGGTCGAGATCGACCCCAACGACCTCAAGATCGACGTCTACCGCTCGACCGGCCCCGGCGGGCAGTCCGTCAACACCACCGACTCCGCCGTCCGCATCACGCACGTGCCGACCGGCGTCGTCGTCTCGATGCAGGACGAGAAGTCGCAGCTGCAGAACCGCGAGAAGGCGATGCGCGTCCTGCGCGCGCGGCTCTACGAGCGCGAGCTCGAACAACGGCGGGCCGAGCTCGACGCGACCCGCCGCTCCCAGATCGGCTCGGGCGACCGGTCGGAGAAGATCCGCACCTACAACTTCCCCGAGAGCCGGGTCACCGATCACCGGGTCAAGCTGACCGTGCACCAGCTCGACCGGATCCTCCAGGGTGACCTCGACGAGTTCACCGAGGCGCTGACGACCGACGACCGGCGCCGCGCGCTGGGAGAGTGACCGTTCGGGAGGCGCTCGCCGAGGCCGAGCGCCGGCTCGCCGCGGCGGGTGTCGAGACGCCGCGGGTCGACGCGGAGTGGCTCGTTGCGCACCTCCTCGGCACGACGCGCTCCGGCCTCGCGGCGCGGCAGGACGACGAAGTCGAGGGACTCGAGCCGCTTGTCGTCCGGCGTGAGGCCCGCGAGCCGCTCGCGTACGTGCTCGGCGAGTGGGGATTCCGGCGGCTGACGCTGAAGACGGATGCCCGCGCGCTCGTGCCGCGGCCGGAGACCGAGACGCTTGTCGAGCGTGCACTCGCGCTCGCGGAGGGAATCGAGCGGCCGCGGATGCTCGACGTCGGCGTGGGCTCGGGCGCGATCGCGCTCGCATTGAAGGACGAGAGGCCGGATGCGCAGGTCACCGGCGTGGACATCTCGGTCGGCGCGCTCGGACTCGCCCGCGAGAACGCCGAACGACTCGGTCTCGAGGTGGAGCTACGCGAAGGCGACGGCGCCGCTGCCGCAGCCGAGGGCTGGGACGTCGTCGTCGCGAACCCGCCGTATGTCGCCGGCCTCGGTCACACCGAGCCGGAGGAGTTGTGGCACGAACCGTGGATAGCCCTGGTCGGCTGGGGCGAGCACGAGCGGCTCGCGCGTGCGGCGAAGTCGCGCTTTGTCGCTTTCGAGGTCGGCGACGGCCAGGCGGACGAGGTCGCGGCGATGCTCAGGGACCTCGGTTGCGCCGACGTCGCGATCACCGCCGACCTGACGGGCCGCGCTAGGGTCGTCGAGGGAAGGCTGCCGTGATCGAGATCTTCACCACGCCGGACGGGTTGACCCTCTCGTTCGAGCGGCGCGGAAGCGGGCCGCTCCTCGTCTGCCACCCGGGAGGTCCGGGCGGGTCGGCGGCCGAGTTCGAGGACTTCGCCGGGCTCGACGACACGTTCGAGCTCGTCCTGTTCAGTCCCCGCGGCTCGCACGGATCCGACCCGGCCGACGACTACTCGCTCGCCTCGTACGTCGCCGATGTCGAGGCGCTCCGCTTGCACCTTGGCGTCGAACAGCTCGACCTGCTCGGCTTCTCGCACGGCGGTTGCGTCGCGATCGCCTACGCGGCCGCGCATCCGCCTCGCGTCGGCCGGCTCCTGCTCGTCGACACGCTCGCCGTCTGGGGCGACGAGGCCGAGGCGGAGATGAAGCGCATGATCGAGGCCCGTAGCGGCGAGCCGTGGTTCGCCGAGGCGCTGCAGGCGATCGAGGAGGAGCAGGCCGGCGAGTTCGGCTCGGTCGACGACCTGATCGCGAACCTGCGGCGGCAGATCCCCCTTTACTTCCATCGCTGGGAGGGCAACGAGCAGGCGGGCGGACGCCTCGCCATGGACTTTGCGCACGCCGAGCCGTTACACCACTTCAACACCGTCGAGTTCCCGACCTTTGACCTGCGCCCCGAGCTGCGGAAGATCGAGGCTCCGACGCTCGTGGTCGCGGGCGAAGACGACTTCATCTGCGGTCCCGCCTGCGCCGAGGCGATCGTCGGCGGGCTGCCCGACGCCCGCCTCGTCACGATCGCGGACTCCGGCCACTTCGTCTACGTCGAGCAGCCCGAGGCGTTCCGCGCTGCCCTGACCGGCTTCCTGCTGTGACCGAGGGCGCGGTCGCCGCGCTGCGTGCAGGCCGCGCGGTGATCCTGCCGACCGACACCGTCTACGGGCTGTGCGCGCTGCCCGGGCACGAGCACGTCCTGTACGAGATCAAGGGCCGCGACCGCTCGAAGCCGGTCGCGCTGCTCGCCGCGGACGTCGAGGCGCTTGTCGCCTCGGTGCCGGGCCTGGACCGGCCGGTGGTCGAGACGTACCTCCCGGGGCCGTACACGCTGATCGTCGGGGAGGTCGGTGTTCGCGTCCCGAATCTGCCGCCCGCCGCGGCCGACGTCGTCCGCGCGGTTGGCGTCGTCGCCGCGACGAGCGCGAACCTGTCGGGCGGTCCCGATCCGCGGCGCGTGGAGGAGATCCCGGAGGAGATCCGGGCGGCCTGCGGAGCAATCATCGACGCGGGCGAGCTACCCGGCGTCCCGTCAACGGTGATCGACCTGACCGGCGCGGAGCCGCGCGTCCTCCGTCGGGGCGCCGGCCCGCTCCCCTGACGCGCGTGCCGTCGGCGTCCTGTCGTAGCATCAAGCTATGGCCACGAAGCAGGCGACGTTCGAGGAGCTGAAGCGGGCCGGGCTCGACGAGCTCGATCCCGAGACCGCGCGGCTCCTCGGCGACGAGCTCGAGCGCCAGCGCGGTCAGATCGAGCTCATCGCCTCCGAGAACTTCACCTGGCCCGCCGTGCTCGAGGCGGTCGGCTCGGTGGCGACGAACAAGTACGCCGAGGGCTATCCCGGACGCCGCTACTACGGCGGCTGCGAGGTGATCGACGAGATCGAGCAGCTCGCGATCGACCGCGCGAAGGAGCTGTTCGGCGCGGAGCACGCGAACGTCCAGCCGCACGCGGGGGCGCAGACGAACATGGCCGTCTACGCGGCGGTGATGGAGCCGGGCGACACGCTGATGGCGCTCGCGCTCAACCAGGGCGGCCACCTCACGCACGGCCACAAGGTCAACTTCTCGGGCCGCCTCTACAACGTCGCGCACTACGAGGTTTCCCGCCAGACGATGACCGTGGACTACGACGACGTGCTCGCGAAGGCGAAGGAAGCGCGGCCGAAGGTGATCGTGTGCGGCGGCTCCGCCTATCCGCGCACGGTCGAGACGGACCGGTTCCGCGCGATCGCGGACGAAGTGGGAGCGATCCTCGTCTGCGACATGGCGCACTTCGCCGGCCTCGTCGCCGCGGGCATCCAGCCGAACCCGGTCGAGCACTGCGACTTCGTGACCTCGACGACCCACAAGACGCTCGCCGGCCCGCGCGCCGGCTTCATCCTCTGTCGCGAGGAGCACGCAAAGGCGCTCGACTCGGCCGTAATGCCGGGGATGCAGGGCGGGCCCCTCGAGCACACCATCGCGGCCAAGGCGACGTGCTTCCGCATCGCGATGACCGACGCGTTCCGCGAGTACCAGGCGCAGGTCCGCCGCAACGCCGACGCCCTCGGCGAGACGCTGCTCGAGGGCGGGCTCTCGCTCGTCACCGGCGGCACCGACACGCATCTCCTGCTCGTCGACCTGAGCGAGTCGGAGTGGACCGGCAAGGCGGCGGAGGAGCGGCTCGGCGACATCGCCGTCACCGTCAACCGCAACACGATCCCGTTCGACGAGCGCTCG
>DASXOM010000028.1:0-19616 GCA_036494245.1 Gaiellaceae bacterium
TCGAGGAACGCGATGCAGACGCCCTGGGCGTCGAAGATCTCCTGGATCTTGTCGCCGACGGCGTCGTAGATCGCCTGCTGGTCGAGCTCCCCCGCGATCGCATCCTGGACGCTGTTGATCAGCGCCAGCTCGGCGTTCCGCTGCCGCGTCTCCTCGATGGCGCGCGCCCGCGAGAGCGCGACGCCCACGTGCTGGCCCACGAACGCGAGTAGATCCCTGTCCTGCTCCGTGTAGCGAACGTCCTTCGTGTACGACTGCACCACGAGCACGCCGACCGTCCGGCCCTCAGCCGACTTGAGCGGAACGCCGAGCCAGTCCTCGCTCTGCGGGCCGACGAGGTCGAGCTCGCCTTGCTCGGCAAGCTCCCCGAACCGCTCGAGCGAAATAAGCTGTGGCTCGCCGGTGCGGAGCACGTACGCCGTCGTTCCGCGCCCGCTGCCCTCGCCGAGCGGATACCACTTGTTCGGGTCGGGATACGTGCCGCTCTCGTCCACGTGGTATGGCCAATTGATCAACTGCCGCTGCTCGTCGTAGAGCGCGATGAAGAAGTTCGTCGCAGGCATGAGCTCGCCCACGACCTCGTGGATGGCCCGATAGAAGTCCTGCATGTCCTCCGCCGCACTCGCCAGCTCCGCGATGCGGTACAGCGCGCCTTGCACCTCGGCGGCGCGTGCCTGCTCTGCCCCCACGCCGGCCACGACAACGAGTATCGCGCGCGGGGGACGACTCGTCTAGTTTGGACGGAGTGGCTGACGCCCCCGGGCCCAACGTCCCCTTCCCGCCGATGGAGGCCGAGCTCGTGTCGGAGCTGCCGGCGGGCGGCGGCTGGCGCTACGAGCCGAAGTGGGACGGCTTCCGCGGCGTGCTCGAGAACGACGGCGGCGAGCTCGCGCTCTGGTCGCGCAACGGGCGACCGCTGCTTCGTTACTTCCCCGAGCTGCGACCCCTCGGCGAGCTGATGCCGCCGCATTCGGCGCTCGACGGCGAGATCGTGATCGCGCGCGACGGCGCGCTCGACTTCGACGCGATGCAGATGCGGCTCCATCCGGCGGAGAGCCGCGTCCGGAAGCTCGCGGGCGAGATCCCGGCGACGTTCGTCGCCTTCGACCTCCTCCTTTGGAAGGGCAAGCACGTGCACGAGCGCCCGATCGAGAAGCGGCGTGCCGAGCTGGAGAAGATCGGCGACGGCTTCGAGCTGTCACCGGTCTCCGACGACGTCGAGCAAGGAACGGAGTGGCTGGAGACGCTGCAGGCCGCGGGCTTCGACGGCGTGATCGCGAAGAAGCTCGGCCTGCCGTACCTCCCGGGCTCGCGCGACGGAGTCGTCAAGGTCAAACCGCACAAGACGGCGGACTGCGTCGTCGCCGGAATCCGCTGGAAGAAGGGCGGCCGCGAGACGATCGCGACACTCCTGCTCGGTCTTTATGCGGACGACGGCGAGCTCAACTACGTCGGTTCGGCCGCGGTCGGGGCGAAAAACCAGGCCGGGATCGCAGCCAAGGTGCTGCCGCTCGTGGACAAGAAGAACGACCGCCGCTTCAGCGAGCCGAACCGCTGGGGAACCGGGGAGCTCGAGGAGACGGCGTTGAAGCCGAAGCTCGTGGTCGAGGTGCGCTTCGACAAGCTGGAGAAGCACCGCTTCCGCCACGGCACGCGCCTTCTCCGCTTCCGGGAGGACAAGGATCCGAAGGACTGCACCTGGCGCGAGGTCCGCCCGCCGCGCCGGCGCGACGACGTTGCGGTAGAGGATCTCCTCCGCTAGCCGGGAAACTCGCCCCGGTGGACGGCCTCGATGTTGTTGCCGTCGGGGTCGAGGAGGAACGCGGCGTAGTAGAGCCCGGCGGCTTCCGAGCTGTAGCGCTCGCGCACTCCCGGCGCGCCGTTGTCGCGAGAGCCGGCAGCGAGCCCGGCGGCGTGGAAGGCATCGACCTCGTCGCGCGTCCGGGCGACGAAGCCGATGTGGATCGGCGTGCTCGGCTCACCCGGCCCCACCACTACGAGGTTCGCGTACTGCCCGCCGCGCTCGTCCTCCCAGAGCGGCGGAATCTCGAGCGCCCCCAGCACCGTGCGGTAGAAGGCCTTGGTCGCCTCCGGATCGCTGACTGTGAGCTTGACGTGATCGAAAACGACCCGATCCCAGTCCCAGTCGGTCATGCGCCGATCCTATGACTTCTTCGCACGAGAGGGCTGCACGCGCTTCGGCTCGCCCGGCATCTTCGGGAAGTTCGGCGGGTAGGGCGCCTCGCCGGCTCCGTCCGCCTCCTCGCGTTCGACCCACTCGAGCAGCTTGCGCAGGTCGCAGACGGCGTCGTCGATGCCCGCCTGGACGTCGCCCAGTTCGGCGAAGCGGCCCGGCATCGTCGCCAGCGTGAAGTCCTCGGTCTCGAGCGAGTCCAGCTCTTCCCAGCGGAACGGCGCCGAGACCGCCGCGTCGGGCCGGGCGCGGACGGAGTAGGCGGAGGCGATCGTCCGGTCGCGCGCGTTCTGGTTGTAGTCGATGAAGACACGCTCGCCGCGCTCCTCCTTCCACCACGCGGTCGTGACGAGCTTCGGCGCACGCCGCTCGACCTCGCGCGCGAACGCGAGCGCGCAGCGGCGCACCTCGCGGAAGCCCCACTTCGGCTCGATGCGGCAGGCGACGTGGATCCCGCGGTTGCCCGACGTCTTCGGCCAGCCGACGAAGCCGAGCTCGTCGAGCGTCTCCTTGACGATCGCCGCGACCTGCTTCGCCTCGGCGAAGCCGGTGCCGGGCTGCGGGTCGACGTCGATGCGGAGCTCGTCCGGGTGCTCGACGTCGCGGCGCCGCGACGGCCACGGATGGAAGTCGATCGTGGCGAGATTGGCAGCCCACGCGACCTGCGCGACCTCGGTGACGCAGAGCTCGTCGGCGGTGCGACCGGAGGGGAAGGTGACGGTGGCGGTCTCGATCCAGTCGGGCCGGTGCTTCGGCACGCGCTTCTGGTAGATCGCCTCCCCTTCCGCGCCGTCCGGATGCCGCTTCAGCTGGGTCGGCCGCTCGTAGAGCACGCGCACGATCCCTTCGCCGACCGAGAGGTAGTACTGGACGAGGTCGAGCTTCGTCTCGCCGCGCGTGCGGAAGAAGACCTTGTCCGGATTCGTCACCTTGACGGTACGCGACCCGACCTCGAGCTCGACGAACGGCGATTGCGAGGGCATGCGCAGGAGTATCGTGGACGCATGTTGGAAGACACGCGCCCGCTTCGCCTCTCACTCGAGCCGCTGGACAATTACGTCGTCGTCCAGCCGACCGACGAGGAGGCCGAGACGCGGGCCGGGCTGATCCTCCCCGCGAGCGCCGAAGCCCAGTGCCGCAGCGGAATCGTCACGGCCGTCGGCTCCGAGGTGGAGGGCATCGTCCCCGGCGACAAGGTGCTCTTCCCGAGCGGCGCCGGCTACGAGATCCGGCTCGGCGGCACCGCGCAGAAAGTGCTGCGCCGCGTCGAGCTGCTGGCCCGCATCCACGACTGAGATGGACACGTCCGGAACCTGGTTCCGGACGTGTCTGTAACGGAGAGGGCGGGATTTGAACCCGCGACGCACCTTGCAGCACGTACGCGATTTCCAGTCGCGCTCCTTAGACCGCTCGGACACCTCTCCCGAGCCGGCTCAGGGTATCGCGCGGTCCGGCCTCGGAGGAACCGGCACGATACGAACATGGCGAAATCGATCCTCGTCACGGGCGCAGCGGGCTTCATCGGCTCGAACTTCGTCCGCTGGTGGCTCGGGCGCCATCCGAATGATCACGTCGTCGGACTCGACAAGCTGACCTACGCCGGTGACCCGCGCAACCTCGACGGGCTCGGCGTTCGGCTCGCAATCTGCGACATCTGCGATCTCGACCCGACGGAACGTCTCCTGGCCGAGGAGGAGATCGACACCGTCGTCAACTTCGCCGCCGAGTCGCACAACAGCGTCGGCGTCGTCGATCCCGGACGCTTCTTCCACACCAACGTCCTCGGCACGCAGACACTGCTCGAGGCCTCCCGTCGGCACGGGGTGTCGCGCTTCCACCACATCTCCACCTGCGAGGTCTACGGCGACCTGCCAATCGACTCGGGGGAAGCCTTCACCGAGGAGTCGCCCTATCGGCCCCGGACGCCGTACAGCGCCTCGAAGGCCGCCGCGGACCATGCCGTGCGGGCCTATTCCGAGACGTTCGGCCTGCCGGTGACGATCACGAACTGCTCGAACAACTACGGGCCGCGCCAGTTCCCCGAGAAGGTGATCCCGCTCTTCGTCACGAACGCACTCGACGACCGCGAGCTGCCGCTGTACGCATCGACGCAGAGTCGGTGCGAGTGGCTGCACGTCGACGACCACTGCCGCGCGATCGAGCTCGTGCTCGGGAAGGGGCACGAAGGAGAGACGTACAACGTGGGCTCGGGGATCGAGCGCTCGATCGAGGAGATCGCAGACCTCGCGCTCGGGCTCACCGGGAAGCCGGAATCGCTGAAGACCATCGTCCCCGACCGTCCCGGCCACGATCGCCGCTACCTGCTCGACTCCACGAAGCTCCGGCGCGAGCTCGGCTGGAAGCCGGAGATCTCGTTCGAGGACGGGCTGCGCGCCTCGGTCGACTGGTACGCCGCCAACCGCGAGTGGTGGGAGCCGCTTCGCGAGCGCGTGCCCGTCCGCGAGACGCAGTGGACCTGAGCCGCGGCGTCATCGTGACCGGCGCCGGCGGGCAGCTCGGGGCGGCGCTGTGCGAGGAGTTCCGGCGCGAGACGCGCGTCATACCGCTGACCCGGGCGGACTGGGACGTGACGCTGCCGCCTCCGGCAGGCCTCCCCGAAGTGGACGTCGTGCTCCACGCGGCGGCCTGGACGGACGTCGACGGAGCGGAGTCGTCCCCCCAGGACGCGGCTGCCGTGAACGTCGGCGGGACACAGCACGTGCTCGAGCTCGGAGCGCCCGTCGTCCTCTTCTCGACGGACTACGTCTTCGACGGCCACAAGCGGGAGCCGTACGTCGAGTCGGACGCGCCGAACCCGCTCTCGATCTACGGCCGCACGAAGCTGCAGGCCGAGGCCGTGGCCGGCGAGGACGCCTGGGTGGTGCGCTCCTCCTGGCTCTACGGCTGGACGGGCACGAACTTCGTCCGGACGATGCTCAGGCTCGGCGCGGAGCGCGACGAAGTGGCCGTGGTCGACGACCAGCGCGGTTCGCCCACCTACGTCGCGAACCTCGCGGCGGCCGTGCGAGAGCTGCTCGATCTGCCCCACGGGCGGTGGCACCTCTCCGGCGGCGGCGACTGCACGTGGGCCGACTTCGCCGAGGCGATCTTCGAGACCGCGGGAATCGACTGCCGCGTCAAGCGGATCACGACCGCCGAGCTCGACCGACCGGCCACGCGGCCCGCGTACTCGGTGCTGCGAAGCGAGCGGCCCGATGCACCGACGCTCCCGCCCTGGCGGGACGGCCTGCGCGCGTTGATGCAGCGACTGTCGGGCTAGACACAGGTCGGCAGGGCGTCGAGGTCGTGATCGGCGGTTCGAGCGCGACCTCGACGCCTGTCGACGGGCTGACGGCCTAGAGCCGGAACCCGTCGCGGATTCCAACTCGCCAGGAGTTTACCGCTTCGGCGCTCGATATGACAATAGATAGCAACGTCCGACGCGTGGACTAGAACACACTCGCCGGGGCTGTTCTGCGAGATCGATCGAAAGGACAGTCCGTGAAGACGAGGTTCGTGTTGCTGGCCGTTGTCCTCGGCTCAGTGCTGTTTGCGCTCGTCGCCGCCGACGGCGGACCCTGGCCTGGCATCTAGAGAATCGCGACTGGTGGCGGCGGCTTCATCTCGCTGCCGTCACCAGCATCTCCGGGTTGTGTTTTGTGCTGCTAATGCCTACAGTCTTGGCTTGTAATGCCGCGCCGGCCTTCAAGCCACGTAGACGATCCCGCCGCGGTGGGTCGCCGTCTGCGGGAGGCACGGGAGGCCGGCGGACTCACGCAGCGTGAGCTCTCGTTCGAGGGCTGCACAGCCGCGTATGTATCGCGGATCGAGGCAGGCGCTCGTGTTCCGTCGCTTCAGATCCTCCGCGAGTTCGGCAAGCGCCTCGGAGTCAGCGCCGACTACCTGGCGACCGGCAATCCCGACGGCACGGACCTGAGCTCGGAGCTTCTCGAGGCCGAGGTCGCCTTACGGCTCGGCGACGAGCAAAGGGCGACCGAGCTTTACGAAGCGGCGCGCGAGGGTGCAGAATCGCCGGCAGCGGCGGCGCGAGCACAGCTCGGGCTCGGCCGACTGGCAGCAGGTCGAGGTGACATCGCGCAAGCCGCCGACTTGTTGCAGCAGGCGCTGAACTCGGGCGAGCTCGACTCGGGAGACGCGTCGGCAGCCGCGAACGCCCTCGGCCGGATCTACACGGCTCAGAATCGCTTCGACGACGCCTTTGCTCTTTTCGAGCGCTTCCTCGACGAGGCGCGCAGACGTGGCGATCAGTTCGATCAGGTTCGCTTCTCGCTGCTTCTCGCCAACGCCTATGTCGATCACGGCGAGTTCGGCCGTGCGCATGCCGCTCTCGGTGACGTCCTCGACCTTGCGCGCCAGACCATCGATCCGATGTTGCGCGCCGCCCTTTACTGGTCACAGTCGCGTGTCCACCTCGCGCAGGGAGAGCCCGACCGCGCCGCCGAGTACGCGAGGCTCGCGATCGCCACTCTCAAAGCGAGCGAGCAAACGCTCGAAGCGGCGCGCGCCCTGCTGCTGCTCGCCTTCATCGAGAACGACCGCGGCAACCCGGAAGCCGCACTCGAGCTCGTCGAGGAAGGCGAGCCGATCGTTGCCGCAGCCGGCGAGGCCACGGACGCTGCGATGTTCGCGGTCGAGCGGGCGCGCTCTCTCTCCACTCTCGGCGAGGGAGAAGAAGCCGCGGCTCTCTTGCTCGGCATCGTGCCGCGGCTCAACGCCGCCACACCGAAGGACGCTGCCCGCGCCTACCTCGCGGTCGCGGACATCTTCCGCGCGCAAGGAGACATCGCCCGCGCACTCGAGCTCTACGAGCTCGCCGTCGAGCAGGCGCCGGTCCCCGGGCGGAGCGTGGCCGCCGCTCTGACGGCGATGGCCGAGATCTACGAGGAGCGGGGCGAGCCGCAGCTGGCGCTCGATCTCCTCAAGCGGGCACTCGCCGTGCGCAGTGGTGCTCCCGCCTGAGCCGACAGACACTCGTCGGGATTTACCTGGCTGCTCTCGCGCTGATCGCCGTCGGGATCAGCTTGTGGCTGACCGGACACGGCACCGGCGACCCTTACTTGAGTCTCGGCGTCCTCTTGGCGGCCGCGCCACCCGTCGTGATCTGGCTACGCCGTCGGTTCGGCCGAGGCTGATTACGGGTTAGCGAGCGGCCGCGCGTTGGTCAGGCCCTTGTCGTCGATGCTGACGACCATCAGATCCGGGCCACGCCGCATGATCGCCGAGCCTGCGGTCTGGCTGTCCAGCACCCACCCCTGCGCGGCCCAGCTCGCGATGGCGGCGTCCAGACGCCGCTGCCGTTCGTCGTCGGAGAGGCCGCTGTGGCGCGTCAGAAGCGCGACGATGAGGCCGATCACCGCAGCGGCGAGAAGCCCGAGCACGACCCAGACCCACGTCGGCGTGTCGCTCGTCGAGCTCGAGCTGGAGGTCGTGCCGGTCGACCCGACGATCACCCTCCGCGTCGTCGTCTGCTCGACGGTCGAGACGACGGTCGTCGCCGGCTCGGTTGTCGTCTCCGAGAGCGTCGTTGTGACCGGGAGCGTCTCCGTCGTCGTGACATCTGCCACGCCGCTGGCTGCGAGGCCACCGGAGAGCGCGAGGCCGGCCGCGAAGAGAGCCACGATGCCGACGACCTTGGCCACGTCGCCGACTCAAGCAGTTGCCCATCGCCGGGTTGTCATCCAACCGGGATGAAGAAAGACTCGACGGCGCATACGCTTTGATCGTGTCGAGCCTGGTCGGGCGCGAATCGGAGCTGGGGGCCGTCGAGGCCTTCCTGAGCTCCGAGCGGTCGTGTGTGGTCGCGATCGTGGGCGAGCCCGGAATCGGCAAGACGACGCTGTGGCAGGCCGCGGTCGAGCATGTTCGTGCGCAAGGTGCGCGAGTCCTGATCGCGAGGCCGACCGAGTCCGAAGCCCGGCTCGCCTTCGCGGGGCTCGCAGATCTGCTCGCCGACGTGCCGGACGAGCTTTTCGCGCTCCTGCCCGAGCCGCAGCGGGTGGGTCTCGATGCCGCGCTCCTGCGCGCCGTCTCCGCACGGCCGCCCGAGCGTCGCGTCGTCGGCGCGGGATTCCTCACGCTCCTGCGGTCGCTCGCCGGCGAATCGAGGGTCGTCTGCGCGATCGATGACCTCCAGTGGCTCGATGCCTCGTCGGCGGCGGCGGTCGAGTTTGCCCTGCGCCGGCTCGGCGACGACCCCGTACGAGGCCTCGTCTCGGTGCGCGCGACGGAGCTTGCCCGAGCGCCGATCCTTGCGCTCGACAGCGACGTCCAAGCCGAGCACGTCGAGCTGGGACCGCTCTCGGTCGCCGCCCTACACCGGGTGCTCTTGCAGGAGCTCGGGCGCACATTTCCGCGACCGACGCTCGTGCGGATCGCGGAGTCGTCGGGCGGCAACCCGTTCTACGCGGTCGAGATCGCGCGGGAGCTCAACCGCCGCGACGAGCACGAGAGGTCGAACCGCGTGCCGGTCCCACAGGACCTCGACGCGCTCGTCCGGGCACGCGTCGGCGCCCTTCCGGTCGAGACGCGAGACGCGCTCCTGCGCGCCGCGACCCTGGCGCGGCCGGACGCCGAGGCGATCGATCCCGTCGAGCTCGCGCCCGCGGAAGAGGCGGGGCTCGTGCGCGTCGAGCTGGACGGGCGGATCGAGTTCGTCCACCCACTCTTCGCCTCGGCTGTCTACTCCGCAGCTCCGGCTGCTCGCCTCCGCGAGGCTCATCGCGCTGTCGCCGACCTCGCGCGCGACCCAGAGGAGCGGGCGCGGCATCTCGCGCTCGCCGCTGCCGGGCCGGACGCAGGGGTCGTGCGGGAGCTCCAGGCGGCTGCCCGCCACGCACGCATGCGCGGCTCGCCCGACTCGGCCGCCGAGCTGACCGGGCTCGCCCTGCGGCTGCTTCCGCCAAACGCACCGGCGCGGCTGGAGCTCCAGCTCGAGCTTGCCGAGCAACTCCATCTCGCCAGCGACTTCCCGACCGCGAGGGCGCTACTCGAAGAGTTGCGCACGACGCTTCCGCGGGGTGACCTGCGCGCGCGAGCGCTGCTGACCCTCGTCGATATGGACTACTGGGGCACGGGCGAATCCGCGGCGACGGCGCTGGCAGAGGAGGCGCTCGCGGACGCCGCCGATCCCGTGCTCAAGGCCCGCTGCCACACTGCCATCGCGCTCTACGCGGGTACCGTCGACCTGCCGAAGGCGGCGGTCTCCGCGCGGGAGGCGCTGGCGCTGCTCGAGGACGTCCCGGACGCCGATCCGGGCCTTGTCGCGGCGGCGCTGAGCGCCCGCGTGCGAGCCGACCTCTTCCTCGGCGACGGCTTTGACCGTGACACGGCAATGCGGGCGCTCGTGCTCGAGGAGCGCAGCCCACCGGCGCAGGTCGATGTGCGCGTCGTCTTCAAGTTGGGCCAGTGGCTCCGGTACATCGACGACCTCGACGGTGCGCGTGCGCACCTCGAGCAGGCGGAGCAGCAGGCGCACGAGGAGGGCGACGAGTCGTCGCTCGCCAACATCCTGCTCAATCGCGTGATCGTCGCGACCTGGGCAGGCGACCCGGCCGGAGCGACGGAGCTGGCCGAACGCATGCTCGACGCTTTCAGCCAGCAGGGGGAGGGCGCGGGAGCCGGAGACATCTGGCGCGCATACGTGGACGCGTATTCTGGGCGGACAGACTCCGTCCGCGAAGCCGCTGCGAAGGCTGATCCGAGTGATCCGATGGGGACGGCGCTCTGGAGCCGCTGCCTGGGCCTGGCGGAGCTCGCGGCCGGCGAGATGATCCCCGCCGACCGGCACCTGGCGGAGGCGCTCGAAGTGTTCGAGCGCGTCGCCTTCCGCGAACCTGCGGTCTGGCGAATCGACGGCGACGCCATCGAAGCGGCGCTGGCCGTGGGTGACGTCGACCGGGCTCAGGTGCTGCTCTCCCGCTTCGAAGAGCGCGCGGCCCGTTCGCGCATCCCGTGGAGTCTCGCGGTCTCGGCGCGGTGCCGAGGCCTCGTGCTCGCGGCACGGGGCGAGCTCGACGAGGCCGCGGAGGCTCTCGAGTGCTCGCTCATCGAGCACGAGCGCTGTCCGATGCCCTTCGAGCGCGCACGGACGCTTCTCGTCCAAGGTCGGTTGCAGCGGCGCCTGAAGCGGAAGCGCCAGGCGCGACTCTCTCTGGAGGAGGCGCGTGAGCTGTTCGCCGGCACGGGCGCCGAGACCTGGGTGGCCCGCGTCGACGACGAGCTCGGCCGGGTCGCAGTCCGGCGCGCGCCGGAGGAGCTGAGCGCGACCGAGCTCCGCATCGCACGACTCGCCGCCGAGGGTCTGAGCAACCAGGCGATCGCCGAGCAGGTGTTCGTGAGCGTGAAGACGGTCGAGTCGAATCTGAAGCGCGCCTACCGCAAGCTCGGCATCTCCTCGCGAGCGCAGCTCGGCCGCGCCCTCGACCGCGGCGACGCGCAAGCGATTTCGTAGGGTCTTCAGGTCTTTCTCCGACCGGCGGACCGGGTCATGTTGCTGACGTGAACCCGACGGAGGAGAAAGCATGCGCAAGGCACTGATACCTGCGTTCCTGCTCGTGGCAACCGCGATCGTGCTCGGCTCGACCGTGTTCCGCGAGCAGGTCGTCAACGCGGCGACGACGCCGTTCCAGAACGTCGTCGTCACAAACACGAGCACCAATCCGATCCCGGTCCAGCAGGTCGGTACGTCGACTACGAGCGTGAGCGGAACCGTCGGCATCGACCCGAGCAAGAACACGGTCAACCTCGACTCGACCGACAGCGGGTATCTGGCGAATATCGAGGGCGACCTCGGCAAGCTGAACTTCACGGCAGTGGGAACCTCGAGACAACTGCCCAGACGGCGTCGCCCGGCGCAGTGAAGGAGCAGTGCACGAACGGCGGTTCGAGCGGGTGGGGCGTTAACGGCGACAACGTCCCGCTTTGCAGCAAACAGAACTTCTACGCGACCGACATCACCGCCTCGGGGATGGACGACAACATGGCCATCGATTTCATGGACAGCGGAAACGTCGTCCTCGAGCTGCTGGGGAGCGGTATCAATGGCGCAGACTCGTACCAGCTCGACCTGACGCACCCGATCCACGTCGACGAGATCGACGCGAGTTGCGACAACGGTTCCAGCCAATGCGACTTCAGCCTCGCGGTGCTCGGCAACTCCACCGGCAACTGACGTCCTGACCCGCACACGAGGTCGAGAGAGCCCCCGAAGTCGCGGGGGCTCTCTCCGTTGTAGGACTGTGGGCGGCACAGGCGATTTCGTAGGGTCTTCAGGTCTTTCTCCGAGCCGTCCGGCCGGTCATGTTGGAGCCATGGCGGAACATGCCGCGAGCTTCGTCGCCGAGTGCTACTGGCCGGACGTGCACGAGGAGGATGTGCGCGCGCTCGATCAGCGGATCCTTGCCTCGCTCGCCGACGACGTTCGCTACTTCGGATCGGTGCTGATTGCCGAGGACGAGGTCGTCCTCTGCCACTTCGAGGGCAGCGCCGATGCGATCCGCCGGGTCGCGGAGCGGGCGCGCGTGCCGTACGAGCGCCTGCTCGCAGCCACCGTCACCTCCCCCTCCGAGGAAAGGACCCATTCATGAAGGGAAACCTGATCAGACGCACGCTCGTGGCTCCGGCGATCGCCGGGGTCTTGCTGGCCGCAGGCGGGATCGAGATCGGGACGGCGGTCGCCGCGTCGAGCTCCCCCGCCGCGACCACGTCGGGTGGTCTCGCCGGCAAGTGGGTGGGCCACTACAGCGGCGCCGTCTCGGGTCACTTCACGATCCACTGGAAGAAGACGGGCGCGCGGTTGTACGGGAACATCGCACTCTCGAATCCGAAGGGCACGTACGGAATCGGCGGGAGCGTGCGCGACGGGAAGATCAAGTTCGGCGCAGTCAGCGTCGGCGCCAAGTACAACGGCAAGGTCCGAGGGACGTCGATGTCGGGCACCTGGACGAGCCCGGAGGGCGGCGGCAGCTGGAGCGCCAGCAAGTCCTGACGGGCCGGAGCCTCGTAAGGATCGGAGTCCCGCTCCCGAGCGGGACTCCGATCAACGAAACGGTTCGGTCGTAGGAGGGCGCCGGGCGCGTCGAGCCGCGCGCGTGTACGGAGATACCCCCAGCGGCTGGCGTGGGCGGTCGGCCGTAAGCCGTGGGCCGGGCCCTCCCACCCTCACGGACTCAGAGCCGGTGCGCGCTCACGATTCTCTGCAGGAACTGCTGCGTTCGGAGCTCGTGCGGAGAACCGAACATCTGCTCGGGGGATCCCTGCTCGAGGATGACGCCGTCGTCGAGGAAGCAGACGCGCGTCGCGATATCGCGGGCGAACCCCATCTCGTGGGTCGCGATCAGCATCGTCATCCCGCCGGCGGCGAGTTCCCCGATGACGTCGAGCACCTCGGCAACGAGCTCCGGATCGAGCGCACTCGTCACCTCGTCGAGCAGCATCAGCCGCGGCTGCATGGCCAGCGCGCGCACGATCGCGACCCGCTGCTGCTGGCCGCCGGAGAGATGGTCGGGATACGCCTCCACCTTGTCGGAGAGGCCGAAGCGATCCAGCAGCCCGCGCGCCTGCTCCTCGGCCTCGCGCCGGCCCTGGTGGAGCGCGAGCCTCGGCGCCAGCGTCACGTTCTCGAGCACGCTCATGTGTGGAAAGAGGTTGTAGGCCTGGAAGACGATCCCGATCCGGCGGCGAACGCGGTTCACGTCCACGCCGCGCCGGGTGATCTCCTCCCCTGCGACCGCGATCCGGCCCGCGTCCACCGGCTCGAGCAGGTTGATGCACCGCAGCAAGGTCGACTTCCCGGAGCCCGACGCTCCGATCAGGCACGTCACCTCGTGCTCGGCGACCGACAGGTCGATCCCGTCGAGGACGAGGTTCGTCCCGAACGACTTCCGCAGTCCCTCGATCTCGAGCGCCGCCGCCGCGTTCACGCGTGCAGCCCCTGAGCTTGGCGGCGGCGACGGTCGCGGACGATCAGCCAGTCGGTGAAGCGCGCGAGCGGGATCGTGATCGCGACGAAGAGGACCGCCGCTGCGAGGTACGGCGTGAAGTTGAACGTGGCAGCGACGTCGATCTGCGCCTGGTTGAACGCCTCGAGCGCGCCGAGCGTCCCTACAAGTGCCGTGTCCTTCTGCAGGCCGATGAAATCGTTCAGGAGCGGCGGGATTACGCGACGGACGGCCTGAGGGAGGATCACCTTGCGGAGGGTCTGCCACCGGTTGAGCCCGAGGGAGCGCGCCGCCGCCTCCTGGCTCGGATGCACCGATTCGATGCCCGCGCGGTAGACCTCGGAGACGTACGCGCTGTAGATGAGCACGAGCGCGACGATCCCCCAGAACACCAACGAGGTCGGGACGCCCGAGATCTGCAGCCCGGGAACGCCGAAGCCGAGGATCGCAATCACGAGGATCGTCGGCACGCCGCGGAAGAAGTCGGCGTACACGATCGCGAGCGCCCGCAGCGGGAAGAACACCGGTCCCGCCAAGCTCCGCAGCACAGCGATCAGGAGCGCGAACGGAAGGATGAGGCACTCCGCGATCAAGAAGATCTTGCAATTGAGGAGAAAGGCCCTCGCGATCTCCGGGAACGAGGACTTGAAGTAGGTCCAGCTGAAGAACCCCTTGTGGACCGCCGGCCAGCCGGGCGAGTTGGCAACGACCACCACCACGACGACGAGGAAGACGATCGTCGAGAGGAGCGCGATCGCAACACCCCGGCGGCCGTCGGCTCCCGACAGCGAGCCGAGGACGCGCGAGCGCCTCGAGTCGGCTACTTCAAGACCGGCGCGCCGGTCGCCTTCGCTAGCCACTTCTGCTCTAGCTGCTGCAGCGTCCCGTTCGCGCGCAGCTTCGCGAGCGCCTGGTCGACGCATGCCGCGAGCGGGTTGCCCTTCGCGAAGACCATGCCGAAGTAACCGGCACCGCCGCCCGAGTTGAACTGCCCGAGCACCTCGGAGTTCGGCACCTGGGCAGCCGAGACGTAGAAGGCGGTCGGAAGGTCGACGACGAGGCCGTCGATCTGCTTGTTCTTCAGCGCCTCCACTGCGGCCGCGTTCTGCTGATACGCGGCCGGCTGCGTCGTGGGCTTGATCGTCGAGGTGATGAAGTCGTAGCTCGTCGTCCCGATCTGCGCGCCGAGCTTGAACGGCCGCAGGCCTGCGATCGAGTCCACGGACGCGATCTTCGTCCCCTTGAGCACGACGACGGCCTGGTTGACGTCGTAGTACGACTTGCTGAAGGTGACCACCTTCGCGCGTGCGGGCGTGTACGAGATCTGGTTGATATCGAAGTCGAACGGCTTCTTACCCGGCGCGAATGAGCGGGTGAACGGCACGTACGTCCAATGCACCGCGGAGGGGCTGAAGCCGAGCTGCTTCGCGACCGCGTACGCGGTGGCCGACTCGTAGCCCTTGCCCGTGGCCGGATCGTTGACCTTCCAGAAGGAGCTCTTCGTACCGCCGGCGTACCACGGCGGGTAGGCCGGGTTGTCGGTGCCGATCATGATCTGGCCCGGCTTCACGAGCGTCAGCTGCGACTTCGCGCACGAGGCGGCGGCCGCGTTCGTCGTGGACGGTGCTTGCGAGCCCCCGCCGCCGCATCCCGCCGTTGCCATCGCCGCGGCCGCGAGCGCGACCAGACAAACCAGGCGGTGCGCTCTCCATCCCATCAGGGCGGCGAGCCTATCAGCGCCTGCGGAAAGCGCCGCGCGATGTAACGATGGCCCAGCGTTGTGGCGGTGCGGCTACTTCGGGAGCGAGCGTGTGGACTCGACCGCACGAAGCGCCGGCGAGTTTCGCTGAGCGGCGGTGAGGTGCCGGAGCCGTCCGGCACCTCACCGTCTGACGACTAGGGGGTACTTGCGCCGTAGATGTTCTGGTCGAGACCGCCATCGCGCGGGCAGGTGTCGCCCGTGAATGCGCCCGATGATGTCTGCGTGCGGCATTGCAAGACATCGGCCGCGTCATTTGAGCCCTCCGTCTCGCGCTGGTCGGCCCCGGCGACGGTGTCGCGCCAGTCCGTCCAGGTCCCGAACGTCGTCGACCCGACCGAGCTGATCCAGAGGTAGTCACCGCCGAACGGCACCGCGCGTCCGTCGAACTGCTCGTAGCTGCCGTTCGAGGTGAAGTTCGTCACCTGCGTCGCCGGAGCCCATGTCGCGCCGGCGTCGGACGACGCCGAAGCGAAGACGTCGAGCGCGGGGACCGTCGAACCGTCAGCGCAGTTCCCGATCGGGCGTTGCGGGCTGTAGCACGCGTCGTTGCGGGAGTCCCACCACAGGGTGTGCAGGACGCCGCTGTTCACCGCGATGTCCGCGAAGAGCTGATGCCCGACCGGCTCGTCGTCGACCAGGACCGGCGTCGTATGCGAGCCGGTCGCACCGTCGAGACGCGTGAAGTAGACGCCCTCCTGGCTACCGGTGCCCGAGTTGATGGAGCCGTATGTCGTGCCAGTAGACACCTCCGTGCCCGGCTTCGACGGGTCGTAGACGATGTAGATCCATTCGTGCTGGCTGTCGTTCTGGTCCGCCGTCGAGCGAGGCGTCGTGGTGTGGCGGAAGAACGTGTAGCCGGATTGACACGCGTCGGCGAAATCGCCGCAGTCACGTGCCGACGAGTCCTTCGCGGTATCGCCGGATTCGGTCGACGGCGGATCGTCCTGGCCCGTTTGCGCCGGCGTCGGCTGCGGGCCGGCGACGTCCTGTGCGTCGTAGTGCTCGAAGGTGACGACCGTGTGCGGCTTCGAGAACGTCGCTCCGCAGTCCGTCGACTTCACGTACTGGATCGCATCAGGCGTGTGCGCCTGCTTCGACTCGAATGACCGGTACGTCACGTAGACGTGGCCGTTACCGGTGACGGAGATGTCTGGATCCTGCACGCTGGAGAAGCTCGACGTGAGCACTGCTGGGTGCGAGAACGTAACTCCGTGATCTGTGGAACGCACGAAATTGATGTCGTTCTCGTTGCTTCCGCCGGTGAACCGCGACCACGCGAAGTAGACGAAGCCGTCGCACGCTCCGCCGGTGCGGTCGGCCTCGATCGCGGTCTTGTCGTTGAACACGCCTAGCAGGTTGGGCGCCGCCGAGCCCTTCGCGACGACGGTGGTGCCGGAGTACTCGAGCCCGTCCTGGCTGGTCGGGCCGTTCTCGCCCTGCGGGTTGCGGAACCGTGCCACCCACTCGTCGCCGAAGGTCTTCGCCGAGCCGGCCGGGTCACCAGACGCCTCCGCGCCGAAGAACGCACGCCCGTGGTTGTCCCACGCGATCACCGGATCGCCGGCGGTCGCTGTCCGCACCTGCCGTGCGAGCGAAGCGTACGGCGAGGTGTCGTCGGGATAGCCGGGGACGAGCGAGCTCGTGAAGCTGGCACCAGTGTTCTGCGAGCGGTAGTAACCGAGCCAGATCGGCCCGGACGGGATCGGGGCGCCGTCCTGGTCGACGCCGTCGTTGTAGACCCCGCAATAGTCGTTCGAGCTGCCGAGGATGACCTGCGCATTGCGCGGGTCGATCTCGTCTGCGGGCTCGTTCTGCCGCCCACGCGAGCTGCTGCACTCGGCCAGGGTCGCATCGGTGTACGGATTGCCCGTGGCGAGCGTGTACGCGCTGACGTAACCGCCGGCTCCGTAGTCGTTCGAGAGCCGGACATTGGCCGGGCCTGCCGCAGCAGCCACTCCCACGCTCAGAAGCACGAGCGCTGCCAGCGAGGCAACCGAAACTCGCACCAGCGAAAGCCTTCTCATACCTTCTCCCCCTTCTGTAGAAGCCGCCAGAGCTCATGCCCACTCGGACGGCCTTCGCAACCTACATGGCTGCCGAAGCCCGTCGTGGAGCGGAGGGGGAGGGATTTTAACCCTCGAGCCGCCTACCGACGGATAACGGTTTTCGAGCCTTGTGCAGCTTTTCAGTGCTCGCTCGAGGCCGCCCAGATGTTGATGCCGCTGTCGGTCGCATACCGGTCGATCTCTTCCAGTTCGACCGCGGTGAAGTCCGGCTTCTGGAGCGCGGCGAGGTTCTGCTCCAGCTGCGCGATGCTGCTCGCCCCGATCAGTGTCGAGGTCATCCGCGGGTCGCGCAACGTCCAGGCTAGCGCGAGCTGGGCAAGCGTCTGCCCGCGACGCTGCGCGACCTCGTTCAAGGCGCGTACCTTGGCCATCGTCTCCTCGCTGAGCTGGGCCGGGGACATCGAGCCAGGCCGGCTCGCGCGCGACCCCTCGGGGATTCCGGCGAGGTAGCGATCGGTGAGCACGCCCTGGGCAAGCGGCGAGAAGCAGATGCAGCCGACGCCGAGGTCGCCGAGCGTATCCAGGAGCTCCGCCTCGATCCAACGGTTGAGGAGCGAGTAAGACGGCTGGTGAATGAGGAGGCGCACGCCGAGATCGCGGAGGATCGCCTCCGCCTCGCGGGTCTTCTCAGCCGAGTACGACGAGATGCCCACGTACAGAGCCTTCCCCTGGCTGATCGCCGTCGCAAGGGCCTCCATCGTCTCCTCGAGCGGCGTCTCGGGATCGAAGCGGTGCGAGTAGAAGATGTCGACGTACTCGAGCCCCATTCGGCCGAGGCTCTGGTCGAGGCTTGCCAGCAGGTACTTGCGCGAGCCCCACTCACCGTAGGGGCCCGGCCACATGTCGTAGCCCGCCTTCGTGGAGATGACGAGCTCGTCGCGATACGGCGCGAGATCAAGGCGGAGCACCTCGCCGAACACCTGCTCCGCCGAACCGTAGGGCGGACCGTAGTTGTTCGCCAGGTCGAAGTGGGTGATCCCGGAATCGAACGCGCGGCGGAGAATCGCGCGGGACGTTTCGAACGGGCGCTCGTGACCGAAGTTCTGCCAGAGGCCGAGGCTGATCGCAGGCAGCTTCAGACCGCTCGCACCGCAGCGGCGGTAACCCATCTCCTCGTACCGGCCGTCAGCCGCGGAGAAGCCCACGGCGGAGTCATACACGCTGCCGGAAGAACTTCGAAGGGGATCGCCACGCCGGGTCGACGCGGCGATCCCCTTCGTCGATCAGTGGATGGTGAACGGCGCCGACGCGGCGACGTTGTAGGGGGTGGTGGTGTTCTTGTCCAACTGGACGATGTAGGCGCCTGGGGCCACCTCCGGCGGTGCGGACGCGTTGATGTCACCCTGCGTCTCGGCCAGCGCGGAGACCGGGAACTGAACGTGGACGGTCTTGGGCTCGCCAGCGTCGAGCGTCACGCGCGTGAAGGCCACCAAGCGCTGCGGTGGCACGACCACACTGCTGAGCGGCTGGGCCACGTACACGGGAACGATGTCGGTACCGCTGTGGGACCCGGTGTTGGTGACCGTGAACGTCGCCGTCACGGTGCCGTTCCGGGCGACGTCCGGTGTCACCGAGAGATCGGTGGTCGTGAACGTGGTGTAGGACAGGCCGAACCCGAACGGGTACAGCGGGTTGTACGCATGGCCCTGACCGGAGCCGGTGCCGGGTAGCTGGTCGAAGAACTTCGGTTGGTCGCCTAGCGGTGACGGCGCACCGCCGTTGAAGTCCCCGCCAGGCGCAGCGGCATCCGACGGCCAGCTGATCGGCAGCTTGCCGCTCGGGTCGATCGTGCCGAAGATTGCGTCGGCGACCGCCTGGCCGGCCTCGGTGCTGCCCTGGTAGGCCATCAAAGTCGCGTTCGCGTGCTCCGCATCGGGCCCCAGGCCGACCGGACGTCCGGCGATGACGACGACGACGACCGGCTTGCCGGTGTCCTCGAGCTGCTTGATCAGCGCCTTCTGGTCAGGCGGCAGCTGGGGGGCCGGGTTGTCACCGAGCCCTTCGGCGTACGCCTTCTCGCCGACCGCCACGATGTAGGCGTCGGCGGGCGTGCTCGCGGCGGTGTTGCCGTCGGGTACGTAGACAGCGTTGGAGTCGTCGTTCAGGACACCCTCCTGCACGGTCGTACCGGGCGGAATCTGGTCGGCCGGGCCCATGCAGCACACGTGACCTGCACCGAACACGCCTTGCCAGCTGACGCTCCACCCGCCGAGCTGGTTGGTCATCGAGTCGGCGCTGGGGCCGGTGACGACGACCTTGGCGGACGAGGAGAGCGGCAACGTGTTGTTCTGGTTGCGTAGCAGCGTCATCGATTCGCGGGCGGCGTCGAGCGTGCCGTCCCGTCCGGCGGTGACCGCGGCGTTGGCAGCGTTGGCGTCGACACACGGCGTGCTCGGATCGCTGACGCACGGCTGGTCGAACAGGCCGAGCTGGAACTTCAGCGTCAGAATCCGCCCCACTGCCTCGTTGATCCGCCCCATGGAGATCGCGTGGGACTGCACGTCCTGGAGGATGGCGGACTGCCACTGATCGGGGTTGATCACGTACATGGCCATGTCGACACCGGCGTTCACGGCCTTGGCGATCGCCTCCGCCGGATTGGCGGCGACGTGGTAGGCCGTTTGCAGCGCCTGCAC
>DASXOM010000029.1:0-2619 GCA_036494245.1 Gaiellaceae bacterium
GTCGCGCAGGTGCGCGAGCACGTCGGCGACGTCAGCGAGTTGCTGCTCGAGGTCGCGCTGGAATCCCTCCAGCCGCTCGATCAGCTCCGCGCGGCTCGGAAAGCCGCCGCGGAAGAACATCCGGGGGCCACGCCCCCGACCATGATGACGGTGATGCATTTTCACCTCCTCTCCTCGTACCGTGCGAGAAAGCGAGCGGTGCGCTCTTGTGAGCGCCTCAGCGCCTCGGCCCAGTGGTCGAGCAGCCGTTCGCCCGCAGGCGTGATCGCGTAGCGTCGCTTCGAGGGGCCGTGGGAGGAGTCGTCCCATTCCGAGGAGACGAGCCCTTCTTCCTCGAGCCCGCGCAGGAGCCGGTAGAGGTTGCCCATCTCGATGCGGGCCTCGCCGGTGAGCTCCGGGAGCCGCTCGAGCAGGTCGTAGCCGTGCGCCGGACGCTCCCGCAGAAGGAGCAGGAGCGCCGGCTCGGCGAACCGCTCGACGCGGGCGAGGACGCGCCAGCGGCCGCCGTGATGCCGGCGTGCACGCGGCCCCCTCATCCAACCTCTACATGTAAAACACACATGTAAGACACATTAGCGATTGTGGAGGATCTTGCGCAAGCCGGGCTAAACTCGACGGGGTATGAGGGTGACGAAAGTCGCAACGACGCGGTCATGCGCCGTGTGCGAGCGGACGCTGCTGATGGGCGAGCGCGCCGTGAGCTTCGCTCCGTCGGAGGGCGCGGAGCTCGTCGACGTCTGCCCGCTCTGCCAGGAGCTCGCGACCGAGGCGGGCTGGATCAAGGAGGGCGCGCCGACGACGCCGACGCTCGAGAACGGTCGCCGCCGCCGCCGCAAGCGCAACCTCGTCGAGTTCCTCGGCCTCACCCGCACCTCCGACGAAGGCGCGTTGGCGCGGCAAGAGCCGATCCTGCGCAAGCTTTCCGACGGCGAGGTCGCGCTCCTCGAGGCCGCAGACCTCTTCAACGGCAGCGCCTACCGGCGCACAGTCGGCGGCATAGCGAAGAGCCTCGGCGAGCCGAACGCGAGCATCGTGCCGCTCTCCGGCACGTCCGGCGAGCTAGCGGTGACCGTCGCCTGGGAGCTGTCCTGGTACCAGTACCGCGTGAGCCCCGATTCCGGCGGCCAACCCGTGCGGCTCGAGCGGCGCGGCCACGAGCTCGCCGAGCTCGACGACGGCTTCAAGGACTGGAACGCGCAGGTCGAGGACGAGGGCCGCCTCGTCCCCGAGATCGCCCGCCTCTAGCTCGTTCCCGGGAACGTCCCGAGCGTCAGGTGGAGCGTCTTGTGCGCTCCCTTTTGCGTCGCGATCTCGAGCTCGACCGTCTTGCCCGGCTTGAGCTCCGAGACGACACTCGTGAAGTCGTCGATGGTCGGCGTTCGCTTGCCGTTGACCGATGTGATCAGGTCGCCGGAGGCGAGCCCCGCCTTCGCTGCCGGCCCGCCCGCCGTGACGTTCCGGACGAGCACGCCTGCGCCGTTCGTGTCGACGATCTGGATGCCGAGGTAGGCGCGATGCGAGTTGACGACGTGGCCGAAGCGGATGATCTGCGTCGCGATGTCCCCGGCGAGGTTGCTCGGGATCGCGAAGCCGATGCCGGGCGCTGCGGTGCCTCCTAGCTGCGGATCGGTGGCGGCGAGCGTGGGGATCCCGATAACCCTGCCCTGCAGGTCGGCGAGCGCGCCGCCCGAGTTGCCCGGGTTGATCGCGGCACTCGTCTGGATCATCAACGGCAAGGCGACGCCGTTCCCCTCCGAGACGCCCAGGCGGAAGGCGCTGACGATGCCGTCGGTGACGCTCGAGCGCAGCCCCAGCGGGTTGCCGATCGCGATCGCGAAGTCCCCGACGTCCAGCTTGCTCGAGTCCGCGAAGGCCGCCGGCGTGAGCTTCGCCCCCGAGACCCGCACGACGGCCAGGTCGTCAGGCGCGAAACGGCCGACGAGCGAGGCGCCGTAGGAATGCGCACCGGCGGTGACGGTGAACGGTCCGCCGCCGGCGACGACGTGGTTGTTCGTGACCACGTCGCCGTTCGTGTCGAAGACGACGCCGGAGCCGAGCCCGTCGCGGTTCTGGATCTGCACGACGGACGGCGAGAGCTCGTGCACGACGTCCGTGACGGCGCGCTGGAACGCGAGCGCGGCCGCCGCGGGCTGAAGGTGCGCGTGACTGGTGTGCGGCGGGTTGTGCGAAGAGGAGCCGCCGCCGAGCGACACGGCAGCCACGACCGCTCCGGCGACCGCCGCCCCGGCGAGCGGTGCGACCCACCAGATGTGCCGGCGCAGCATGTGCCCCTTATACCGACGCTCCGGGCTGGTATCGGCCGATTTCCTACCTACAATCAGCGAACGATGATCTACTGCGTCATCCCCCGCGAGCTCGCCGACCAGCTCTACGACAAGATGGTCGACTACTACAAGGACAATCCGAACGTGACCGTCATCGTCGACCGTCGCGAGGGCAGCGACCGCCGCAACGAAAGCGAGCAGCGGCTCGAGGACAAGGAGCAGCGGACGGTGCGCGACCGCCGCCGCGCGCATCCGGGCAAGTTTCCCGATGTCGACTCCCCGCCGGAGTAGCGCCCGCTAGTCTCGCCGCATGGCGACGACTACGAGCACGACC
>DASXOM010000030.1:0-7629 GCA_036494245.1 Gaiellaceae bacterium
GGGCATCATCGACCTCGGGCACGCGCTCGAGCTCAACCTCGTGGCGGAGGGCATCGAGACCCCCGAGCAGCACACGATCGTGCGCCAGCTCGGCTGCCAACAGGCGCAGGGGTTCTACTTCGGCCGGCCGTCGCACCCGGCTCAGCGCGAGCTCGACACCCCTTCGTAACCACTCGTCAGCCCCGCTCCGGGCCTTCTGCCGCCACCCTGAGCCCAGATGCGCAGGAAGGTCGAGCCCCTTCTCTGCGAGCTCCACGCGCACACGCGCTGGAGCGACGGAGAGTTGACGCTTCCCGAGCTCGTCGATCTTTACGGACGCAACGGATTCGACGTCCTCGCGGTCACCGACCACGTCGTCCGCACCGACGACCCGTGGCGGCCGGAGGACGCGCTGCCGCTCGGGTTGCGCCGGGAAACGTTCGCGGACTACCTCGCCGAGATCGCCGCGCAGGCCGAACGGGCGCGGCACGAGTACGACCTTCTGCTCCTCCCGGGCTTCGAGCTGACCTACAACGACCTAGATCCGCTGATCGCCGCCCATGCCGTCGCGGTCGGCTGCCGGTCGTTCGTAGGAGTGGACGACGGGATCGAGACCGCCTTGCTCACTGCCCGCGAGGCAGGCGCAGCGCTCATCGCCGCGCACCCGTATCACGGCGAGCCGGGCGCCGCCTCTCCCGCGCGGGCCACCCAGCGCTTCTCGCGCGACTGGGAGGAGCTCGCACCGCTCGTCGACCGCTGGGAGCTCTTCAACCGGAACGAGCTCTTCGCCTGGGTCGCGGAGCACCGCCTGCCCGCAGTCGCCAACGGCGACTTCCACGAGCTCGCGCATCTCTACGGCTGGAAGACGCTCCTGCCCTGCTCGAAGGACGAGCGGGCCGTCGTCGGCTATCTCCGCTCGACGCGGCCGGCGTTCCTGACGCGCATCGACGACGTGCCGCTCCGGCGCGCCGCCTGAGCGGAGCGCTAACGCGGCTTGGCTTCGGCGTAGCGCTCGAGACCGTCGTCGGGGATCGGCTCCCACTCGCACGCGTAGTCGACGAACGAGTGCCACTGGGGACGGATCCCGTGGCCGGGGTCGAAGAGGCCCAGGCGAACGCTCCCGATCTCTCCCGTGTCCGGGTATTTGCTCCAGAGCGCGCTGCCGCAGACGGAGCAGAAGCATTTGGGCCAGCCGTCCCCCGGCGCGTACTCGCGTACGAGCTCCTCGCCCCCCAGAAAGCGGAATGAGCCGGGCGCGAGTCGCGCTTGCACCGAGGCCGCGGTGCCGGTGCGGCGCTGGCACCGCGTGCAGTGGCAGTAGCCGGCGCTCAGCGGCTCCTCCGTGACCTCGAAGCGGACGCCGCCGCACAGGCAGTGACCCGTGTAGGGAGGCCCGCTCACTGCATGAGCGGCGACGGCGGGATGCGGGTCTCGCCGCTGACGCCTTCAATCAAGAGCGCGACGTCATCCACGTAGCACCAGCTCCAGTCCTCGCCCGGCTCGAGCGAGCGGATGATCGGGTGCGACGACTCGTTGTGGTGCGCGGTCGCGTGGCGGTTGGGTGAGTCGTCACAGCAGCCGACGTGGCCGCAGGTCAGGCAGATGCGAAGGTGAAGCCACTTGCCGCCGCTCGCGAGGCATTCCTCGCAGCCCTCCACCTGCGCGGGAAGCTCGCGCACGTCGACCTGGTCGAGATGGGTGCAGGCGCGCGCGCTCACGACACCGCCGCCGGCTGCTGCGCCGCAAGGTGCTCGTGCACGAACTGCACCGCCATAGAGCCCTCGCCCACGGCCGCCGCGCAGCGCTTCGTCGAGCCCGATCGCACGTCGCCCGCGGCGAAGATGCCCGGCACGCTCGTCTCGAGCAGGTTGGCGGCTCCGGCTGCGTCGCCCGTGAGCAGGAAGCCGTCGTCGTGCCGCGCGACGGCGCTGCCGAGCCACTCCGTGCACGGCCGCGCGCCGAGGAAAAGGAAGAGGAAGGAGAACGGCAGCCGAGTGTCGTCGGTGAGCGTCACCCCTTCGAGTCGCCCGTCTCGTCCGTGCAGCTCGGCGATCTCGCTACGGTCGCGGATGGCGACACCGGCCCGCTCGACCTCCTGAACGAGGTAGTCCGACATCGTCTCGCGCAGGTCGGCGCGCCGGTGCAGAAGGGTGACGAGTGCGCCGCCGCGGGCCAGCCAGACTGCAGCCTGGCCGGCGGAGTTTCCGCCACCGACCACTGCGACCCGGGCCGCTCCACAGAGCTGCGCCTCGGGCGGCCCGGCGGCGTAGAAGACGCTCGTGCCCTCGTACGCGGAGAGCCCGTCGAGCGGGAGCCGCCGGTACTCGGCGCCGGTGGCGAGGATCACGGCCTTCGCGCCGATCTCGTGCTCCTCCTCGAGGTGCACGACATGCTGACCTTCGCCGGGCTCGAGCCCGACGGCGCGGTAGGGAGTTGCCGAGCGCGCGCCGAACTTCCGTGCCTGGGACACCGCGCGGCTCGTGAGCTCGGCGCCGCTGATTCCTGCCGGGAAGCCGAGGTAGTTCTCGATCCGGCTCGACGACCCGGCCTGTCCGCCGAGCGCGGTGCTCTCGACGACGAGCGTGTCGAGGCCCTCGGAAGCTCCGTACACGGCCGCGGCAAGCCCCCCGGGACCGGCCCCTACGACGAGCAGGTCGACGTCGACGCGGCGCTCGAGCTCGCGGCCGATCCCGAGCGCGCGCAGCACGTCGCCGCTCGACGGGCGCTTGAGCTCGACGCCCCCGGGAAGCCGCACCAGGGGAGGCTCTTCGCCGGACGGCGACTCGTCGTGCCACGTGAGCGGCAGCCGGTTCGCTCGCGCGACGGCGATCAGCCGCATCGTCGCCTCCGACGAGCGCGGCCCGACGATCTCGATCCCGATGCCCTCGACGCGCTGCAGCGCCTCGCGGCGCGACATGAACGTGGCCAGCACCATGTCGCTGAGCGGACCGTCCTCGAACAGCACGTTCCGCAGGGCTTCGCGCTCGACGGCGATGTAACGCAGCGGTTGAGTCACGATTGCGGTCACGAAGACGGTCTGGCCGGAAAGGAGGTTCAGCTCGCCGAGGAAGCCGGACGGTCCGTGCCGGACGAGCTCGTTGCCGGCGGCGTCGAGGATCGCGACCTCGCCTTCCCGGATCGCGACGAACGGATACGTCGCGTCGCCGACGCGATACAGCACGTCGCCGATCCGCGCCGTCCGCTCCTCTCCCAGCTCTGCCAGGCTCGCCAGCTGCGCGGACGAGAGGGGAGGGCTCGCAGGAGCGACGGCCATCGGGCGAGCCTAGCGCCGCGCCGTCACTCTGCGTCGCCCGATTCCGGACGGGCATGCGAGGGCGTGCTCTGTCGTTTGCCGCTGCATGAAGTCAAATCTCGTAGGGATCAATCACGTCGCTCTCCAGGTCGACGACGTCGAGGAGGCCGTTGCCTTCTACACCGACCTCTTCGAGCCCACGGCGGTCAGCCGAATCCCGGGCGCGGCGTTCATCCGCATGGGCGACCAGTTTCTCGCCCTGTTCCAGCGCGGTCCCCGCACGGAGGAACCGCACTTCGGGCTGGTCGTCGACGACAAGGAGGTGACGCGCCGCAGGCTCGCCGAAGCGGGCGTCGAGGTGCTTTCCGGCCGCTTCTTCGACATCCGCGATCCGAGCGGCAATCGCGTCCAGATCGTGCAGTACGACGAGATCCAGTTCACGAAGACCGACCGCGTGCTCGCGGGAATGGGCCTCGAGCTCGGCAAGTCCGAGCAGGCCCTCGGCGAGCTGCGCGAACAGGGCCTCGCGGACTAGGACTAGGCAGGAGGGGACAGTCTGTGGAAAACTCGGGCCGTTCAACCGCGAGAAGGAGGGCGACGTGAGGCGCGAGCACGATGAACGCACCGGACGGCCGCTGGTAGACGGGCGCGACTCCATCGAGGAGCTGAGCGACGACGAGCTCGAGTTCGAAGTGACGATCGCGGCCGCCGAGCCGCGGCGTCGCGGTCTCAGGCTCGACGCACTCCTCCTCGAGCGGGCGCGGCGCCGGGGACAGCGGCAGCCGCAACCTGCCTGAGCGACGCGCTCGTGGCCACGCCGATCGTTCTCGCCGTGGACGTCGGCGGCTCGCACGTAAAAGCGCTGGCCTCGAACCAGCGAGAGCGACGACGGTTCGTCTCCGGCCCGTCGTTGACCGCGGAGGAGATGGTCGCAGGAACGCTCGAGGCCGTCGCGGGCTGGCGGTGGAGCCGTGTCACGGTCGGGATTCCCACCCCGGTCACTGGCGGCAAAGTGGTCGCCGAGCCGGTCAATCTCGGCACAGGGTGGGTCGGCTTCGATTACGAGGCCGCCTTCGGAAAGCCGACGAAGGTCGTGAACGACGCCGTCATGCAGGCCGTGGGGAGCTATCGGGGCGGCCGCATGCTGTTCCTCGGCCTCGGAACGGGTCTCGGGTCGGCCATGATCGTGGACGGCGTGATCGAGCCGCTCGAGCTCGGTCATCTCCCGTTCCGCAAGAAGACGTTCGAGGACTACGTCGGCGAACGTGGCCTCAAGAAGAACGGCAAGAAGAAGTGGACGAAGGACGTCTTCGAAGTCGTCGAGCGGCTCTCGGCGGCGACGGCGCCTGACGAGGTCGTCCTCGGCGGCGGCGGCGTCGACAAGCTCGAGGAGCTGCCCGAGGGCTGCCGGCGTGGTGAGAACGAGAACGCCTTTCTCGGCGGCTTCCGTCTCTGGGATCCCGACTGGGCCTCGAACCTGAAGGCGTAGCACCGGTCCGTAACCCGTCGTTCGCGCCCTTGTAGCCCATCCCGCTCGCGGGCTCTCCGAGTATGCCGCCGTTCACTTGGACACCCACGAGAGGGGAAAAGAATGAGAAGGCGCATCCTCTGGATGCTTCCCGTTGTCGTCGCGGCGGCCGGTACAGCCGTTGCGCTCGCCGGTGGCGGCAGCGTGAGCTACACCAACGTTCCCACCGCAGCTGTCAAGGCCACCGGCTACGCGCCGGCGGACGTTCTGTCGCCGGAGCTCGGGCAGACCATGGTCGCGCAGGGATCCATGCGACTCGACGGCGCCCAGGATCCCGTCGGCTGGTACGGCTACATCAACGACGCGCCGAGCCCGGACGACCCAACGCTGCCGCAGATGATCGGGACGCCCGCGTCTCCGCACGAGGCACAGAAGACCGAGCCCGACAAGAACACCTACCTCGTGCTCAAGAACCAGACAGGCGCCGACCCGAACTACGACTACGGCACCCACTTCCTGTTCCAGGGTCACGAGGTCCCCGGAGTCGTCAACGCCAACGGAGTCAAGGGGAGCTACATCACGCGCATCAACCTCGACGCGGACATCGCGCACCGCGTGACGCTGCTGGCAACGACGGACTCCAGCGGTAATCCGATCGCCGGGATCGACGGCTCGACCTGGGACCCGTGGGCGAAGCGGCTCCTCTTCACGACCGAGAACTCGTCGGCGCCGACGTACGCCGCGACGGCAGGCTATCCGTCGTCGGTGACCGACGTCTCGGGCGCACTCGGCCGTGGTGGCTATGAGGGAATCCAGGACGACTCCGAGGGAAACATCTGGATCGTCGAGGACATCGGCGGCAGCGGGAAGCAGGGCACGACTGCCAAGCAGCCGAACAGCTTCGTCTACCGCTACGTGCCGGAGAAGCCGGGCGATCTGGCACACGGCAAGCTGCAGGTCCTCCAGGTCTGGGACAACGGCCATGCCGTGACGTTCGCATCGCAGGCCGCGATCAACGCGCCTGATCAGGTCGATCTGCGCACGTATGGCAAGACCTTCCAGACGAAGTGGGTGACGATCCACGACACCGCTGTCGACGGGAACGCGCCGTTCAACGCGAATACCCTCGCGAAGGCGGCCGACGGAACGCCCTTCAAGCGGCCCGAGAACGGCCAGTTCCGCCCGGGCTCGCACTTCACCCAGTTCTTCTTCGACGAGACCGGTGACACGAACGCGACGAGCCCCGAGAACGGGACTGCCGGCGGGTGGACCTCGATCTTCGAGCTCGACCAGAAGAACCCGTCCGCCGACAGCGGGCAACTATCGCTCTTCTACCAGTCGAAGTCGGCGACCGTAGCCGGCCTCGACAACGTGGCCTTCCTCTCGCGTGACCTCGTGACGTTCGTCGAGGACGCGGGAGACACGCTGCACACGCAGCGCAAGGCACTCGACTCGGGCTTCATCTGGGACGTGACGAAGGACTACTCCACGGGCTTGCAGCCGGTGCGCTGGCTCGCGGAGGGTCGCGACGCTTCGGCGACGCTCGACTCCGCGACCGGCGGCTTCGGCAAGAACGAAGGCGACAACGAGATCACCGGCGCCCACGTCTCAAACGGCGATCTCGGCCCGGAGGGACTGCTTGGGGCCCAGGTCCCGAACCTGTGGAACAGCAGCGACAAGTGGCGCTGGTTCTACACACAACAGCACGGCGACAACTTCACGTGGCAGGTCGTGCTCGCCTCGCAGGCTCACGGCGAGAACGACCAGGGCGAGAACGGGGGTTAGCTCGACCTCGGGCCGGCGCCCGCTCCGGTAGCGGGCGCCGGCCGGTCCTCGTCTCGTGCGGGCACCCGGGTCGTCACCGGACCGTTACCACCGGCTAGGGCAAAGACGAGGGTAGGCTCAGTCGGTGGCTACCACGGCTCGCAGCCGCAAGCGCAACACGACCGCCGCCGAGCGGCTGATGAGCCGCGAGCTCTCGTTTCTCTACTACGACGCACGCCTGATCGATCTGGCGCGAGACGAGGCGCTGCCGCTGCTCGAGCGGATCTTCTTCCTCAAGGTCTCGGCCGAGATGCTGGACGAGTTCTTCATGGTCCGCATCGCCGCGCTGACCGGCCAGACCGAGGCAGGCGTCAGCAGGCGCCTCCCGGACGGCCGAACGCCGCAGCAGACACTCGACGACGCCCGCGAGCGGGTGCTCGAGCTGTACGCCATCCAGGGCGAGCTCTGGCGGAGCGAGCTCTGCCCCGCGCTGGCCGAGGAGCGGATCGTCGTCTCGAGCGTCGAGGAGCTCGAGCCGGACGAGCGCGCCGAGCTCGACGACCGCTTCGAGCGCGAGATCTTCCCGGTGCTGACGCCGCTCGCGGTCGGGCCCGGCCAGCCGTTTCCCTACATCTCCGCGCTCTCGATCAGCCTCGGCCTGTTCGTCGCCGACCCCGATACCGGCGAGGAGCGCTTCGCCAGGGTGAAGGTGCCGGAGGGCCTGCCTCGCTTCTTCCCCCTCGGGCGCCGTGGGCGCTTCATTCCGCTGGAACGAGTCCTCTCCCACTACCTGCCAGAGCTCTTCCCGGGCATGGAGATCCTCGAGCGGGCGCTCTTCCGCGTGACGCGCGACGGAGATCTCGAGGTGGCCGACGAGGCCGACGACCTGCTCGAGGCCGTCGAGTTCCAGCTCCGTCGCGCCCGTTTCGGCGAGGTGACGCGACTCGAGGTGTCGGGGTCGATGTCGCAGGCGATGCTGGAGCAGCTTCAACAGGGGTTGCGCGTCGCCGACGAGCTCGTCTATCCGCTGGAGGGAATGCTCGACCTCGCCGATCTCGGCGAGCTCTACAAGCTCGATCGGCCGGACCTGAAGAACGATCCGTGGCTTCCCCAGGCGCGGCCGCCGTGGAACTCCATCGAGTCGGCCGCCGAGCAGTTCTCCGCC
>DASXOM010000031.1:0-4398 GCA_036494245.1 Gaiellaceae bacterium
GAAGAGATAGAAGACCGTCGCCGGGATGATCACGAACACCAGGGCCAGCGATTCGAAGATGAAGATCAGGCCCAGGAACGTGAGGATCAGGATGTGGCCGGCGAGCATGTTCGCGAAGAGCCGGACGCTCAGCGAGATCAGGCGCATGAACTGGCCGAGAATCTCGAGCGGGACGATCAGGAAGAGGAGCCCCTTGGGCGCCTCCGGGATCCAGCTCTTGAAGTAGCGCCGGGCCCCGTTCCACTTGATCCCCTCGTAGTGCGTGAAGACGAAGGTCAGCAGGGCCAGCGCCAGCGTCACCGAGAGCGACGACGTCGCCGCGTAGATCCCCCACGTCGGAAAACCGTGCCACGTCTCCCCGGTCAGCAGCAGCGGGATGAAGCCCAGCAGGTTGACCACGAAGATGAACAGGAGCAGCGTCGCGACGTAGGGGAACCAGCGGGAGATCGCCTTGGTCGGGAGCCCCTGTTCGGCGATCTGCGTCTGGGAGACCTCGTAGAGCGCCTCGCCGATCGTCTGCCGCTTGCCGGGCAGGAGAGCGAGCCGGCTGCGCATCGTGAAGAGCCCGAGCGCGATCGTGCACAACGTCCCGAGCATCAGATAGACGACCGCCTTCGTGATCGAGAGGTTGAGCGGGCCGAGGTGGATCGGGATCCACTCGTGCTGCTGGAACTCGGTCGTCGGGTCGAAGTTCCCGCGCGCGAACGCGGCCTGTGGCGCGAGGAGCGCGAGCGCCCCGAAGAAGAGCAGGACCCGGAGCCGGGTCAAGCCGGCGTTCCGAAGTAGGAGGCGAGCGAGAGCCCGAGCTCGAACGTGTACGCGAGCCCGTACGTCAGCGCCGTCGTCAGCGCGAGGTTGCGGTCGGCGGCCAGGGCTGCGAAGAGCACCACGAGCAGGGCGATCAGCTTGAAGAAGAGAGCGAACGCCTGGATGCCGGAGTTCGCCACGCCACCCGGCTTCGAGCGCGCTCTGACGACCAGGAGGTCGAGCGCATGCGTGCCGAGCCAGAGCAGCGCGGCGAGCCCCCAGCCGGCGATGCTCCAGCCGAGGAGCGCTACGACCGGCAGCAGGAGCGCGAGCACGACCGTCCCGCCGGCTGCGGGCAGCAGGTGATCCGGCTCGGCGCGTCGCGTCGAGAAGAGGGTGCCGAGCATCAACTCATGTTCCCGTAGCGCGCATAGACCGCGCCGATCCCCCCGAGGATCCCGACCACGGCTCCGAACAGCGCCCCGATCGCGCCGGAACCCGCAGCCCAGCCCACGAGGGTGCCGATGCCGATGCAGACCGCGAGCACGGCTAGGAGAACGCCGCCGGCTCCAGCCGCGTTGAACTGCGTCGAGGTGGTCCCCTGCATCCGCGGCGAGAATAGCAGTGTGGGAGGGGCCGCGAACCGGTACTTTGTGACACCAGAAACCCGCATGGATAGCCAGCCTCGCGTCTTGCTAGTTCACGGTTCCGTGGTCAACTCGGACCTGACGTGGAGCGCCCAGAAGCCGCTCGCCGACCGGTTCGAGATCGTGGCACCGAACAGACGCGGCTTCCCGCCCGGACCGGACGTCGAACGGGTCGATTTCGACGACGAGGCCGTCTGGCTCGAGCAGTTCCTCGACGCTGGAAGCGCCGCCGGCCAAGCCGGCGACGCCCGGCTCGAAGACCCCGGCGCCTTCGGCGCCGGTGAGCCGGGAACGCACCTCGTGGGCCACTCCTACGGCGGCGTCATCGCGCTGCTCGCCGCGGCGAGGAACCCGGACCCGCTGCGCTCGCTCACGGTGATCGAGCCGCCTGCGTTCGGCATCGCCCGCGGCACTGCCGCGGCCGACGAGTTCATGACGCGGATCGAGGAGCACTGGACGAACGGCCCGCGCGACCCCGGCGAGTTCCTGCGCGGCTTCCTCGGACTCGTCGGCTCCTCCACCCCGGTCGGCGACTTCACGCCCGAGCTTCTCCAGGGAGCGAGGACGCTGATGGTCGAGCGTCCGCCGTCCGAGGCCGTGATCCCTTTCGACGAGCTCGCCGGCACGCCGTTCCCGAAGCTCGTCGTCTCGGGCGGGCACAGCGCGGCCTTCGACGCGGTGTGCGACGTGCTCGAGGAGCGGCTCGGCGCCGAGCGGGCCGTGCTGCCGGGCGCGGGCCACTCGGTCCAACGGCTCGGCGAGCCCTTCAACGAGGTGCTGACGACCTTCGTCGAGCGAGCCGAAGCGCGCGGCTAGGTCGGCTCGAGCCCGTCGCCGCGAAGCTGCTCGCCGGCCAGCACGCCAGGCACGAGCAGGAACGAGAGCACGAGGAGCGCTCCTCCGAACCCCGCCACGACCAGCAGCGCCCGCACTCCGAACGCATCGGCGAGCGGGCCGACGACGGCGAGCGCGAGCGGCATCAGGCTCGTCGAGACGAGCCAGTCGATGCTGTTGACCCGGCCGAGAAGATCGCCTTCCACCCGCTCGTGAATCAGGGTCATCCAGACCACGAGCCCCACGGTCGAGAGTGCGCCCATCAGAAAGCTGGCCACCATCGCCGTCGCTGCGCTGGTGGCGAAGCCGAACAGGCCGACCGCCGCGACCTTCCCCGCCAGCACGAGGAACAGCACGGTCACGGGACGCCGCGGGCTCCCACGCGAGCCGGTCATGACCGCCGCGGCCACGGCGCCGACACCGCCCGCGGCGTAGATCGCCCCGAGCGCGCCCGCACCGCCGCCCAGGTCGTCGCGCACCAGAACCGGCACGAGCGCCTGCACGCAACCCCAGGTCGCAACGGTGCCGATCGCGTCCGCTCCCATCCCGGCCCAGAGCCACGGCACGCGGCGGACCGCGGCGAGCCCCTCGCCCACCTCCCGCAGCACGGCGCGGACGCTCGTCTCCACGGCGCCGACGGCCCTGCGCGGAACCGCCATCCGGGAGAGGATCGCGGCGGAGACGAAGAAGGTTCCGGCGTCGACCGCCAGGGCAGCGCCCGTCCCGAGCCCGGCGACGAGGAGCCCGCCGAGCGCCGGTCCCGCAAGCCGCAGCGCCAGTGGCCGGTTGAGCTGGTTGAGCGAGTTCGCCTGGGTGAGCACCTCGCGGTCGACTAGCTCCGGGATGATCGCGCCGTAGGCGGGCCCGAACACCGCCTCGCTGGCGCCGTAACCGGCCACGAGGATGAGGAGCTTCCAGAGCGACAGCACGCCGGCGAGTGAGAGCACCGCGATGGTGCCGACGAAGATCCCCGAGACGATGTTCGCGCCGAGCAGGACCCGGCGCCGCGGCAGCCGGTCCGAGAGCACACCGCCGAAGAGGAGCATCGCGATGTGTGGCAGCGTGAAGGCGAGCCAGACCACCGCCAGCGCCGTCGCGCTGTTCGACAACGCGAGGGTCTGCCAGCTGATCGCGACGAACCAGATCCCGTCTCCGAGCAGCGAGATCGTGCTCGCCGTCCAGAGCAACCTGAAGTCGCGGCTGGCGAAGGGGGCAAGGATGCGGCTCAACCGGGTGTCGCGCCGGCGTTCGTTGGGGCGCCTGCTCGGAGCCACCGGGCTGACGGCCGCGGTACAGGGCGGCTCCGTCGCAGGCGTTACACCGCAGACGTCGCGAGGGCTAGCTGCCCCAAGCGGCTAGACGAACGTCCATTGGCGCGAACCTCCTTCCCACTACTCCCGTTCGGGGTACCCCATTCGAGGCACGGGATGCTGGCACACCCGTTGACGAGAGTCAACGGTCGCCGAGACCAGGGTTAGGCTCGACCTTCGGACTAGGTCAAGCGGTCTTGCGCAACGGGTCTTCCGGCTTGCGGCGTCTCTGGATCCGGTTGCCGAGCTTGACGATCTCGAGCACGTAGACCACGTAGACCGAGAAGAGGACGGCGGCGAGACCAATCGAGGCGGCGAGAAGGGTCCACCAGGGATGCCAGACGCCGTGGGCCCGGAACGGGACGAAGCGGGTCGCGAACGCTGCGGCGGCAAGCGTGATGCACCAGGCCCAGATGGTCAGGGCCGCGCGCCGTTGCGAGAAGCCGCGTCGCAGGAAGCGGTGGTGCAGGTGTGCCTGGTCGGCTTCGAACACGCGCTCCCCGTGCTTGAGCCGCCGTACCACGACGAACGTCGTGTCGACGATCGGGACCGCGAGAACGAGCAGAGGGAAGAACAGGGCGACGGTCGCAGCCGTCTTCAGGAGGCCCTGCACCGCAATGGTCGCGAGCACGTAGCCGAGCAGCAGCGCGCCGGAGTCGCCCATGATGATCCGGGCCGGATAGAAGTTGTGGCGGAGGAAGCCGATGCAGGCGCCGAACACGATGGCCGAGAGGACGGCCGGGTCGAACTTCCCGAGCGAGAGCGCGATCACGCAGAACGTCAGCCCGGCGATCGCGGCCACCCCGGCGGCGAGACCGTCCAGCCCGTCGAGGAAGTTGAACATGTTCATGATCGCGACG
>DASXOM010000032.1:0-3694 GCA_036494245.1 Gaiellaceae bacterium
GGAGAAGGCGCTCGGCTTCAACTCGAAGCGCGAGATCGAGGAGTACGGGCTCGACCGGTTCGCGCGCGACTGCCGCGACTTCGTCGCGAAGTTCGCCGGCATCCAGACCGCGCAGTCGAAGCGGCTCGGCATGTGGATGGACTGGGGCAACGACTACTTCACCTTCTCGGACACGAACATCGAGTACAACTGGCGCTTCCTCAAGGCCGTGCAGGAGAAGGGCTGGCTGTACAAGGGGCACCGCTCGACCCAGTGGTGCCCGCGCTGCGGCACCTCGCTCTCGAAGCACGAGCAGGCCGGCGAGGAGAACTACGAGGAGCTCGAGCATCCGTCGCTCTTCGTCCGCTTCCCGTTGCGCGGCCGGGACGGGGAGTCGCTCGTGGTGTGGACCACGACGCCGTGGACGCTGCCCGCGAACGTGGCCGCGGCCGTCAAGCCCGACGCCGAGTACGGGCGCAACGACGTCGGCGAGTGGGTCGCGGTCGAGCGCTATCCGGAGGAGCACTTCGAGGAGCGCAGGCTCGGCTCGGAGCTCGTCGGGCTCGAGTACGAGGGGCCGTTCGACCACTTCCCGGCGCAAGAGGGCGTCGTCCACCGCGTGATCCCGTGGGAAGAGGTCTCGCTCGACGAAGGAACAGGCATCGTCCACATCGCGCCGGGCTGCGGCGCCGAGGACTTCGAGCTCTCGCGGGTCCACGACCTGCCGGTGCTCGCGCCGATCGACGAGTCGGGACGGATGCTCGCCGGGTACGGCGACCTCGAGGGCATGGCAACCGGCGAGGTCGTCGACCCGGTGATCGAGTCGCTGCGCGAGCGCGGCCTGCTCGTCGAGGCCACGTCGATCGTCCACCGCTATCCCGTGTGCTGGCGTTGCCGCACGCCGCTCGTCTTCCGGGTCGTCGACGACTGGTTCATCTCGGCCGACGAGATCCGGCAGCCGATGCTCGACGGCAACGCGACCGTCGAGTGGACGCCGCCCCAGTACAAGAAGCGGATGGACGACTGGCTCCGCAACATGGGCGACTGGAACATCTCCCGCCGCCGCTACTTCGGCCTGCCGCTCCCGTTCTACGAGTGCGAGTGCGGGAAGCTGAACGTGATCGGCTCGCGCGCCGAGCTCGAGGAGCGCGCTGTCTCGGGCCTCGAGCAGCTCGAGGAGCTGCACCGGCCGTGGATCGACGCCGTTCGCATCCGCTGCGAGAGCTGCGACGCCGAGGTCGAGCGAATCGAGGAGGTCGGCGACGCCTGGCTCGACGCGGGCATCGTCCACTTCTCGACGCTCGGCTGGCAGAACCGGGAGTGGATCCCGCACGGCTACGCAACGGGCGCCTCCGCCGGGATCTCCGGCGCCGACCTGCCCGACAACGCGTACTGGGAGAAGTGGTTCCCGGCCGACTGGGTCTCGGAGGGACGCTCTCAGATCCGGCTCTGGTTCTACTCGCAGTGCTTCATGGCCGTCACGCTCGTGGGCCGCCAGCCGTACGGCCGAGTCCTCACGTACGAGAACGTCGTCGACGAAACCGGCCGCGAGATGCACAAGTCGTGGGGGAACGCCATCGATCTCGACGACGCGCTCGAGCGGATGGGCGCCGACACGATGCGGTGGCTCTACTGCTCCCAGAACCCCGCGCAGGAGCTGCGCTTCGGCTACGGGCTCGCGGAGGAGGTCAAGCGGCGCTTCCTCACTTTCTGGAACTCCGTCAAGTTCTTCGTCGACTACGCGAACATCGCCGGGTTCCAGCCCGCCTGGCCGCCGGAGCCGCCGCAGGGCGACCTCGCGCCGCTCGACCGCTGGCTCGTCGAGCGCACGCACGCGTTCGTGCATGCGGGCGAGGCGGCATACGACGCGTATGACACGGTCGGGCTGACGCGGGAGTGGGATCTCTTCGCCGACGACCTCTCGAACTGGTACATCCGCCGCTCGCGGCGGCGCTTCTGGGACGGAGACGACGAGGCCGTGTTCGCGACACTCTGGTACGCGCTCGTGCAACCACTGCGCGTTCTCGCGCCGATTCTCCCGTTCGTGGCCGACCACCTGTGGCGGACGCTCGTCCTCGAGGGGCCGGAGTCGGTGCATCTCGCCGGCTGGCCGGAGGTCGCCGAGCCTGACCGGGCTCTGCTGCAGGAGATCGCGGACGTGCGGCGCGTCGTCGAGCTCGGCCGGCAGGCGCGCTCGACCTCGGGCATCAAGCTACGGCAGCCGCTGCGCCGGCTCGTCGTCGAGGGCACGAGTCTCGACGGCCATGTCGAGGAGATCGCGGACGAGCTGCGTGTGAAGGAGGTCGAGCTCGGCGCGGTCGAGGCGGTCCAGCTGCGGGTGAAGCCGAACCTCCCGAAGCTCGGCCCGAAGCTCGGCCGGGAGCTTGGCACCGTGCGCGACGCGTTCGCAGCGGGCGAGTTCGAGGAGCTGCCGGAGGGCCGCTTCCGGGTGGCGGGGCACGAGCTCGAGCCGGACGAGGTGCTCGTCGAACGGGGTGGGCGCGAGGGCTGGGCGGTTGCGTCCGGCGACGGCGTGACGGTTGCGCTCGACCTCGGCCTCGACAACGAGCTCGTGCTCGAGGGCGAGGCGTACGAGCTCATCCACGCGGTCAACTCCATGCGCAGGGAACGCGGCCTCGAGCTGACGGACCGGATCACCCTCACCGTTCCGGACCAGATGCGCGAGTTGATCGACGCTCACGGAGAACGGATCAAGAGCGAGGTTCTGGCGCTCGACGTGGAATTCGGCAGCGAGCTGACGCTCGAAAAGGCCTAGGCGGCGGCGCGCTCGGCCCGGCGTAGCTCGACGGGCAGCTTGAAGCTCACGTCCTCGTGGACGGGCTGCTGCTCGCACACTTCGGCTCCGCGGTCCGCGAACCACGCGCAGACGGCCGCGACGAGACGCTCGGGCGCGGATGCGCCCGAGGTGAGGCCGACCGTCTCGCAGCCTTCGAGCCAGCTCTCGTCGATGCCGGTGACGTCGTCGACCAGATGAGCCGAAGTTCCTTCGGCGCGGGCGACCTCGACGAGCCGCTGGGAGTTGGACGAGTTCGGCGAGCCGATGACGAGCAGCAGGTCGACGTCCTGTAGTAGCTCCTTCACCGCCCACTGCCGGTTGGAGGTCGCGTAGCAGATGTCCTCGCGCGCCGGCCCCTGGATCTGGGGGAAGCGGCGGCGCAGGACGCCGACGATCTCGCCGGCCTCGTCGACCGAGAGCGTGGTCTGGGTGAGGTATGCGAGGGGCCGGTCGGCCGGGAGTGAGACACGCTCGGCGTCCTCCGCCGACTGGACGAGGACGATCGCGTCGGGCGCCTCACCGAGCGTTCCCTCGACCTCCTCGTGCCCCGCGTGTCCGATCAGGACGAGCGCGAAGCCGGCGTCGGCGTAGCGGCGAGCTTGCGCGTGCACCTTGGTCACGAGCGGGCAGGTCGCGTCGATCGTCGTCAGGCGCAGTTCCTTCGCCTCGCGGCGGACTGCCGGGGCGATCCCGTGCGCCGAGAAGACGACGGTCGCGCCCTCGGGCACGTCCGCGAGGGCGTCGACGAAGACCGCGCCGCGCGAGCGCAGGTCCTCGACCACGTGCGAGTTGTGGACGATCTGCTTGCGGACGTAGACCGGGCTCCCGTAGAGCGCGAGCGCCCGCTCAACCGTCTCGACCGCCCGTTCGACCCCCGCGCAATAGCCTCGCGGTGAGGCGAGAAGAAGGCGTTTCACC
>DASXOM010000033.1:0-1524 GCA_036494245.1 Gaiellaceae bacterium
GGTCCGAGACGTCCGCGTAGGGAAGCGCCTGCTCGTACTGGGCGCGCGCCATGCGGAACAGGTGCGTGTCCCACTCGAGGACCGGCTCCGCCTGCGAGGCATCCAGCTCGGACACGCGGCGGAGTGTACGGTCGCGCGTCATTCGGTCGCCGCGGGGTGGGCCCCCTGGGGCCACCCCGCGCCACCACCCACTTTCGAGCCTAACGGGAGAGAGTTCGCGGGTCCGTGACGGGTTCGTCGCGAGCTCCTGAGATCCGCGACCCGTCGCCACCCGCAGAGCCGAGCATGCTACGCCCCTCCATCTCCGCCGGCACGGGCTCGCCGAGGAGCTCGAGGAGAGTCGGCGCCACGTCGTGCAACGCGCGCTGCGGGCCGGCGCCCGCCGGCACGCCGTCCGCCACGAGCACGTACATCCCCTCGTGCGCGTGGTTCGCGTCGTCCGGCCCGGTGTCGTTCTCGAACACATGCACCGTGCCGGTCCCGACCTGGCCGACGCTCCGCCAGTAGAGGTCGCCGAAGTAGACGAGAAGGTCGGGCGCGATCCCGCGTGCCTCCGCGTACAGATCCTCGGGCCGGTGCGCGACCGTGCCGATCGGCCGTCCCTGGTCGTCGCCGAGCGCCTCGAGCTTCTCCTTCAGCTCGCTCCGCACCCGTTCGTAGTCGTCCGGGGATACGACGCCCTCCGGCTCGCGTCCCTCGACGTTGAGAAACAGGCGGCAGTAGTAGCCCCCCTCGCCCCAGGCCACGGTGCGCGACCAGTCGATGAGGTCGGGCGTGAGCCGGGTCGGCTCGGTCGGCTCCTCGCGCAACACGAGATAGCCCTCGCGCCGCAGCCACTCGTTGATGCAGATGCCGCCGTCCATCCGCTTCGCGCCGTGATCCGAAACGACCAGCACCGCTGTCTCGTCGTCCGCGAACCGCAGCAGGCTCGCGATCTTCGAGTCGAGCCGCTTGTAGTAGTCGAGCATCGCGTGCTCGTAGGGATTGCCCGGCTCGAACAGCCGGTGCCCGGAATCGGTGAAGCGCCAGAAGGCGTGATGGATGCGGTCGGTTCCCATCTCGACCATGAAGAACAGATCCCACGGCCGCGTCTCGAGCAGGTGCTCGGCGAGGCGAAACCGCTTCTCCGTCATCTCCTCGATCTGGTCGAGCAGGCGGTCCTTGTCGTCGGAGCGGAAGTTCTCCACGTCGACCATGTAGTGGCCGACGAGCTGCTCGATCTCGTCCTTGAGCTCGGGCGGATACGTGTAGCGGCTCGTTCGGGTGTCGGGGGTCAAGAAGCACGAGACCATCTCTCCCTTGACCCGGCTCGGCGGATAAGTCTGGGGCACGCCGAGCACGATCACGTCGCGCTCCTTCGCCGAGAGGATGTCCCAGACCCTCGGTACGCGCACCGCGCGCGAGTCGGCGAACTCGAGCTGGTCGTACGAGTGGTCTTTCCGGTTGCGGAAGCCGTAGAAGCCGAGCGAGCCCGGGCTGCGCGAGGACGTCATCACCGACCACGCCGGCACGGTGATCGGCGGG